>JADGRP010000254.1 GCA_017880805.1 Burkholderiales bacterium
CAGGCGCGCTCTCTGCCGGCGCATACAGGGTCGCCGCGGGCACGCTCGACGGCGCATGCACGGCTATTGCAAGCAGGCTCGACGGCAACAGCTCCATCGGCGCAGGGCTCTTCTCGCGCGGCTGCGAGCCCAGGGGCGGGGGCGTGGCTTCCGATCCGGCGGCCTTGAGCGTCATCGGCGGCACCATCGCCAGCGTATCGGGCGCGCGGCCGGTGATGCTGTGCGACGCCGGATCGATCGTGTCCATCACCAGCCAATCCGACGGGTCGCCTTCCATGATCGCGCCCAGCACTGCCGGCGGCGCCGGTAGCGGCTCGAAGTCGATCACGACTTCGTCGACCGCGTCGGTGAGCAGCGGCACGTCCACAGGTGGCGCAACCTGCACCAATACTGGAGCGGATACGGACACAGGCGTGGGTACGGGGATAATTGCAACCTCAACTGCGTCGGTAAGCAGCGGGATGTCGCCGTCGCCGCGCTTCCGGTTCTTGCGCATCAACGCGTCGGCCTGCTCCAGCAGTTCGCGTGCGCTCGGCATCAGCCCCGCTCGGCCATGTTGTGCGTGCGCAATTCGTATCCGCGCTCGCGATAGAAACGGAATCGCTCGCGCGCGGCCGCAGCGCCTTCGACGCTGACGATCTCGGCCAGGCGCTCGAAGCGCGAAAAGAATGGCGGTGGCGACTCGTGCAAATTGATGAGCACCGCAGCCGGACCCTGATGCTCCAGAGCGTGGTCGATCCAGACCGGCGTCTGCGACGCCAGAGGGCTGGCAACGCGGCAATGCGGCAAGAAACCTGTCGCGGGCTGCAGCCAGAGCAGGCGGTCGAGAGCGTCGGTGGTCGCGGAGTCCGGCGTCAGAACGCGGACGTGACCATGCTGCGCGAGCGCCTTGGCAACAAGCTTCCCGGCGACCGCGAGCCGATCGGCCACGTGAGTGTAAAAATCGATCGAGGTCATTTCCGCGTCCCGGACGGCGAAAGCGTCGGTCAGCCCGGGGTCTCCTGTGCCAGCAGCCACGTCGTCAGCAATGGAACCGGTCGGCCTGTCGCGCCTTTCTCCTTGCCTTCGTTCCATGCCACACCCGCGATATCCAGGTGCGCCCAGTCGTATTTCTTGGAGAACTTCGACAGGAAACACGCCGCGGTGATGCTGCCGCCCGCCCGTCCGGCGATGTTCGCGAAATCGGCAAAGTTGCTGGCGAGTCCCTCGTGATAATCGTCCCAGAGCGGCAGCTGCCAGCTGCGGTCGAACGATTCCTCGCCGGCATTGATCAGTGCGCGTGCGAGGCTGTCGCTGTTGCTGAACATGCCGCTCGCGATGTGACCCAGGGCGATAACCATGGCGCCGGTCAGCGTCGCGATGTCGACGACCGCCGCCGGCTCGTAGCGCTCGGCGTAGGTCAGCGCATCGCACAAGATCAGACGTCCCTCGGCATCGGTGTTCAGCACTTCGATCGTCTGCCCCGACATGCTCTTGACGATATCGCCTGGCTTGGTGGCACGCCCGCTCGGCAAGTTCTCGCACGTCGGAACCAGACCGATGACGTTGATCTTGGCCTTTAGTTCGCCGATCGCGCAAAGCGCGCCGAGTACGCTCGCCGCGCCGCACATGTCGAATTTCATCTGATCCATGTCGAGCCCGGGCTTGAGCGAAATTCCGCCGGAATCGAAGGTAATCCCCTTGCCGACCAGGACAAAGGGCTTTTGCTTCTTCCCCGCGCCCCAGTACTCGAGCACGATGAACTTTGGCGGTTGATCGCTGCCGTTGGTCACCGAAAGGAATGAGCCCATTTTGAGCTCCTCAAGCTTCTCCCGGTCGAGAACCTCGCATTTGAACCCGAGTTCCTGTGCCAGCGCCTGCGCGCGCTCGGCAAGATGGGTGGGAGTACAGATGTTGCCGGGCAGATTGCCCAAGTCCCGCGCCAGATCCATGCCGTGGGCAATGGCGAGGCCACGCGCTGCTGCCGCCTCGCCGGAGGTGAGGTCGCTGCGCTGGGGCACCGACAAAGTGAGCTTGCGCAACGGCCGGCGCACTTCCGCCGGCTGGCTTTTCATCTGATCGAACCGGTATACGGCTTCCATGGCGACGACCACCGCGTGCTCGATCCGCCATGCGACCTCGCGGCGCTTGACCTTCTCCTCCGTCAGGTACACGACCGCTTCGTAGGAACCGGTCTCGTTGAGGAGCCGCACCGCGGCGCGGATTGCGCTGCGAAACTCGCGCTCGCGAAAATCGCGCTCCTTGCCGAGGCCAACGAGCAGGACTCGGTCGGCGAGCGTTCCTTTGACGTTGTGAAGCAGCAGCGTGCTGCCGAGCTTTCCTTCCATATCGCCACGACGGATGATTTCGCTGATGTAGCCGCCGGACGCGCGGTCGATCAAATCGGCGGAAAGACTGGGCTTGCGGTTGTCGAAGACACCGACGACCACGCAGGCGCTGCGCTGCTTCTCTGGGCTGCCGCTTTTTATGGGAAATTCCATCGCCGTTTCCTCAAACGCAAAATTTGCCTTTTGGCGGCACGAACCGCATTATCGGCAAATCAGCCTAAAAAAGTCAAAATATTTCCGTCGTCATGGTGTTCCGCCGGAGCCTGGTGCGAGAGCTGACCGCGACCGCCATCGCGTTGTTTCTAGTCCTGCTGGGTATCCTGTTCACCAACTTGGTGTTGCGTCTGCTGGGCCGGGCGGCCGGCGGAACCGTGGCCCCAGAGGGCATTCTGGCCCTTTTGGGATTCAATGCCCTCTTCTACTTCAACATCCTGCTCTCGGTCGCGCTGTTTCTGACTGTACTGCTCACATTGTCGCGGTGGTATCGCGACAGCGAGATGATCGTCTGGTTTACCTCGGGTCAGGGGCTGACGGCGTGGCTCAAGCCCATCCTCTGGTTCGCTAGTCCCTTCCTTGCCGCGATCGTCGTGCTCTCGCTCTGGCTGTCGCCGTGGGCGGAACAGCGCCGCCTCGAGTACGAACGCCAGCTCGAGTCGCGCGAAGAGCTGTCGGTCCTCGCTCCAGGCCTGTTCAAGGAGTTCACGCAGGCAAAACTGGTGGTATTCATCGAAAGCATCAATTCCTTCGACGGAACGATCCGCAATATCTTTCTGCATTCGATCGACAGCGAGAAAGACTCCACTACGGTTGCTCGTTCCGGCCGGGTCGAAGATAAACCCAACGGCGACCGCTTTATCGTGCTCGAAGATGGACGCCGCTACGAGGGTAAACCGGGCACCGCCGATTTCCGCATTGCAGAGTTCGGCCATCTTGGCCGGAGAATCGAGCCGGCGGAGGCCCGCGAGCTGCCCGAGTCGCTGAGGGCGGTGCCTACCGCCCTGCTGATCGTCGGTGCCGGTCCGACGGTGCGCGCCGAGCTGTTCCGGCGGATCTCGGTACCCATCAGCGCGTTCCTGCTGGTGCTGCTGGCTATCCCCCTATCCTATGTCAATCCGCGGATGGGGCGATCGCTCAACCTGTTCGCGGCGCTGTTTGCCTACATGCTCTACTTCAATTGCTCGAATATCGTCCAAAGCTTCATCGCGCAGGGCCGATTGCCGCTCGTAGCGGGCCTCTTGTTGATTCACACCATTGCCGCAACAGTCGTCGTCGCAATGTTCTACCGGCGGCTCTCGGTTTTCGGGTGGTTCTCGCGCCTGCGACCGGCATGAAGACGCTCAATCGCTACGTCGGGCGCGAAGTTTTTTACGCTGTGCTGCTGATTTTTGTCGCGCTGCTCGCGCTCTTTGCCCTATTCGACCTGATCCACGAGCTGGGTAATGTCGGCAAGGACGGATACACGCTCGGCCGGGCGCTGTTTTTCGTGGGCTTGAGCCTGCCGGGCCACATGTACGAGCTCATGCCGACGGCGGCGCTGATCGGAACGCTTTTCGCGATCGCTCAGCTGGTCGGCAATTCGGAATACACGGTCATGCGCACTTCCGGCGCCTCGCTGACGCAGATTACAGGCGCGATACTGCGCGTCGGCATACCGCTTGCGGTCGCCACCTTTCTCGCAGGCGAATACTTCGCTCCACCCGCCGAGCGGCTGGCGCAACAGGTGCGCATACAGGCGCAGGATCAGGCCACGCGCATCGTGGCACAGCAGTTCCAGTCAGGATTCTGGTTCCGGCAGCAGCTGCCGCTGTCGAGCTTCGTCAACATCAAGAGCGTCGTCGACGATTCCGGCGGCACCAAACTTATCGGCATACGCGTCTATGAGTTCGATTCCGACCTGCGCCTGAAAGCGCTTCGGGTCGCCGACACGGGGACCTTCGTCAACGATGGGCGGTGGCTGCTCAAGAACGTGCAAACGACCGAGCTCTCGCCGGAGGGCGCGAAGATGACCCGCGCCGACAAATTCACCTGGGAGACCGTGCTCAAGCCCTCGCTGCTGACCGTCTACCAGGTCGCCCCCGAGAAGCTGGAAATGACCTCGCTCTACGACAACATACGCGTGCTCGGGAGCAACCAGCAGAAGACCTCGCGCTTCGAAATCGCCCTCTGGAACAAGATTTTCTATCCGGCGGCAGTGCTGGTGATGATGGTTCTGGCGCTACCCTTCGCCTATTTCCAGCGCCGCGCGGGAGGGGCGGGCTCTCGCATTTTCGCGGGCACGATGATCGGATTGGTGTACTTCCTTCTCAGTCGACTTTTTTCATATCTGGGGGTGATCAACGACTGGCCTCCCCTGTTTTCGGCTGCATTTCCAGTCGCGGCGTTCGTCGTCTTCGCCGCCGGGATGCTGTGGTGGCTGGAGCGGCGCTGACGACGGCTTGCGACCGTCGCGCGTCCGCCAACGCGGTCCGGCCGGAATCCCGCGCTCGCGTGCAATAAACAAAAATCCCCGCCTGGGCGGGGATTCGCGCGGTTTCGGCGAAGGTTCGTTGGGGCCGCGCCTGCTGCCTCGGACGGCCTTGGGTGTCCGAGTACCTATGCCGGGGCGAGAATGCTGACAAAAGTGCGCTTTTCGGACCCCTTGACGGTAAATGCGACCTTGCCGTCGACCAGCGCGAACAGCGTATGGTCCTTGCCGATGCCGACGTTGGTCCCAGGATGTACTTTCGTCCCGCGCTGCCGAACGATGATGGCGCCCGCCGTGATCGCTTCGCCGCCGTAGGCCTTCACCCCGAGCCTCTTGGAATGGGAATCGCGGCCATTACGCGAGCTGCCGCCTGCTTTTTTGTGTGCCATTAATCGTTACCCCGCTTGTGCCTTGAGCAATATCGAATCTAGCCGACGATGCCGTCGATTTTCAACTCGGTGTAGCCTTGTCGATGACCCTGGTGTTTCTGGTAATGCTTGCGCCGGCGCATCTTGAAGATCGTGACTTTGTCGCCGCGCCCGTGCGCGAGGACCGTCGCCTTGACGCTTGCGCCGGCAATCACGGGCTGTCCCAGACGCACCGTCGCGCCGTCACCAACCATCAATACCTGATCGAGGATCACTTCCGCGCCCACATCCGCGGGTATCTGTTCAATCTTGAGTTTTTCGCCGGGGGCAACCTTGTATTGCTTGCCGCCGGTCTTAATGACCGCGTACATAGGAACTCCAAAAGAGACGTCGCGAAAAAAGACAGCTATTTTAAGACCTTACGGCGCTCATGTCAAAGCCCGGCGCCGCTTGGGAAGAAGCGCGTCCGGCATCGGGTAAAATGCGTCTCCGTTCCCATTGTCACGCAATGCGAGCCGCGATTACGCGTGCGGTCGCGTTCCAAGTCAACCGGTTTGCCCGCATCCGTGACAATTCCCCTGCTCCAGCCGGCTCTGCGCGACGACATGGAAGCGGTCGATCGCGTGCTGCGCGAGGCGCTGCACTCGAACGTCGCACTGATACAGCAGGTCGCCGAATACATCATTGCCGGAGGTGGCAAGCGCCTTCGGCCGGCGCTTCTGCTTCTTACCGCTCAGGCGTGCGGCTACCGGGGAACGCATCATCACACGCTGGCCGCGGTGGTGGAAATGATCCACACCGCCACGTTGCTGCATGACGACGTGGTCGACGAATCTTCCCTTCGCCGTGGGCACGCTACCGCCAATGCCATGTTCGGCAACGCGGCGAGTGTCCTCGTCGGCGATTTTCTTTACTCGCGCGCATTTCAGCTGATGGTGACTGCCGACAGTGTTGCGGTGCTGAAGATCCTCTCCGACGCGACCAATGTCATTGCTGAAGGAGAAGTGCTCCAGCTGCTGAACTCAGGCGACCCGGACGTTGACGAACAGAGCTACCTCGCGGTCATCCGGCGCAAGACGGCCAAATTGTTCGAAGCCGCCGCGCGGCTCGGTGCGGTGCTGGGACACGCCGGACCCGAGATCGAAGACTCTCTGGCGCGGTATGGCATGCATCTGGGCACCGCGTTCCAGCTCATCGACGACGTGCTCGATTACACTGGCGACCACGCTGCCATGGGCAAGAACCCTGGCGACGACCTGGCAGAGGGCAAAGCGACCCTGCCCCTGATTCGCGCGCTCGATACCGGATCGCCGGAAGAAGTTGCCCTGATCCGCCGCGCGCTCGAGAACCGCAATCTCGGCGAATTCGCGGCGGTACTTGCGGTGCTTCATCGAACCGGCGCACTCGACTACGCCCGAAAGTGTGCTGAAACCGAAAGCGGTCTGGCCGCCGAATGTCTGGCGACACTGCCTTCTACGAGTTACCGCGAAGTTCTGCTAGAATTATCAGCTTTTGCGGTGGCACGCAGCTTCTAGTTTTCGCGTCGCTTGCGACCACGCTTGTGACCATTTCGCCGTCGCTGCAAATCGTCGGGGTGTAGCTTAGCCTGGTAGAGCGCTACGTTCGGGACGTAGAGGCCGGAGGTTCAAATCCTCTCACCCCGACCAGTTTCTTGCTGGTCGTTCCGGTTTGCCTGCGCGGTTTGTTGTCGACTCGTTTTCGTCGGTCGCAAAAAAACGCGGCCCCGAACGCGCGATGGCTTGAGCACTCGCGGTGAAATGTTTGTAACCGGATGTTGCAACCGCATCGCGCAGATCCGCACGTCGACAGACAAGGGCCCACCGCGCTAGAATCCCACGTCCAAGGTTCATCCGCCCCCGCGCCGCACGACGGCGCTGCCATCTCCGGAGTCATTATGCGTATCTATCGTCTGTCGCTTGCCGCACTATGTGCGATCTCGCTCGTGCTCGCCGGCTGCGGCAAAAGCGGGAACAACAGCAGCTCCGCGCAGTTGCGGATTCTCAACGCTTTCTCGGAAGCCGCAGCGCTCAACGTCAGCGTCGCGTCGAAGGCGATTGCAACGGGGCTGCCTTTTCAGGGAGTGACTCAATACGCCAGCGTCGACAGCGGGACTCCGCTGTTTACCGTGGGGGTCACGGGCGCGGCAACGACTCTGATCAATACGATGATTAACGTCACCTCCGGCGCCAATTACACCTACATCATCTTTGGCCCCCTTACCGGCGTAGGCGCGCTTCTCAGCAACGATGCGTTCAACGACCCGGGCAGCGGTTTCTTTTCCGTTCGGGTCGTCAACGCCGCTCCCGGCTTGAGCGCGGTCGACGTCTATCTCACGGCTCCTGGCGCCGATATAACCTCGAGTGCGCCCAGCCTCGGCAATATCGCGTATGGCGTGACCAGCGTGTTCAGCCCGATTGCCACCAGCGCGAGTTTCGAAATCCGCGTCACTCCGACCGGCACCAAAGACGTTATTTTCGATTCGACCGCGAAAACCTTTGCCGAGCATTCGGCCACCGACCTCGTGGTTTTTGCCAAGGGAAGCGGGAAGCTGGTCAACGTTGCGCTGCTGAATCACGACAGCACGGGTACAGGCTCGCTCGTCGACAACCTGCTTACGCAGTATAAGATCATCAACGCGTCGCTCGTGCCTTCCCCGCTCAACATTTTCGTCGACGGCTCGCTGCAGCTGTCGAATATTCCCTATACCGGCGTCTCCAATTATCAGAAGACGACGTCGGGGGCGCACAGCTTCAGCATCGAAGCGACGTCGACTCCGGGCGCTTCGCTGTTGGCGCTGTCGCCGACGCTGGCGCCGGCGACCGACACATCGATCGCGCTGACCGGAACCGCAGGAGCATTGGCGGCGCTCTTGCTGAACGACGACAATCTCCCGCCGCCGAGCGGGACCGCGGGCGTGCGCGTGGTGAATACCTCCGCCGGCGGCGCTGCGTTCGACATATTCGTCAATTTCAGCAAGCAGGTGTCCGGTCTTGCCGTGAATGCCGCGTCTCCGTACTTGAATTTCAACGCCGCGGCGAATACCGGGACTGCCTACGAGTTCGATTTCAACGTTGCCGGAACGACGACGGCGGTACTCAAGCTGACCGGCGTAGTGCTTACGGCGGGCCACAAGTACACAATCTACATCGCCGGTCCGAGTGTCGCGCTTCAGGGTATCGTCACTCAGGATTTCTGACCCTTCCGTCGACCGCTCAGCGCCGGCATCGTTCGACCGCGCCGGCGATGCGCGCGAAAGCCGGCGGCGAGCGTCGGAGGCCGCAGCGCGCAGTCAGTCGGCATCGATCGTCCCGGGACACGTGCGCTTACGATGTAAAATCATAGTCGGGCGCGCACAACGCGATGTCGGCGCTGTTCCGGCGCCGACATCGCCGTGGGCGTACTCCTGAAATTCGTTTATCAACGCGGAGAAATCATGCGCATGCACCGTGTCCTGCTCGGCACGCTCTGGCTGGCCCTGATGGTCGTTGCTCTGACCGGCTGCAACACGGGCAAAGGCGTGACAGATCCCGCGGTCCAGTTCGCAAATTTGCGCGTCGTTAACCTGATTCCGGATGCGAGCGGGCCTCTCAACGTGACTCTTGACGGGAACACCTTCGCCTCCGGGGTCAACTTCGAGGGGCTGACGCCGTACCAGCAAATCGACAGCGGAACGCGCGCGATTCAGGTGAGCGTCGCCGGTGGCGCCAATAACATTATCACCACTACGCTCAGCTTTACCGGAACGATCAACTACACACTCGTCATTTACGGGTCCATCGAGGAGCCCACCAGCTTGCTGGCCAGCGATGCCACCACCGATCCGGGCGCCGGCAATTTCAACCTGCGGGTAATCAACACGTCCACTGGTGTAGCAGCCGTCGACATCTACGTCACCGCACCGGGCGCGAGTCTCGACGCCGCAGCGCCGAACATTGCCGGCGTGGCCTTGGGCTCGGCCAGCGGATTCACAACCCTGCCGGCTGGCAATGTCGAAATCCGCATGACGTCGTCCGGCACCAAGGACGTCATTTACGATTCGTTGCCGCAATCGTTCGGCGAACGCGCCCAGGTCGAAGCCGTCGTTTATACCCGCGCCAGCAGCAAGCTCGTCGGCGTGACGCTGCTCAACATCGACAGCACCGGCACCCGCATCACCAGTCCCAATTTACTTTCGCAGTTCAAGGTCATCAACGGCTCCTCGGTGCCTTCGCCGCTGAACGTATTCGTCAACCAGAACCTGCTGCTTTCGAACATTCCGTTTGCCGGATCGTCGAGTTATCAGAAAACGCTCGCGGGCGCTCCGACCGTTTCGGTTGAAGCCACCGCGACACCCGGGGCGTCCCTGCTCACGATTATGCCCACGCTCGGTCCTGGAACCGATTCGTCGATCCTGCTCACAGGTCCCCCAGGAGCGCTGAAGGCGCTGGTCTTGAGCGACGACAATCTGCCGCCGGTGCCGATTCGCGCCCGGGTGCGATTCGTGAATGGGACAAACGACGTTTCGGCGCTCGATATCTTTGTCAATTTCAGCAGGCTGGTCTCGGGTCTGGCGATGAATTCCGCGTCAACGGGTCTCGAATTCAACGCGGATCCGGTCGCGGGGACGACTTACGAATTCGATTTCAATGTCGCGGGGACCGCTCAGCCCAGCCTCAAATTGCCCGGAGTCGCTCTTTTCGGCGGCAAGACCTATACCATTTATGTCGTGGGTCCTCAAACGGCGCTTTCCGGCGTCGTCACTGGCGATAATTAAGTACGGCTCAGGCGCGCGTCATTCGTCGCGCATGACGATACGACGATGCGCTCCTGGTCTGCGGTTTCAATAGATGTACATGATCGTGGGCAGGTAGCCGATATCGTGCATTGCCTCCAGAAAGTCAATAAGCGCGGCGCCGATCACGAACCATACCGCATCTGCCATGTTCTTTCGGAACCGCGTAGCGGAAACGACATATTCGGCGGGCTCGGAATACAAGCTGAATTTCGGCCAGAAGCGCGGAACGCGAGCGCAATAGGCTTCGAATGCAGCGCCATGCAGCGTCAGCAAAACCGCTTCCTCACGCGCTATCAACTGAGTGTAATAGATCCAGAATAGCGCGGCGAACTGGATTGGCAGTATCAATGTTTCCGATACAAGCATGACGCCGAAGCCGGCAAGAAGGCTGAAAAAGTAGAGAGGATTACGACAGATCGAATACGGCCCATCCACGACAAGCTTGGCATTCTTGCTGCCGCTGATGTAACTGCCGGACCATATGCGGCCCATCACGCCGATCCCGACGAACACCCAGCCGATCAGCGCTAAGAGCTCCTCGAACACCGGCGCGATAGTCTGCCAGCCGGACATGGAAATGCTGAGCGTCGCCAACAGAGCAATCGCATACGTTCGCTGCAGGACGATGCGGTTGCCAAGGAATATGTGACTCTTGTTCATTGGAACCTTCCTGTTGTAACGCCGATAAAGAATCCGAGAGTAAAATAATCCTTGGAACGACGGACCTTTATATCGGAAAACGGCATGCCAGCCAAGAACGTTAGCGCAGCCGATATATCCGGTCATACGCCCATGATGCAGCAGTACCTTCGGGTAAAGGCCGAGCATCCCGACAAGCTCGTGTTGTACCGCATGGGAGACTTCTACGAGCTGTTCTACGGCGACGCACAGCGCGCGGCGCCGCTCCTCGATATCACGCTGACCTCGCGCGGCCAGTCGGCCGGCAGCCCCATTCCGATGGCAGGCGTGCCGTATCACGCGGTCGACCAATATCTGGCCAAGCTCATCAGGCACGGCGAATCGGTTGCGATCTGCGAACAAATCGGTGATCCGGCGACGTCGAAGGGTCCCGTCGAACGCCGCGTCACTCGCATCGTCACACCCGGCACGATCACCGATGCAGGGCTGCTCGACGCCAAGCGCGACAGTTTGCTTGTTTCCGTTCATATCGCCGGCGCGCGCGCCGGCATCGCAATGCTCGATCTCGCGGGTGGCAGGCTTTCTCTGCGCGATCTTGCGTTGGCCGACGTGGGCGCCTTTCTCGACCGGCTGGACCTGAGCGAATTGTTGTATTCGGACGCGGAACCCATCTCTTTCGGGAAAGGCGCCGCGATTCCCGCGCGCGCGCTTCCGCCATGGCATTTCGACCCGGACGCAGCGCTTCGCCGCGTGTGCGACCAGCTTGGGACGCTCGACCTTGCCGCGTACGGCATCGGCGACGCGCCGCTCGGCGTCTGCGCCGCGGGCGCTCTCATCGGCTACGCCCAAGCGGCGCACCAATCGGCCTTGCCGCACGTTCGCACGCTGACCGTTGAACGCGAAGGCGACCATCTGGCGCTCGACGCCGCTACGCGACGCAATCTCGAGATTACCGAGACCTTGCGAGGCGAAAGCGGCGCAACGCTGCTTGCGCTTCTCGACACTTGCGTCACCAGCGCCGGAAGCAGGCTGCTGCGGAAGTGGCTGTCGAATCCGCAACGAGCGTCGGAAATTGCACAGGCGCGTCACGGCGCAATCGCGGAACTCCTTGCCACATTGCCGCAATGCCGCGAGCAGGGGGGCGCACTGAAGCGTACCGTCGACATTGAGCGCATCGCCGCCCGTATCGCGCTTCGCAGTGCCCGCCCGCGCGATCTCTCCGGCTTGCGCGACACTCTCGTATCCCTGCCGTCGATCGCCGTCTCCCTCGCCCGATGCAGCTCGGCGGTGCTCCAGGGTATCGTTGCTTCGCTGGCAGTCGACGGCACCTGGACATCGCTCCTCCAGCGCATCATTGCCACCGAGCCTGCGGCCATGGTACGAGACGGCAACGTCATCGCAGAGGGCTTCGATATGGAACTGGACGAGCTTCGCGCGATCGACAAGGACTGCGGCGCATACCTTGTCGAGCTCGAGGCGCGCGAGCGCGAGCGGACCGGAATTTCAACGCTGAAGGTCGAGTACAACCGCGTCCACGGCTTCTACATCGAGGTGACGAATGCACACGTCGCAAGAATTCCCGCGGATTTTCGCCGCCGGCAAACGCTTAAGAACGCCGAACGCTACATCACTCCGGAGCTGAAAGCATTCGAGGACAAGGCCCTGTCCGCACAGGAGCGCGCATTGGCGCGCGAGCGGGTGCTCTTCGACGCGTTGCTGACCGACCTCGCACCGGCAGTCCCGGCCTTGCAACGTGCCGCGCTGGCTCTGGCATCGCTCGACGTTCTGGCGGCACATGCCGTTCAAGCCGCGACCTTGCGCTGGACACAGCCGACATTCAGCGACACGCCGGGCATCTCGATACGTGCGGGCCAGCATCCGGTCGTTGCGGGGCAGGTCGAGCATTTCATTCCCAACGATGTCTCATTGAACCCGGAGCGCCGGCTGTTGATCGTCACTGGACCGAACATGGGGGGCAAGTCGACCTACATGCGCCAGACCGCGGTGATCGCGCTGCTGGCGCACTGCGGCCTGTTTGTGCCCGCAGCCGATGCGGTAATCGGACCGATGGACGCGATCTACACCCGCATCGGCGCAGCCGACGACCTGGCGGGCGGCCGCTCGACGTTCATGGTCGAGATGACGGAAGCCGCGTACATCCTGAATCGCGCGACGCCGCTGAGCCTGGTGCTGATCGACGAGATTGGTCGCGGGACGTCGACCTTCGACGGGCTGGCATTGGCGTGGGCGATCGCGCGCGAGCTGGTGTGCAACAACCGCAGCCTGACCCTTTTTGCGACGCATTACTTCGAGCTGACTGCGCTGCCGGCCGAACTCGAGGGTTGCGCCAACGTCCATTTCGACGCAGTCGAGCACAAGGATCGCATCGTGTTCCTGCATGCGGTCGAAGACGGACCGGCTAACCAGAGCTACGGCCTGCAAGTGGCGAAGCTGGCCGGCGTTCCGTCGGAGGCCGTGCGGCAGGCGCGCGCCTATCTGTCGCGGCTCGATCACTTCAGCGCGCGCCGCGATGATCACGGCGATCTGTTTTCGGCGAGCCCGCCCAAGGTGGAATTGCCGCGGCCCGAATCACCCGTTCTCGATCGCCTCGCCACGCTGGACCCCGACGCCCTGTCGCCGCGGGATGCGCACGCGGCGCTGTACGAGCTGAAGCGGCTTGCCGGCGATTCGAAGGCTGACGCCGATAACTAAACCGGCCGCGGTCGGCTGAGCGTCAGTGGTGGTGGCCGTCCGGTCCGTGCACGTGGCCGTGTGCCATCTCTTCCGACGTCGCCGGACGAATGTCCAGCACCGTGCAGTCGAAGCGCAATCGCTGTCCGGCCAACGGGTGATTGCCGTCGACGACCACCTTGCCGTCGGCGATATCGGTCACCGTGAACACATGTGCTTCGTCGTCGCCCCCGTTCTTCCCTTCGTCTTTGCCGTCGTCCATTCCCGCATGACCTTCGAACTGCATTCCGACTTTGATATCGGGCGGGAAGCGGTCCTGCGGCTCGACTCGCACCAGATCCGCGTCGTATTCACCAAAGGCATCCTCCGGCTCGAGGAGCACCGAGCAGCTCTCGCCGACTTTTTTCTGCGCCAAAGCCGCCTCGATCTTGGGAAAGATGCCGTGGTGCCCGCCGTGAAGATAGGTAATCGGCTGCGCGGATTCCTCGATCAGCGTGCCGTCAGGGGAAAAGAGCTTGTATGACAAAGTAACGACCGTATTGGAGAAGATATTCAAGCCGCAACCTCGATAGTGGACCGGTAATTGGCGCAGCCGCAACGCGGATCTGTCGGCCCGCATTTTACAACACCGCGACGGCGCTTCGACGGCCTTAGTTGTCGACTGAATTGTCAACTCAGTTATCAATCCAGGGCCGCCGTTATAATCGGCCGATGGTCGATGTCACGGTCAAACAGCTTCTCGGCGGACTGAGCGCAGCGGCCTTTCTGCGCAGGCACTGGCAAAAAGAGCCGTTGCTGGTGCGCCAGGCGATAGGCGACTTTCGAGGTTTGCTGAGCCGCGCCGAGCTTTTCAAGCTTGCGGGCCGCGATGATGTCGAGTCGCGCCTGGTCAGGCGTGCACGCGGACGGTGGACGCTGGCGCACGGACCCTTCCGCGCCGCGGACCTTAGGAGTCTTCCGGCACGCGATTGGACATTGCTCGTCCAGGGCGTCAACCTCCACGTCGCCGCGGCCGACACCTTGCTGCGCCGCTTCGCGTTCATCCCGTACGCACGCCTCGACGACGTGATGGTGAGCTACGCCGCGTCCGGCGGCGGCGTCGGCCCGCACTTCGACTCCTACGATGTGTTTCTGCTGCAGGGAGAAGGTCGTCGATGCTGGAATTTGAGCCTGCAGCGCGATCTGACACTCGACGCTTCATTGCCGGTCAAGATCCTGACCCGGTTTCGACCCGACACGGAATACACGCTCGACCCGGGCGACATGCTTTACCTGCCTCCGGGACATGCCCACGATGGGGTCGCGGTAGGCGCATGCACGACCTATTCGATTGGATTCCGCGCTCCGTCCGCGCAGGAGCTCGGAACCGCATTTCTCGACTGGCTGCGCGACTCGATCACGCTCGAGGGCCGCTACGCGGATCCTTCTCTTGCGCCCGCGGCGGAACCCGCGCGCATAGACGAAGCCATGAAAAAGCGATGTTCCGCGATGCTTGCCGGCGTTTCCTGGAGCGACGCCGTCGTCGCCCGCTTTCTTGGCTGCTACCTGTCAGAACCGAAGGCGAGCGTATTTTTCGAGCCGCCATCGCGCCCGATCGGGCTTGCTGCGTTCCGCTCGGCGGCGGCCCGGCGGGGCATAAGCTTGGACCGGCGCACGCAGTTGCTATACGATAGTCGCAATGTATTTCTCAACGGTTCGGCGGTCGATTCCACCGGCTGCGATACCGTCTTGATCGAGCGCCTCGCGAACGCGCGTCACTTGAGCGGCGTCAAGCTCGCGGGTGCGAGCCTGCCCCGCGCCGCGGCCTTAGCGCTGTTGTATCGATGGTACTGCGATGGATTCCTCCACCTCGACTGAAACTCCCCAGCCGCGTGTCGCCGAGCTGGCAACAATTGCCGAACAGACCGCGGCCATCGACGAGCTGATCGCGCTCGCGCGGCATCATATCCAGGTGTTCGATCAGGACCTGTCGCAGACCGGTTGGAATGACGCGGCGCGCACCGAGCGCCTCGCTGCTTTTCTGCGCGAAGTGCGCGGCCGCCGGCTCGACATTATCGTGCACGACACGCGCTACCTCGAAAGCGCGTGCCCGCGCATGCTCCGGCTATTGGGCGCCTACGGCCACGCCATGGCGATTCTCCAGACCGGGCCCGAAGGCAAGGTCGCGACCGACCCCCTGGTGATCGTCGACGGCCAGCATTATTTGCACCGGTTTCACTTCGAGCAGCCCCGTGCCGCGCTTGGCATCCTACAGCCTGAACAGGCGCAGCCGCTGGCGGCGCGGTTTGGCGAAATCTGGGCGACCGGCGCGTCCGGCGTGAACGCAAGCGTGTTGGGCCTGTAGGCTTGGGTCCGACATTCACCGTTTGAGGGGCAGCGGTAACCGGGTTCGATGACCCCGGCACGGTCTCCGGCCCGTTGAATACCGCTGCCTTTATGCTAAAATTTGACTATCGGTGGTGCTATTTTCGCGCGCATCCGTGGTTGATACACAGGCGCCCAGCCGATTTCTCACGCAACGTGCCGATCCAACTCGAGTAAGGGGAAACACAATGAACAGATCCATTTTCGCCGCTGTCGCGGTCGTTGCAGTTCTGGCTGCGTGCGATAAGCCCGCACCTGTCGTCGTAACACCCCCGGCGCCCCCGCCGGCGGTCGTGGTCACACCGGCTCCTACACCGACCCCTGCACCTGCGCCAGACGCCATGAAGTCGGCCGATAAGGCGACGGATGCTGCCAAGGATGCAAAGGGTTCCGCAATGGACGCCAAGAGCTCCGCCATGGACGCCAAGGATACCGCCAAGGATACCGCCAAGGATATGAAGAAATAAAGCTGTCGCATTCGAACAAGAAAAGCCGGCCCGAAGGCCGGCTTTTTCTTGGTGGTCTTTTCTTGCGCCGCCGCTGCGAAAAGCGACGGCCGTGTTTACTGAAGCGGGACCCCGATCCGCGTGGCGACTTCGCGATATTTTTCGATCACGCTGCCCAGGTCCCGGCGGAACCGGTCCTTGTCCAGCTTCTCCTCGGTGGACAGGTCCCAAAGGCGGCACCCGTCTGGCGTAAATTCGTCGCCCAGCAACAGCGGTCCGGTGGGATCCGAAATGGCGTGGCCGAATTCCAGCTTGTAGTCGACCAACTCGATACCCGCGTCGGCAAACAGCGGCTTCAAAACCTGATTGACCCGAAGCGTCAGCGCCTTCATCTCGGCGATGTCGCGCGCGTTTGCCCAGCCCAGGATCCGAATGTGATCGTCGTTGACCAGCGGATCGTGCAACGCGTCGCTCTTGTAGAAGAATTCGAAAATCGGCTCTGGGAGCCGCGTGCCTTCGGCGATGCCGTAACGCTTGGCCATCGAACCAGCGCAGACGTTTCGGACGACACATTCAACGGGAATCATTTTCAGCGAGACGACCAGCGACTCGCGCTCATTGAGCAGCCGAACGAAATGGGTCGCGACGCCTGCCGCGCCGAGCTTGCCCATGATGTAGGCATTGATCCGATTGTTGGTCTCGCCCTTTTGCTCTAGCTGCGAAACCTTGATACCGTCAAACGCGCTGGTATCGTCGCGGAAATGCATGACCAGCAGTCCTGGATCGTCCGTCGCATAGACGGTCTTGGCTTTGCCGCGATAGAGCTCCCGCCGTTTTTCCATTCGCTTCCCCGGGTTGTCCTTCAGTACTTACACGAATTCGCGCCAACCGAATCCGTCATGCTGGTCGGCAATGCCGATCCAGTCGAGCGAGCAGCCGAGCGCGGTCGCGAGCGCGGCCCGCGCTAGATCCGGCATGTTGTTATGCTGAGAAAGATGCGCCGCGAACACGTGCTTGAGCTTCGAATTGTCGAGCCGCGACAGCAGTCCGCCCGCCGCCTCGTTGTCCAGATGGCCGAAGCGCCCCGCAATGCGCTGCTTGAGCGCGTACGGGTAGTCGCCTTTGGCGAGCATTTCCGCATCGTGATTGCACTCGAGCACCAGCGCATCGCAGCCCGAGAGGCTGGCTTCGACATGCACCGTGCTGACGCCGAGATCGGTCAGGACGCCGAGGCGCCATCGACCGTCGCTGCAGACGAATTGAACCGGCTCGCGCGCGTCGTGCGGCACCGGAAAGGGGCAAACCTGGATCGCATCGATCGCGAATGCGTCGTGGGTATCGAAGCCGTATACGTGGGCCAAGCTGGCGAAGCGCTCCGCCACCGCCGAGAGCGTGCCGAACGTCAGCCAGACCGGAGTCTGGTAGCGCGCCGCGAATGCTGCAACGCCACCCACATGATCGCTGTGCTCGTGCGTGACGATAATGGCGGTGATCGATTCAGGCGCAACGCCGATGCGCGCCAGCCTTGCGACAGTGTCGCGAATGCCGAAGCCGCAGTCGATCAGCAGCCGTGTCGTGCCCGCCTCGACCAGCAGGCCATTGCCTTCGCTGCCGCTTCCGAGACAGGCGAAGCGCACGCTACTTGAGTTGATCCTTGAGTAACGCGAGGATCTTTTCGCCGTTCGGCGAACGGTCCGCGACCCCCGCGGGGTCCTGCACCGTCACCAGACTGCTGGGATCGGCCTGCGTTACCACGACCCGATATTGTTCCGGCTTCTCTGTCTTCTCGGTCTTCCAGAACTGAAGCTTGGAAATCGTGTCGGCCAACCAGCCCTCCTCTTTTTTCCGGGCTAGGTCCGGGTTCGAGTAGCGGACAAAATAAAGGCCCTTCGAGCGGTCGCGATCGACGACGGTAAAGCCGGTGCGATCAAGCGCGAGTCCAACGCGACGCCATGCGCGGTCGAATGCGTCGTCGACGACCAACTTCGACAGGCCGTCGCCGCCCTTTTCGATGCGCGCGCGATCGGGCGCGTTGGTCAGCGTTGCCACCGCTTCCGCCGCTGCCGGCACCGGCGTGCCGAAAGCGACCATTAGGCGTTCCAGAAACTCGGCCTCGAGCTCGGGATTCGGGGGCAGCAGCGTCCAGTTCCAGTCTTCGCCAGCGCCCTGCGAGATCTTCGTCGGCAATTGCGCCGCGCCTCGATGGCTGATGAAGATCTCGACCGTGCCTGGCTCCGCACCGCGCTCGATTCGGCTGCGAAACTTGTCACGCTTGTAGGTATCGTTGCCGAAGGTGAAATACTTGCTGGAAAATTGCTGAAGAAAATCCTTCGGCATGTCGGCGCGATTCTCGGCCCAATCGGTTTCCATGATGCCAAGGGCAGGTTGCTCGACTGCAATCACGAATCCGTTCCTGGTCCAGAATTCGCGCAGCGTCGCCCACGCCGCCTCCTGCGTCGTCTTCACGACCAGCCAGCGCTCGCTGCCTGAGCGTGCAAGGCGCGCGTCCGCGTTCACGGGCAGAAGCTCGGTCGAGCGGCCGACCCCTCGCGCGGCCGCGACACCCGATGCAGTGGTGACCTGATAGCGGTCGTCGTACGATGGCGTGGTGAGATCCGGAGGCACTTCCAGCATCGGCGCGCTCGCGGACGACTTGTAGTCGATCTTCTTGCCCAACGACATGCTCAGGGTATCGCAGCCGGCAAGCAACACAGCGGCAACGGCGGCGGACATCGCCGCTCGTGAAACACGACGCAGCAACTCTGTACTCAGCATTCGACTTCTCCGATCATCACAGGCAGCCTGCCTCACGCAGCGCTGTCCGTACAACGTTATGGTGCGGCGCGCCCAGCGGCGTAAGCGGCAGCCGCAGCGCCCCGCCGATAAGGCCCATCTCGGCCAGCGCCCACTTGACGGGAATCGGATTGGCCTCGACAAACAGCTTGGCATGCAAGGGCATGAGCTTCGCGTTTGCCGAACGCGCCTCCTCCAGCTTTCCGTTCAGCGCGGCGTCGCACATCTCGGCCATCGCGCGCGGCGCCACGTTGGCGGTGACCGAAATGACGCCGTGACCACCGAGCAGCATATACGCGAGTGCGGTGTCGTCATTGCCGGAGAGCAACGCAAACGATTTTTCCTTGGGCAAGCGCCGCATCAGATCGACGTGGCGCACAAGATCCGACGTCGCGTCCTTGATGCCGACGATGCCCGGGAGTTCCGCCAGGCGGAGCACCGTGTCGGTTCCGAGATCGGCCACGGTGCGTCCGGGAACATTATAGACGATGAGCGGCAGCTCGACTTTCTCCGCAATCGTCTTGAAGTGAAGATACAAACCTTCCTGGGACGGCTTGTTGTAGTACGGAACCACGGATAGGCAATACGACGCGCCGGCCTTTTTTGCATACTCAGTCTGCGCGATCGCCTCGGAAGTCGAATTCGAACCGGTCCCCGCGATGACCGGGATGCGGCCCTTGGCGTGTTCGACCGCCGTCTTGATCAGCAGGCAGTGCTCTTCGAAGTCTACGGTAGGCGATTCACCCGTCGTGCCAACGACGACGATGCCGGCGGTGCCGTTGGCGACATGGAAATCGATCAGCTTGCAGAGGCCAGGCAGATCGAGCGCACCTCCCGGCTGCATCGGCGTCGCAATCGCGACGAGACTTCCGCTCAACATCGATTCAAATCCGGCAAAACGGCCATTTTACCCCAATCGCCAATACCAGGCGAAGCGCGGCATGCTCTCGATCGCGGTTACATCGGCAACGACGCCGGCGCGCTCAGATCGGAAGCTCCGGTGGCCACGGACGGAGCCGACCGACCGCAACCAGCCGCTGCACGACGGCCGGCCGCTCGGCTTCGATGCGGCCCTGTTCGAATGCAACGACGATCAGCGAGCCGCCGACCATGGTCAGCAGTTCGCCGTCGGTCAAGAGAAAAGCCGGATTCGACGGTTTGCCGTATGCCTCGTTGCCGCTGGCGAACGTTTCATAGAGCAGCGCGCCATCGTCGGCGAGTGCACGCAGCAAATCTGGAAACAACGCGCGATGCAGATAATGCGTCACGACGATGGCGTCGAACTTCTCTCCCTCGAATGGCCAAGCGTGCGCTTCCAGGTCTGCGCTGACCGTTGTGACTCCGGGGACCGACGCGAGCCGGTCGAGCGCGGCCGTGTCGCGGTCAACGGCCACGACCCGACAGCCGCGCGCGGCGAACCATCGGCTGTGGCGTCCCTGGCCGCACGCGACATCGAGCACCCGTGCGCCGTCCGCAACGAGCGCGGAAAAGCGCACGACCCAGCGAGACGGCGGGAGCAATGCGTCGTGCGCGCTCACTTTTGCTTCCGCGCTGGCGGCGTCCGTCGGCGGGGCGGTCGCGGCGCCGGGAGCATCGCTTGCGCCGGTCCCATCGCTTCCTCGTGCGCCTCGGCGCACAGCCAGTCGACGAATGCCTGCGCTTCCGGCCGCCGTACGGCTTGCGCCGAGCGCACGATGAAGTATGCGCGGCTGGTCGCGTGTTTGCGGCGAAAAGGCGCCACCAGCTTGCCTTGCGCGACCAACTGATCGACCAGCGGACTGCGGCCGAGCGCCACGCCCTGACCATCGATTGCTGCCCGCACCAGAAGGTCGTATTGATTGAAGCGGACCATCCCCGCCGGTCTTGGCTCGGGAATCCCGATCGCGGCAAACCATTGCGCCCAGTTGAGCCAGGGAAACCTGCCGCGATCATCGTCGAGATTGAGCAGCACGTGTCGAGCCAGATCTTCGGGTTGCTTCAGCGGGCGCGCCGGATCGGATGCCAGCGCGGGACTGCAAACCGGCTGCAAGCGTTCGCCGAACAGGCGCTGTGCATCGCGCGGCGCCGACGCCTCCGGGCAATAGCGCACGGCAAGGTCGATGCGCTCCCGATCGAGGTCGAGAATCCGGTTGTCGGCGGAGATGAATACGTCGACTTCCGGATGCCGCTCACGAAACCGCGGCAGGCGCGGCAGCAGCCACAAGGCCGCGAACGGGATCGCGGTGGAGATCGTCAACGGCTGTACCGACTGCTCATGGCGGATCTTGGCCACCGCATGGGTAAGCTCGTCGAGTACCGACTTCGCCGCGACTTGCAGCACCTGGCCCGCCTCGGTCAATCGAAGCGCACGATGCCGCCGTTCGAACAAGGGCGCGCCGAGTTGCTCTTCGAGCGTCTGCATCTGGCGCGAGAGCGCTGACTGGGTCAGGAACAACTCTTCACCGGCGCGGGTGAAGCTCAAGTGACGAGCCGCCGCGTCGAATCCCTTGAGCAGATCGAGCGCGGGCAAGCGTCTGGCGGATGGGCTCTGTTTTGACATTCCAGATCAGCATGCGTCCTATGCGAACATTTCGTTTGTCCGGGTGCCGTTCGGCGCCGATACTTTGTCCTGCATGCAGAGTCACGGAGCCACTATCGGATCACGCATGCATTATACGCATACATCAAGGAGCCGATCATGCCATTCGATTTCGTCCCGACACTGTCACAACGGCGATTTCTCACCGGTCGCAGGACGCTGCAACTCGACAACGTGGAGGGTACGGTCATCGCCGTGGAAAGCGGCTGCCTCTGGATCACGATGGAGAACGATTCGCGCGACATCGTGCTGACGCGTGGGATGTGCTTCGAGGTCGATCGCAGCGGACGGACCATCATCGCCGCCGAGGAAGATTCGCGCTTCGGACTGCTTGAACCAGCGGATGGCCCGGAAGGTGTTGTGGCACGGACGGCGCGAAAGCTCGCCGCGATATTCAGCCAGTGGGCGAAACGAAAGACGTTCGTCCCCTACTACTGAAGCCAGCGCCCGGTCGCGCGCCGGCTCGAGCGGCATACGAAGCTCGATTCGCGCCGGCGCAGCGCCCCGGGCCGTTCTGCGTCAACGCTTGGCGAATACCGTCTTGCCGCCCTTGTGCGCGACATGCACGGTGTCGCCTGCGACGAATTTGCCGCTCAGGATTTCCTTGGCCAGGGGATTCTCGATCTCCTGCTGGATCGCACGCTTGAGCGGACGCGCGCCATAGACCGGGTCGAAGCCGATGCTGGCAATCGCGGCCAGCGCTTCCGGCGTCACATCCATCGAGATTTCCATCTTGGCGAGCCTCGCCTCGAGGCCTTTCATCTGGATCATGGCGATCGATTCGATGTTCTTTTCGGATAGCGCGTGGAAGACCACGATCTCGTCGATACGATTGACGAACTCCGGCCGGAACTGCGTCTTGACCTCTGCCATGACCGCCAGCTTGATCACGCCATAATCGTCGCCTGACATCTGCTGGATCATTTGCGATCCGAGGTTCGAGGTCATCACGATCACCGTATTCTTGAAATCGACCGTGCGTCCCTGGCCGTCGGTCATGCGCCCGTCGTCGAGCACCTGCAGCAAAACGTTGAAGACATCCGGATGCGCTTTTTCGACTTCGTCCAGCAGGATGACGCTGTACGGCTTGCGGCGCACCGCCTCGGTCAGATAGCCGCCTTCTTCGTATCCCACATAGCCCGGCGGCGCGCCGATCAGCCGCGCGACCGAATGTTTCTCCATGAACTCGGACATGTCGATCCGGATCATATGCGACTCGGTATCGAACAGGAATTCCGCCAGCGCCTTGCATAGCTCGGTCTTGCCCACGCCGGTGGGGCCCAGAAACAGAAACGAGCCATAGGGCCGGTTGGGATCGGAAAGACCCGAGCGCGAGCGCCGGATCGCGTCGGACACCAGACGCACCGCCTCATTCTGACCGACGACGCGCTGGTGCAGCGCGTCTTCCATGTGCAGCAGCTTCTCGCGCTCGCCCTGCATCATCCTGGACACCGGTATCCCGGTCGCCCGCGACACGACCTCGGCGATCTCTTCAGCCCCGACCTGAGTCCGCAAGAGCTGCGGCTTTTTCTTCTGCTCGGAGGCGAGCTTGGTGTCGGCCTTCTTCAGTTGTGCTTCGAGCTGAGGAAGCTTGCCGTACTGCAGCTCGGACATGGCCTGCCAGTCGCCTTTGCGCTTGGCGTCTTCCATGGCGAGCTTGATCTTGTCGATTTCCTCCTTGATGTGCTGAGTGCCCGCGACCTGGGCCTTTTCCGCACGCCATACTTCGTCGAGGTCGGCGTACTCGCGCTCGAGCTTCGTAATTTCCTGCTCGATCAGCTCCAGGCGTTTTTTCGACGCCGCGTCCTTTTCCTTCTTGACGGCCTCGCGCTCGATCTTGAGCTGGATCAGCCTGCGGTCGAGGCGGTCCATCGCCTCCGGCTTGGAGTCGATCTCCATCTTGATGCGCGCGGCCGCTTCGTCGATCAGGTCGATGGCCTTGTCGGGAAGAAACCGGTCGGTGATGTAGCGATGCGACAGCTCGGCCGCGGCGACGATCGCCGGATCGGTGATTTCGACACCGTGATGAATCTCGTAGCGTTCCTGCAATCCGCGAAGAATGGCGATGGTCGACTCCACCGAGGGCTCGTCGACCAGCACTCTCTGAAAGCGCCGCTCGAGCGCCGCGTCCTTCACGATGTACTTTCGGTATTCGTCGAGCGTAGTCGCGCCGACGCAGTGCAGCTCGCCGCGGGCGAGCGCGGGCTTGAGCATGTTGCCCGCATCGATCGCGCCTTCCGCCTTGCCGGCGCCGACCATGGTGTGCAGCTCGTCGATGAACACGATGGTGCGGCCTTCGTCGGCGGCGATGTCCTTCAATACCGCCTTGAGCCTCTCTTCGAATTCGCCGCGATACTTGGCGCCCGCGAGAAGCATCGCCATGTCGAGCGAAAGCACGCGCTTGTTCTTGAGTGTCTCCGGCACTTCGCCGTTGACGATACGCTGCGCGAGCCCTTCCACGATCGCGGTCTTGCCCACGCCCGGCTCGCCGATGAGCACCGGGTTGTTCTTGGTGCGGCGCTGAAGGATCTGGATCGTGCGGCGGATTTCGTCGTCGCGGCCGATGACCGGGTCGAGCTTGCCCTGACGCGCGCGCTCGGTGAGGTCGACAGTGTATTTCTTGAGTGCCTCGCGCTGGCCTTCCGCTTCCGCCGAATCGACGGCGGCGCCGCCGCGCACCGCCTCGATCGCCGATTCCAACGCCTTCTTCGCCAGCCCGTACTCCTTGAGCAACCTGCCGGTGTCGCCCTTGTCGTCGGCCAGCGCGAGCAGAAATATCTCGCTGGCAATGAATTGGTCGCCGCGTTTGGTTGCGATCTTGTCGGTGAGATTGAGCAGATTCGTAGATTCGCGCGAGGCGCTGATCTCGCCCCCCTGGCCCTCGACCTTGGGTAAACGATCGATCGCCTTGGTCAGTGCGGCCTTGAGCGGCGCAACGTTAACGCCGGCACGGGACAAGAGCGACGTGCTGCCGCTGTCTTCCTGGTTGAGCAAGCTCAAGAGCAGGTGTTGCGGCTCGATATAGCCATTATCGGCGGCAAGCGCCATGCTCTGGGCATCGGCGATTGCCTGTTGAAACTTGGTCGTAAGCTTGTCGAAACGCATGGTGGTACCCCCTCACTCGGACTCTACTTCGCAAATGGGGCGCACAGGGGCGATTTCAAGCCGCATTCGCCACTAAGTGACTGATTCTGGGGCGGGGGCAACTCCGGGCGGCATCAAGCCCGCCCGGAGCGCGTTTCGTAGCGCGAGCGGCTACTGTCCGACGATCGAAGGCTTCATCGGCCCGAGAACACCGAGCAGCTCGCCTTTTTCCTTTTCGGGAACCTTGAATTTGTCCAGCGTCTTGATCAGGTCCTCGACCAAAGCGTTGAACTGCGCGTCGGTGATGCCCATGCCGGCATGCGCGGACTTCATGTCGCGGCCGGTATAGGTGCACGGCCCGCCGGTGCCGGCACAGATCTGCTCGACCAGCAGCCGTTTCAAGCGCGGGATATCGGTCTTGCCAAAGAACTTGTTGATGCGAATGTCGGCGGCGACATTGCCGACGAAATCGTCGACCACGGCGACGATCGCGCCCTGGCCGCCGAGGCGGTCGTAAAGCGACTTCTGCTGCATCGGCTTCATGCCCATGTCCTGACAGGCGCCTAGCAGCAGCGTCGCCATGAGCACGGCCGGTATTGCCAGCCTACGGAGCATTGTATTCATCGGTTCTCCTGTTCAACGTTAAGGGCAGCCGCGTGCGGCTGCCCCCCATATACGAATGGACGCTGCTTCCGGATGCGCGAGTGCAAACCCGCGCTCCCGACCTCCGCCGGGCGGAATGCGGCAGCGTGCTACGATTGACTGTTTTCGGAGCCCTCAGCGCAGTATTCGGCCATGCCGCAGCCTGATTCTTTTCCGCCGCCGACCGGCGACCCGGACAAGCCGCCGCAGGCCGGTTTTTTCCACGTCCTGGGCGCCGTGTTCGCGAGCTTCCTCGGCATCCGCAAGAAGGCGGCCGGCGAGCGCGACACCCTGTCGATCAAGCCGCTGCACGTCATCGTCGCCGGATTGCTGGGCGCCGCGATCCTTGTGACGCTCGTGCTAACGCTGGTGCGCTTTGTCACCCACGCGGGCTAGCGATGCTGTCGTCGGCGTTGGCGCCAATGCCGTGGAATCCCTCGGCGAAAGCGAGGTCGAGCAGCGATTGGTAGCGTGCGATCCGGGTAACCGCGTCGGGCGCCGCATGATGACGCTCCTCCGCGTCGGCCGCAGCGGCCGCGAAATCAGCGAGGGGTAACGCAAGGAACTTGGCCCATTCCGCGATCTCGCCGTGGCGCGCGATGATGCGGTGCGCGCGTTCGCCCGAATAACGAAGCGCGTCGGCCCGTTCGGGAAGCGTCAAAGCGTGATCGTGCCAGGCCACTGCCTTCGGCAAGAAGTGGCTGCAGCCGCCGTCCTTGCGCAGACGAAGGCCGAAGTCGAAATCATCGCCGGTATCGTGCAGCGCGTCGTCGAATCCGCCCAGCCGATCGAACGTCGCGCGGCTGATCGACACATTGCCGGCGTAAAAAAACGTTCGCGGCCAGTGCGCCGCCGCCAACCGGAACGGCACACCGAAAAGCAGGCCGCTGTCCTCCAGCCAGCATCGGAACGGGTCACCGCGCAACATGTCAGGAAAGAACGACGGACCGATGCCCGCCACAGCGCCGCGGAGGATGTTCCTGTGAAGCTCGACGTGGGCGCGCACCAGCGTCGGAGTCGGAATGAAGTCGTCGCCGACAAACAGCAGCAAACGCGAGAGTGACGCTCGTGCACCGGCATTGTTCGCCGCCGCGCGTCCAATGCTGTCAATGCTCAGCAACCGGATCGGTGTCCACGGAAACCGACGCCGATGATCATCATAGGTTCGGTCGGCATGGTCGCGGCCGCCGCCGTCGACCACAATGACCTCGAACGACATGGCCGCACCGGTCTGCCCGACATAGGAGTCGAGCACGAGCGCCAGGTCGTTGTGGTGCGGGTTGAGCGCAACGACGACGCTGCAATCGATGGGGGTCATTCAGGCATTCTCCGACGCTCCTCGTGCCATAACGCGTCGGGCGAGTGCATGCAGCGTCGCCGGCGGGATTGCGCTTGCGCGGCCCGATACGAGGACTTGCTCGAAGAATCGATCGCCCCAGATTTTCGGGACCGGAGCGAATGGGTTCGTGAAATCGCCGGCATTCTGCACCTGCTGGTGGAAGTCCATGAACATCGCATCCACCTCGCGCTTAGCGTCTGCCGTCGACTCGAGTATGGTGTTGTTGGCGTGCAGGCGGTAGTCATACTCTGCGGACGGCACGAACCCCGGCTCCGCTATCAGGCTTGCACGCAGGCAAAAATCCCAATCGTGGTTGTAGCGGAAATCCCGGAAGCCGCCGATTCGATCGAAAAGCGCTCGCGCAAAAAACAGCGCGCCGGAAGAAATCGACGGATTGCCCGACAGGAACGAAAAGCCTATCGTGTCCCTGGCGCTCACATTGTCCGTTAGATAGGCGAGGTCGGCCGCGCGTGGCGAAGTTTCAGCACTGATCGCCTCGCCGTCCTGGTCGATGAACGCGACGCGGGAAAAGCCCCATTTTTCGCCTCTACGAGCGATCGCATCGACCATGTTCATCAAACGCGACGGTGCGAAACGATCGTCCGAGTTAAGAACGTTCACGAACTCGCCCTTGCTCGACGCTACCGCCTCGTTGATCGTCCTCGCCGCGCCGCAATTTTCGCGTGCGTGAAAATGCCAGGGAAACGGGCTGTGGCACAACGCCGCACGAATGCGACTCGCGGAATCATCCAATGAACCATCGTCGATCACGATGATTTCGACCGACGGATAGGTCTGGATGAATATCGACTCGAGCGCGCTCTCGACGTACGCGCGATGGTTATAGCTCGGGATGACCACGCTGACCAGCGGCGCGGCGTCGCGCCAGGTGGTGCGTCTGCTATCGAGCATCTCGTCGTACGCTTGCCAGAGTTGTCCGGTCGCCGGGTCCATCCCGCCGCTCAGTTCGGCAGCCACGGCGAGTCCGAGATTGTGCTGGGCCGCGGCGAACCGCCACTCGAACAAGTCGGCGGCATGACAGAGGTACCGCAACGCATCGCGGTAGTGTCCCGTCTGCAACAGGATCACTCCGAGCATGTGCACCGCATCTGGGACATCGGCATGTTCTCGAACCACCTCCTCGTAGAGTGCCTGAGCGTCGTTCAGCTGGCCCGTCTGGTGCAGCGCCAACGCCCGCCACAATCGATCGCCGACACCCTCGGGGCAGGAAGCGCGCACTTCCACGATGACCGAACCGCAGCAAGCCTTGAAGCGGCGGCCGCTTGCGCACGGGCACGGAGCGTTGCGAGCTACGTCGGCGCGGGAGACAGCGCCTGCATGTTCCTGCCCCATTACAGCGGGCATTGTCCCGATTGCCTTGCGCGCCGCCGTGGCGCTCTCAACGATCATGACGGTATCACGTCAGCGAAGGCCCTTGCCACATGGTCTAGCTCATCGGACGTCGTCAATACATCGGGGCAAAGTCGGATACGATGGCCGCGTGCATCGGCGATGACGCCGCGAGCGGCCAATGCTTCGACGCCGCGACGCGCAGCGCGAGACGCACCATCACCTCTACAATCGACGACGATGAATGCGCCAAAGTCCGGACTGCCGCCTGTCGCGCTGACGCCGCGCTCGGCGAGCGATGAGACCAGCCGCCGTTGTTGCGCAAGCGAATAATCGCGCACGCGCTGCACGCCGATCGCCTGAGTAAATATTTGTCCGGCGCGCGCCTGGTAGCAGGTCATCACCGGTGGTGTCGATTCCAGAAACGCATCGCCACCTTCGCCGAATTGCGGCGGGTCCGGCCTTTCGTACGCGAAATGATCTTTTTTCGCGAACCAGCCGACGTCGAGCGTCGACACGCTGCCGTCGAGATGCCGCGGATGCAGGTAGAGATAGCCCGCGCCCGGCCCGCCGCGCAGATACTTGTAGGCGGCGCCGATTGCGAAGTCGGCATCCAGCGCCATGACATCGACCGGAAACACGCCCAGCGAATGATAGACGTCGATCAGCACGCGTGCGCCGCCGGCGTGCGCCGCGGCAATCAGCACGGGAAGCTGCGGCAACACGTGCCCGGTATGGAATGCGACCTGCGAAATGACCACCAGATCCGCCTGGCTGACCGCCGCCAGCAAATCGGCGGCGTCGAACAGTCCCGAATCGCGCATTTCGACAAAATGGAGCGCGATGCGGCCGCGGCGCGCGTACTGTCGCAGAATCAGGTCGATCGAGTCGAACTCGCCGCGCGTTGCGACCACCCGTGGGACGCCATCATAGGTGTTGAGGATCGCGCGCAGCCCCTGCCCGGCGCTTGTCTTCGGCACGACGCAATCCGCGCGCGGGGCGCCGAGCAGTTGCGCAAGGCGTGCACGGTAGGCGCCGATCTCGGCCAGCCACTCCTCCCATGCATCGCCCAGCTTCGATTGCCAAAGGCCCATTGCCTCCGCGAGATCGTCGGCAGTGGCATCGAGCGGCCTGCCCAGCGAATGATTGGCGAAGTAGGCGCAGTTGCGGTTGGCGCCGAGCACGCGCGAAAAAAGCGGCGCGATGTGCTGACGTATGCCTTCTTCGGTCAGCTTGCCCGGTCCGAGCGCGGCGATTGCGTGCGCGATTCCAGCCGCCGTATCCAGTTTCGCGTTCATCGGGCGCCGATCACGGTGCGCACGTCGATGAGCTCAGGAAAAAAAGTGTGCGCCAGCACGTTCTTCAGGAAATTCACTCCCGACGACCCGCCGGTCCCCGGCTTGTGGCCGATGATACGCTCGACAGTCTTGAGATGGCGAAAGCGCCAGAGCTGGAAACTCTCTTCGACATCGACCAGCTTTTCCGCCATTTCGTAAGCATCCCAGTATTGCTCCGGTTGGTCGTAGATGAGCTTGAACACCTGCACCAGTTCGGCATTGCGTTGGTGCGGTTGCGACCAGTCGCGTTCGACGCAGGCGACGGGCACATTCAGGCCGCGTCGCGACAGGTGGCGAAGAAATTCGTCGTACAAGGACGGCGCCTCGAGCAGCGCGGTGAGCTCGGCGTGGACGGCGGGATCGTAGCGAAAGACATCGAGCAGGGCACGATGCTTGTTGCCGAGTAGAAACTCGATGGCGCGATATTGCGCCGACTGGAAGCCCGACGAGCTGCCCAGCGACAAGCGAAAGCCTTCGTACTCGGAAGGGGTCAGCGTTTCCAGCACCGCCCACTGTTCGAAAAGCTGTTTCTGGATCAATTTCACCCGCGACAGTATCTTGAAGCAGGCGTCGAGCTGGTCGACGCGAACAAAGCGGATCGCCGCTTTGAGCTCGTGCAACATGAGCTTCATCCAAAGCTCGGAGACCTGGTGTTGAATAATGAACAGCACTTCATCGTGCCGCGGCGGCGCTGCCGGCGTTCCTGAAAGCGGATGTTGCGACGACAGCAAGGTATCGAGATGCAAATATCCCGCATACGTCAGTCGATCGCTGAAATCGATGACGATGCCGGGCTCGAGCGGGGTCTTGGACATGGTGGAAAATGGATTGCGATGGCGGAGTATAGGAACGAGGTTGCGGCGTGTCCACCGGGAAGATGTCGATGCCGCGCGAGAGCGTCGCGTCCGCCCTGGCGCCGCGCCGCTGCTCTGCTACCATTCCGCGAATGATGAAATGGTCCGCCTGGATGCCGCGCGCGATCGATCGCGGTTCTGTTGCTGCATCGCTGCTTGTCCTGTTGCTGGGCGGCTGCGGCGACAGGGCCGTGACGCGGCATGTCGCGTTACACGAGTGCCGTTTGGCCAAGCTCGCGTCGGCCGCGCAGTGCGCCACCGTCGAAGTACCCGAGGACCGGTCCAAGCCCGAGGGCCGCACGCTTGCGCTTTCCGTCGCGATGCTGCCCGCCAACACGCTCAGCCCCGATGCCGACCCGTTATTCATGCTTGCCGGCGGGCCCGGTCAATCGGCCGAAGCACTGGTACCCGTTGCGGTCGCGCTTGCCGGTGTGCGCCGCACCCGCGACATCGTGCTGATCGATCCGCGCGGCGCCGGCAAGTCGGCGCCGCTGAAGTGCGCCGCTCTGGCGCCGCGCGACCCTTTCGATGAGCTGATCGACGCCGATCTGGGCGCCACCGCCGCACCGCGCTGTCTTGCAGAACTGCGTGCCGCAGGCAACGTCGACGTCTCCCACTACATCACGCCGGAAACCGTCGCCGATGTCGACGCGGTTCGCGCGGCGCTGGGCTACGAGCGCATCAATCTCTGGGGCGGTTCCTACGGCACGCGCGTCGCGCAGGAATTCGTGCGCCGCTACCCCTCGCGCGTCCGCAGCATGGTGCTCGACGGAGTCGCACCGCCGGCGATGAGAATCACGCTCGACATCTGGCCCGCGCGCGAGGCCGCGCTCGCCGACGTTCTGGCCGCATGTGCCGAAGACGCGGTCTGCAAACGCGCATATCCCAATCTGAATGCGACATTGGGAGAGATCAAGACTGCGCTCGGCGTGTCGCGCCGGATCAACATCACCGACCCGCGCACCGGTGTGCTGCGCGAGGTTCCGATGACCTTCGATACCGTGGTCGGAGCCTTGCACGGGTTCGTGTACGCGCCCGAGCTGGCGAGCCTCATACCGCCACTGCTCGGCCGTGCGCAAGCCGGCGATTTTGCGCCGCTGATGGCCACCGCGATGCTGTCTGCCGGCGATCTGGAACAAACCTTGAATCTCGCCTTGCACTACGCGGTGACGTGCGCCGAGGATGCGCCGCGCGTGACGGCTGGCGACCGCAGCCGGATACTCGCGACTCTGCGCGCGCCGTCACTTGCGTCACGCAATCTTGCGGCCTGCGACGGCTGGCCGCGTCCAACCCTGCCGGAGGATTTCTATGCGCCGCTCATCAGCGCCATTCCGACGCTTATCCTCTCCGGCGGCCTCGATCCGGTCACGCCGCCGGCCGATGGCGAAATCGTTGCCAAATCGCTGTCGAACAGCCGGCACGTCATCGCGGCAGGTTATGGCCACATCGTTACGCCGCACGCGTGCGCGTCGCGCCTGATCGAAAAATTCATCGACGCCGCCGGTTTCTCGACGCTGCCTCAGTCATGCCTCGACTATCTCGCGACAAGCAAGCGGCCGCCGATCTTTTCGTCGCTCCTGGAGCCGAAGTGATCGAGGTCGATCGTCTCGAGAAGCACTTCGGCAAGCACCGCGAAATCAAAGCCGTCGCCGGCGCCACGTTTCGCGCCGAAGACGGTGAGATCACCGGCCTGCTCGGCCCCAACGGCGCCGGCAAGACGACGCTGCTGCGCACGCTGGCAACACTGATCGCGCCGGATGCTGGAAGCGCCACCATCGACGGGCTCGACGTGGTGCGCGACCGGTACGCGGTACGCGGCCGCATCGGCGTGCTGTCGGATGCGCGTGGGCTCTATGCGCGTCTCACCGCGCGGGAGAACGTGCGCTACTACGGGCTCCTGCACGGCCTTGCCGGTGCGGCGCTCGACGCGCGCGTCGACACCTTGCTGACGCAATTTGGCTTGGCCGAGCTCGCCGACCGTCGCGCTCACGGTTTCTCGCAAGGCGAGCGGATGAAGGTCGCCATTGCGCGTGCACTGGTGCACGATCCGGCCACCATCCTGCTCGACGAGCCCACCAACGGACTCGACATCATGAGCATACGGAGCCTGCGTGAGCTGTTGCGCGGGCTTCGTCAAGCGGGAAAATGCATCCTGTTTTCGACCCACGTGATGCAGGAAGTCGCCGCGCTGTGCGACACCGTCGTCATCCTCGGCCACGGCCGCGTGGTCGCCAGCGGCACCGGCGCGGACTTGATGCGCCGCACAGGCCGCGATTCGCTGGAAGACGCGTTTGTCAGCCTGCTAGGATCCGGAGAAGGTCTCGCGGCATGAGCAGCGCTGCGCGCATCCTTACCGTGGCGGG
>JADGRP010000255.1 GCA_017880805.1 Burkholderiales bacterium
CGAAGAGATTGGCTGGTTGTTTGGCGCCTTGAAAGTGCAAGGGCTCACGGCCGAACTCGGCAACGCCGATCTCACCGACACGCAGATACCCGCGTTCAGGGGGTTCGATTTTAGCCTCTCGACGTTCGGAAAAACTATGCCCTTTTTCGGCAACATTCTGCCGACCCTCCGCAGCTATAGTGGGATTGAATATCCGCAGAGCCACCCACCGGCATCATTCGGTCGAGGAGAAGATCGAAAGAGCGCTCGCACAATGGGCCTCGGGCCACGCATCCATGCCGGTCGCGGATCTGCTGTCGTAGGCCGAGCATCGGCCGATTTCTGTTTCAGACGAGACATGTCGTTGCAGTGCGCCAGCCTCGGGCCGGACGGCGCGACGTCGCGAAAGAGGGCATCCGCGATATCCAGCGGATCGTCCTCTGCGCCTTCTAGGCCGCTCCATCGGCGGCGGCGATGCGCGCCAAGAAGACTTTGTTGATCGACTTCGGTTTGGGCTGCAAACAGGACTCAATGGGCCAAGCTATAGTGTGGCGGACGCCGGCACTTCCATTAAGGCGGAGACAGCCTCCGCCAAACGCGGCACTAAATAATTGTTACATGATACGTTTTCGAAAGCGCGTGCAGCCTACCCCCAAATCTACCCGCAGATACCCAGCTCGATTGCCTCCAAGAATCAGAAGCGGACTTGAGACCGTCGCGGTACAAAGTCCACCGATTTTTCGTAGTCCCTCAGCGAAGTGAACCTGCACACGGACCTGACGGCGTTCAAATGGACGTACGGCCGCGCCATGGCTCGGCACCGGCGAAGCGTGCCCGGCCATCCAATGCCTCCTCGATCCGGAGTGCCTCATTCCACTTCGCCATGCGCTCGGAACGCGAGAACGAACCAACCTTGAGCTGAAGCACGCTCCAGCCAACTGCGAGGTGGACGATCGTCACGTCCTCGGTCTCGCCCGAGCGCGCAGAGACGATCGCCCCCCAATTGGCGGCGCGCGCGGCCTCGACCGCCGCCTTAGCCTCGCTCACGGTTCCAACCTGGTTCGGCTTCACCAGTATTGCGTTGCACGCCGGCATCGCCGCCGCACGGCGCAGACGAGCTGCATCAGTTACGAGGAAATCGTCGCCCACGATCTGTACCCGGTTACCAACCGCCTTCGTGAAACGTGTCAGGCCTGCCGCATCATGCTCGGCAAGAGGATCCTCGATCGAGACGATCGGATAACGGTCAAGCCATTCGATCAGCATCGCCGACATGGCGTCGGAATCGAGCTCGCGCCCCTCGAGCGCGAGGCGGTAGGTGCCGTCGCGATAGAATTCAGAGGATGCAATGTCTAGTGAGATCGAAACGTCGTCGCCAGGCGTAAAGCCCGCGCGCTCTATTGCGCGCACCAGGGCGTCAAGCGCTGCTTCGTTCGAGTCAAATGCAGGCCAAAAGCCGCCTTCGTCGGCAACGCCTTGAAGCCGGCCGGTTTCGCTCATCATCGCGCCGGCCGCACGGTAAATCTCGGCGGTCCATTCGAGCGCTTCGGCGAAGGAGCGCGCCTTCGGTGCCACGACCATGAAATCCTGGATGTCGACCCGTCGCCCCGCATGGGCGCCGCCGCCAAAGATTTGAACCTCCGGGATCGGCATGATGGCGGGCCGGTCGCCGAGGAGATAGGCGTAGAGTGGCATGCTGGCGGCTGCGGCTGCAGCCTGCAGCACCGCCATCGAAGTTGCGACCATGGCATTGGCGCCGAGGCGCGCCTTATTCGGCGTGCCGTCGAGCGCGATCAACACGTTGTCGACGCTGTTCTGGTCGCGCGCGTCGCGTCCGCGAAGGGCCCGTACGATCTCGCCGTTGACATTCCCGACCGCCTTCATCACATCGGCGCCACCAAACCGGCTGCCGCCGTCGCGTAGATCGACTGCCTCGCTGCTGCCGGTCGAGGCGCCGGCCGGCGCGATCGCCCGTCCCACGGCGCCGCCACCGAGCATTACTTCGGCCTCGACGGTAGGCCGGCCGCGCGAATCCCAGACGCGGCGGCCGCGGACGGCGACGATGTCGGTCGTACTCATGCGTGATTCTCTTGGCCCCATGCTTCGCGAATGACGTCGAGATGATCCACTCGGGTTGCGATAAATCGGCGCGCGAAATCCCGGACTTGGTTCTTCTCGCGCTCGTCGGTGACATATTCGATAGGCGACTTGCCGTCGATTCGGCCTAGTAGCAGCGCGGGCAGAAGGGCGGCGGTCAGGGCCTCCATCTCGGCGCGCGGCTGCCAGCTCACGCCCGCGAGGTAGGTTTCGGTCAGCCGATCGAACAGCTGGAGAAAGCCGCGCGCGTTCTGCGGCCGCCACAAGCATTTTAGCAGGAGGTGATTGAGACAGAAGGCAAGATCAAAGGCCGGCGCGCCGTACCAGGCGCATTCCGCGTCGATAAACACGGGGCCGTCCGGGCCAACCAGGATATTTTTCGGACTGACATCGCCATGAACCAATGCGCGTTTGGTTGCGAGCGTGGTGCCTGCAAGCGCCTCGAGCTGCGGCGCCAGATCGGTATGGACGCGCCCGGTTGCGACCAGGTAGGGCTCGAGCCGAATGGCGTAGAAACAGGCGCCGGTATCGAACGCGGCTGCTACCTCTGGCCGGCCGGCGGTCGCGGAATGGATTGCGACCAGCCGCTCGGCGACCGCGACAGCCGTTTCCTCGCGCAGGATACCGTCGCGCAACTGGCTCTTCCAGTTCGGGTAGCTATCGGGATCGAGATAGTCCATGACGAAGAGGCCAGCGTCCCGATCCTGGGCCACGAGACACGGGACTGAGCCCGGCCATATCGTCTCCGCCGCGGCGAGCCACTTCCATTCGGCGTCGTTGCGCTCGATTGGCGCTTCCCAAAGCTGCGACACTTTGAGCTGAGCCAGAGCGCGCTTTATGCAATATTTTCGCGCGCCGATCTCAACGCGCCAGATGTCGGATGAAATTCCGCCATCGAGTGGTACGCATACCGGTTTGTCGCCAGCCGCGAGCAGATCCATGCGCCCGAGCATGGCACCGATTTCCCCTTCGGTCAGCGGATTGGCACTTTGCTTCGCCCCGCTCATAGCCATCAACCAATTCGCGGGGAAATTTGCATGACCGTCGCGATCATGACGCAACCGTTGGTGTTTGTGCTGGGCGCCCGGTCGATCCACGCACCGTAAGGCGGGACGCGAAAAGTATTACCGGTCGAGAATCGCCGGGATCGCCACCGAAGGCGGCGTCCGGGTTACGCACGCGCCGCAAAATCAGGTCGGCCATGGAATGGGCCATCTCCTCAACCGGCAGCGCTATCATGGTGAGCCCGCGCCCGACGAGGCGCGACCAGCCCGCATCGCCGTAGCCGATCAAGGAGATATCCTCCGGGAATTTGAGACCCGCGTCGAAAGCCGCCTGGACGACACCGAGGGTCAGCTCGTAGCCTGAAATCAGAATCGCCGTAGGCCGCGGCCTTGTCTCGGCGAAGCGCAGCATCGCTGCGCGGCCGAAGCTCGCGCGCGGCGGCCCCAAGGCGATCAAGTCGGGGCTGGGCGCAATCGACGCCAACATGAGCGCGTCGCGGTAGCCGGTCAACCGGCTGTGGCCGGTTGAGAGTGAGGTCGGGCCGCCGATGAAGGCGATGTCGCGATGGCCGAGCTCGATTAAATGCCGCGTGGCGGCTGTAGTCGCGGCATCCTCGGCGATGAGCAGCGCGGGGCAGGCCAGGTCGGGATCACGGCGCGCGAATTGGATCACGTCGGTCTGGCGCAGAAGCTCGATCGTTTCCGGGAGCGGCGAGGCGCACAAGGTCACGGCAATTGCGGCGGCACGCGCCTGACGCAGCGCGCGAACGTGATGCACCTCGACTTCGGGTCGGTCGTCGGTGATCGCGAGAACCATCTGGAACGATTCCTCAGCGAGCCGCGCGGAAACGATGTTCGCGACGGTCGCGTAGAACTCATTCTGGATGTCAGGAACGATGAATCCGACCAATACGCTGTGTGTACGCTGGATAGTCTGGGCCGCCGCATTGGGAATGTATCCCATCTCGCGCGCGGTCGAGCGCACGCGTAGCTTGGTCTGCTCCCGAACGTGCCGATGGTTGCTGAGCGCGCGCGATACGGTCGACACCGACACCCCGAGCTTGCGCGCGACATCCCTAATCGTGATGTCACCCGAACCCCTGATCTTGCGCTCTTGGCGGTTCATACTTCGGCGATCACCGGATTGGAGAGAATCCCAATGCCAGAAATCTCGATATCGACCACGTCACCCGGCTTCACCGGCCCCACGCCAAAAGGTGTTCCGGTCATGATCACGTCGCCAGGCCGCAACGTCATCGCCTCGCTCAGATAGGCGATCAGCCTTGCGACCGGGAAAACCAAGTCGTTGGTGTTGGTCTTCTGCTTGACCTCGCCGTTGACGCGAGTCTCAAGCTCAAGATTTGTGGGATCGATATCGATAGCGATGCAGGGGCCGATCGGATTGAAAGTGTCGAAGCCCTTGCCAACCAACAGACAGCCCTGCTTCATCTCGGCAAATTGGATCACACGCTCGCTCACGTCATTGCCACAAGTGTAGCCGAGAACGTAGGAGAGCGCATCGCGCTCCGACACGCGTCGCGCGGTCCTGCCAATCACCACGGCGAGCTCGCCTTCGTAATGGACGTTCTGTCCCTGGCGCGGGTAGATGATCGGCGCGCCCGGTCCGATCACCGCGTCGAGCGGCTTCATGAATAACATCGGCGTCGTCGGCAGCGGCTGTTTCGCTTCCTGGGCATGCTTTACGTAATTGAGTCCGACGCCGATCAGCGAGCGCACCTCGATCGGCGCGAGCAGGCGGACCTTGTCGAGGTGGGTCGCGGGCCCCAATGTTTCCAGGCTCTCGTAAGGCGAACTGCGCAAGGGCAGGATCGTGCCGTCCGCCTCGAGGCGGCCGTAGCGGATATTCCCATCGGCGTAGCGAACGATTTTCATGAATTTACTCCGTCGGCGCGGATCAGACGCGATAGAATCGAGCGGCATTGTCGTGGAACACCTTGCGCTGGTCCTCTTGGCTGTATTCAGACAGGACCTTGCGATAGACCGCCATCAGATCAGCATAGCTGCACCAAAGCTTTTCGAGCGGGAAGTTGCTGCCGTAGATGGTTCGATTGACGCCGAAGATCTGGATCGAATCGCGAATCACCTGGCGCATCTGCGCGTAGGTCCAGCCGTGGGTGAACATGCCGAGGCCCGAAATCTTGACATAGGCGTTCGGGAAGCTCGCGATCAGAGCGAGCCCTTCGCGCCATTGTTCAATGAACACGGGCTCGCGATTGGTGAGCATGCCGGAATGAAGCAAGATAAAATTGATATTGGGAAACGCCTTTATTAGCTCGGCCGCGTATTTTGCTTGGGACGCGAAGACCTGGAGCTCAAAATGCAGTCCGTATTTCTCGAGCAGGGCGAAGCCGCGCCGGAATTCGGGTGTGTTGCAGAGATCGGGCCGGCTCACGATCTGGTGCAGCGGATGGGATTCCCAATAGAGCTGATGGCGCACGCCGCGCACATTGGGAAAGGCCTTGTGGGCCTTGAGCGTGGCGTCGAGGCTGGGGTCGGTCAGGTCCGCCTGCACCGTGAAGCCGTGTGGATAGCCGTGCTTGCCCGCGATTGATTGTAGCCATTTGGTCTCGTCGAGCGACTTGTCAACGCCCCAGTTCGC
>JADGRP010000256.1 GCA_017880805.1 Burkholderiales bacterium
CTTCCGACGCCAGGATCACGTAGTCATCGTCGGTAACGATGTAGCGGGCCGGTCGCAAACCGTTGCGGTCGAGCGTCGCGCCGATTTGCCGGCCGTCGGTGAAGGCCATGGCCGCGGGGCCGTCCCAAGGTTCCATGAGCGCCGCGTTGTATTCGTAGAATGCGCGACGATCGTCATCCATCAGCGGGTTCCCGGACCACGCTTCCGGAATCATCAGCATCATGGCGTGGGCGAGCGGATAGCCGCCCATCAGCAGCAATTCGAGCGCGTTGTCGAACGAAGCCGAGTCGGATTGCCCGTCGTAGATCAACGGCCAGATCTTGTCCAGGTCGCTCCCTAGCACCGTGCTCGAAATCGCGTGCTGCCGCGCGCGGATCCAGTTGACATTGCCGCGCAGCGTGTTGATCTCGCCGTTGTGACACACCAGCCGGAACGGATGCGCGAGATCCCACGTCGGAAAGGTATTGGTCGAGAAACGCTGGTGCACCAGGGCCAGCGCCGACACCATCGTCGTGTCGTTGAGGTCGAGGTAGTACTCGCCAACCTGGTTGGCGAGCAGCATGCCCTTGTAGACCACGGTGCGCGTCGACATCGACGAGACGTAGAATTCCTTGCCGTGGCGAAGCTTGAGCGCCTGCACCGCGTGCCCGGATTTCTTGCGGATGATGTAGAGCTTGCGTTCGAGCGCGTCCTGATCGAGCGCATTCGAGCCGCGGGCGATGAATATCTGACGCACCACAGGCTCGACTTCCTTGGTCCGTTCCGACAATCCTGAGTTATCGGTGGGCACGTCGCGCCAGCCGAGAAGCATCTGGCCCTCGCTGGCGACCGCACGCTCGATTTCCTGCTCGCACGCGATGCGCGACGCGGGTTCCCTGGGCAGAAAAACCATGCCGACGCCGTATTGTCCCGCGACCGGCAGCGTGAGCCCCTGCCGCCCGCAGGCTCGCCGAAGAAACGCATCGGGAAGCTGAATCAGGATGCCGGCACCGTCACCTTGCAGCGGATCGGCGCCCGTCGCGCCCCGATGGGTCAGATTTTTGAGGATTTGCAGCGCTTGCGTGACAATCGCATGGCTTTTTTCGCCTTTGATATGGGCGATAAAGCCCAGGCCACAGGCGTCGTGCTCATTCGCGGGATCGTACAAACCTTGACGTGCGGGTGGCAGCCTGGGGGTACCGGATGTGTTCTGGTCCACGAGGTCCTCTTAAGTCGGCTTTCGCTCATAGCGCCTGCGATCCAGAGGCGCGAATCCACACTTGGCCGCACCGGGGCAACACAGGCGCAGGCGTGACCGTTCATACTAGCGAGATTGTTGCATCGCGGCAACCGATTGGGCTCTCGAAAGGCATCCGGCATGCTCGGGCCGCCAAAAGCACTTGCGTCCGCTCTAAACTTGCGCTTTAATCTGAACAAAGCTCCGTATATGCTTGTCGCAACGTCCAAATCGGCAAGCGTCACGAAAATCTTTAGGACATCATCATCAGGGACTTCTTCATGGCGTCGAATGTGTTGAACAACAAGTGGCTGCGGCCGGTCCTCTCGTTGTGCGCGCTTGCCGGTCTGCTTGTAATGGGCGGCTGCGGGGGTGGCAGCGGAGCCCCGAACAATCCTTTCGCTCCCGGCCCGGTCGCAGTGGGGCCCTTGTTTCTCCTGCCTCCGACCGCCGTGGTCTACTCTCACACAGCCGCAACGCTGCAGGTTTCCGGCGGCGCGGCACCGTATCAGGCTTTCTCCAGCAATTCAGCGGTCCTTCCGGTCGCCCTAAACGTCACCGCCGCGGTCATCGTGCTCATTCCGAGCGACGTCGCCGCGGATACCCCAGTCGTCATCACGGTGCAGGATGCGATCGGCCAAACCGCAACTTCGGCCGTAACGGTTCGTCCGGCGCCATTATTCAACACGCTGACAGTGGTCCCGAGTCGCACCGCGTGCGGTACGAATGCGGTTTGTTCCGGCGACTTGGCGACCGCGACGGTTCAGGTCACCGGTCCGGGCGGCGCGGGCATTCCCAACCGTCAGGTCAAGTTCGACGTCATCGTGGGCGCGTTCGGCATCCAGAGCAGCAATCCGGCGCAGCCGCTCGTATCCTCGCTAACGGTCGTGTCCGATGCCAGCGGCAACGCTCGCGTCATATTGCAGGCGGCAGTAAACGTCCCGACGCAGCCCGCGGAAATACGCGCAACCGACCTCACCACCGGCAACGCGGTGACGGCTTCCTTCACCATCGTCCAGCAGACCGACGGCTCGGCGATTCTGTCGGTGGTCCCGCCCACAGCGACGATCACCGGGCCCGACAAGGCGACATGTTCGTTCGGCGTCCGCACCGACTACTTCATCTATGGTGGCACACCGCCGTACCACATCGCGCCGAGTTTCCCGGATACGGTTTTGCTCGTTAACAACACCGTCAATTTCTCCGGCGGATCGTTCGAGGCCATCACCAACGGTTCCTGCGTCAACCCGCTGGTATTTACGATTGTCGATGCCATCGGGCGCCAGACAACGGCGACACTCAGTAATGTTCTTGGCACGGCCAATGTCGTGGTTCCGTCACCGCCGGTCACAGTTACGCCGTCTACGGTAACTGCGGCAGCCGCCTGCTCTGCTGCCACACCGACATTCGGATTTACGATCACCGGGGGCACGCCTCCGTTCAGCGTCGCATCATCGGACGGTATCGTGGCTACGAGTCCGGTGACAACATCGCCAGGTTCGTTCACTTTCAAAGTTTCGAACTTCGCCACCAATCACGACAACATGATCTTTATCGGCGATGCGAGCGTCCCGCAGAAGGCGGCCATCGCGACGGTGCACTGCCCATAGCAAGCTCGGGCATCGCCGGTGACCGGCATGAATACGGCGCCTTTCGGCGCCGTGTTTTTTTGGCGCAACTCCCGCTATGGCGCCAACAGCGCGCGCAGGTCGGATGGCGGGATGTCGTTGCGGATCGTCGCGCGTCCCAGCGCTTCGAGCAGCACCAGTCGCAGCTTGCCCGATTCGACCTTCTTGTCTCGCGCCATCAGCTCGAGAAAACGATCGGCCCCCAGCGGCGGCGGATCGACCGGCAGGTCGAACCGGGACAGGAGTTGCCGCAGCCTTCCGTTATCCGCGGCGGGCATGCCCGTCATGCGAACCGAAAGCTCCCCGGCAAGCACCATCCCCGCGGCCACGGCTTCGCCGTGCAGCCAGGTACCGTACCCGGCACCGACTTCGATCGCGTGTCCGAACGTATGTCCGAAATTGAGCAAGACGCGCTCGCCCGTTTCGCGCTCATCGGCCGCGACGATTTCCGCCTTGATGCGGCAGCTCTCATGGATCGCCTCGACCACCGTCGCATCATCACGCCGGCGCAATAGGTCGACATGGGATTCGATCCAGGCAAAAAGCTCGGGCGAGCGAATTGCGCCATATTTCACGACCTCGGCAAGTCCGGACGCGTACTCGCGATCGGGCAAGGTGGAAAGCGTGGCGCTGTCGATGATCACGGCCGAAGGCTGGTAAAACGCGCC
>JADGRP010000042.1 GCA_017880805.1 Burkholderiales bacterium
CAGTGGGCCAGCAATGACCAGGGCGTGGCACCCGACGTCGTCATGGCCTGCTGCGGCGACGTGCCCACGCTGGAGACGCTGGCCGCTGTCTCCATCCTGCGCGAGCATCTGCCCAAGCTGAGAATCCGTGTCGTCAACATCGTCGACCTGATGAAACTGCAGCCGCCAAGCGAACACCCGCACGGCTTGAGCGATATGGATTTCGACGAGCTCTTCACCCGGGACAAGCCGGTCATCTTCGCCTTCCATGCCTACCCGTGGTTGATCCACCGCCTGACCTACCGGCGCACGAATCACGACAACTTCCATGTGCGCGGCTACAAGGAAGAGGGCACCATCACGACGCCCTTCGACATGACGGTGCTCAACGATCTGGACCGCTTCCACCTGGTGATGGACGCCATCGACCGCTTGCCGCAGACTGGCGACAAAGGCATCTACCTGAAGCAGCAGCTCAAGGACAAGCTCGTCGAGCACAAGCAATACATCAATCTGAACGGCCGGGATCTGCCCGAAATCCGCGACTGGCAATGGCAAACCGCACCCTGAAAGAGAGACGACGTGGCAAAAATTGAACAACTGGAACTGAACGCGCAGCGCGAACAACTGAACGCGGACGTGAAAAGAATGGTGGAAAAATACCGTTCGATCTTCGAGTGGGACGTGCCCGACATTGATCAGGCTCTGGCCGAACGGCTGATCGTCGCAGCGATACGCCAAGCGCTGGACGATATCGAGAACGCCTCGCCCGGACCCGCGTCAACATGACGGAACTCCTGCAAGCCTACCTCGTTCGACACGGTGAAACGGTGTGGTCGCTCACCGGCCAGCACACCGGGCGCACCGACCTGGCCTTGACCGCTCGCGGCGAGGACGAGGCGCGTGCACTCGCGCCGCGCCTGCGACAAATCGAGTTCACGCGGGTCCTGGTCAGTCCGCGGCTGCGCGCGCGCCGAACCTGCGAGCTCGCAGGATTCGGCCCGGCGAGCGAGATCGAGCCGGAGTTGGCGGAATGGGACTACGGCGACTTTGAGGGCCAGCGGTCGGTGGAGATTCGCAAGGAGCGCCCGGACTGGAATATATGGCGCGACGGCTGCCCCCACGGCGAGACGCCCGCCGACGTGTCCGCCCGTGCTGACAGGCTCATCGCCCGGTTCGGCACGATGCACGGCAACATCGCGCTCTTTACGCACGGCCAGTTTGGCGCCGCCCTAGCGGTCAGGTGGATCGACCTGCCGCTGATCAAAGGTCAGCATTTCGTTTTACGCGTCGCATCGGTGAGTGTTCTAGGGCGCCCATCTTCCGACCCTGATCGGCAGGTGATCGAGCTGTGGAACAACACGGCAAACTCGCCCCGTGATGACTGATCATGCTCAGCAATCAATCGAAAAATACGGCGAGGAGCCGCGGGAAATCCGGAATTCGAAGTGGAGCGCGACCAACTCGGGCAACCCGGCGTAAACCGGTCAGACGACACAAAGGAGACTCATCATGCCAACGACCGTAAATATATCCGAAGCCGAGTCGGCGTCCGCGATGGCAGACGCGAAGGCCCCTGACATCGCCTGCGCATCGATTCCGGATACGCTCGCGGAGCTCAAAGTCAATTCCGACAGCGGGCTCACGCACGCCGAGGTGGACGCCCGCCGGAAGGCGCACGGTTACAACGAGGTGGCCGTGCAAAAAGAGCACCCGGTGCGAATATTCCTCGGGAAATTCTGGGGCATGTCGGCATGGATGCTCGAACTGATCATGGTGCTGTCAGCTTTCCTGCACAAGTACTCGGACCTCGCCGTGGTCAGCGCCCTGCTGGTGATCAATGCAGTGTTGAGCTTCGTGCAGGAGCGCCGGGCCGCCGGCGTCGTCGAGACCTTGCGGCGGCGTCTGCAGATCAGCTCGCGCGTGCTGCGCGATGCGACCTGGCAGATCGTGCCCGCGCGGGAGTTGGTTCCCGGAGACATTGTCCGCGTGCGCGCCGGCGACGTCATTCCCGCGGACGCGAAACTTCTCAGCGGAACGCTGAGCGTTGACCAGTCGGCCTTGACCGGGGAGTCCAAGGATGTCGACATTGTCCCAGGCAAAGTACTGTCATCGGGGTCGGTCGTGCGTCGCGGCGAAGGCAATGGCGTAGTCATCCTCACGGGAGCGAAGACCTACTTCGGCCGCACGACCGAACTGGTGCAAGCGGCGCGACCGAAGCTGCATATCGATGCGGTGGTGGCCAAAATCGTGCGCTGGCTCTTCGTCGTCGTCGGCACACTGCTGGGCGTGGTGGTCATCATGTCCATTTCGCGCGGGACTCCGCTGCTGGAGATGATCCCGCTCGTACTCATCCTGTTCATGAGCGCAATACCGCTCTCGCTTCCGGTCATGTTCACGGTCGCCATGGCCGTCGGGTCGAAGGAACTGGCCAAGCGCGGCGTGCTGGTCACGCGCCTGAGCGCCGCCGAGGATGCAGCGACCATGGACGTGCTGTGTGTGGACAAAACTGGCACGATCACGATGAATCAATTGACCGTCACCGGCGTGATTGCGCTGGAGCAGGCGACAGAAACCGATGTGCTACTCGCCGGCGCGCTCGCATCGCAGGAAGCCGACCAGGATCCGATCGACCTGGCGTTGCTGGCGGCGGCGAAAGAACGAAACATTTTCGCCGGCTTGCCCGCCGTCACGCCGGTTTCATTCACGCCGTTCGACGCGAAAAATCGGCGCACCGAAGCCGTGGTCGAACAGAACGGGCAGCGGCTGCGCGTGATGAAGGGCGCCGTGCGTACTATCGCCGAAGCTTGCGGGTTCCAGCCCGCGGCGATCGAGGCGCTGGAAGCGCGCGTCGGCGAATCGGCGCTGAAGGGCTATCGCACGCTGGCGGTGGCGCGCGGCGCCGAGGCCGGCACGCTCACTTTGCTTGGATTGGTGACGCTGTATGACCCGCCCCGGGCGGACGCCAAACAACTCATTGCCGCGCTGCACGACCTCGGCGTTGCGGTGAAGATGCTCACCGGCGATGCGCTGGCAATCGCCAGCGAAATCGCGCGCGGCGTAGGCTTGCCCAACATCCGGCGCATGGCCGACCTGAAGGC
>JADGRP010000043.1 GCA_017880805.1 Burkholderiales bacterium
ACGGCGGCGGCCTCGAGCTCGCCATGGGCTGCAACTATCGCCTGGCGAGCGCCACGACGCAGCTTGCGCTCCCGGAGGTCAAGCTCGGCTTGCTACCCGGCGCCGGCGGCACGCAGCGGCTGCCGCGACTGATCGGCGCGAAGTCGGCGCTGAAAATGATCGTCAGCGGGGAACCGGTCGACGCGACCCGGGCGCGCGAGCTCGGCCTGATCGACGAGATCATCGACGGCGACTTCCTCACCGGCACCCTCGCCTTCGCGCATCGAATCGCTTCGACCACGAAACATCCGGTGGCATCGCGGCGAACCATCACGCTGGACGACGGCGAAACGATCTTTACGGCTGCGCGGTCCGAGGCGACGAAGTCGAGGCGAGGCTTCCGCGCGCCGCTGGAGTGCATCGCATGTGTCGAGGCATCCCTTGCACTCCCGTTCGAACAAGGCCTTGTGTTCGAGCGCGAGCGTTTTAGCAGCCTGCTCGCGGACGGACAATCGAAGGCGTTGCGACACCTGTTCTTCGCCGAGCGTGAGGCGACCAAGGTTCCAGGTTTGCCTCCCGGCACGGCGCCGCGACCGATCGAGCGCGTGGCCGTCGTCGGCGCCGGGACCATGGGAACCGGCATCGCGATGTGCTTTGCCGACGCCGGCATTCCGGTGACGCTGATCGAGTCGCGCAGCGACGCGCTGGAGCGAGCCTCAAGCACACTGCGAGGCAATTACGCCGCAAGCGTCGCCAAGGGGAGACTCGCGCAGGCACAAATCCAGCGCCGGCTGGAACTCATCACCGGTTCGCTGGCATACGACGATCTCCGCGACGTGGACCTGGTCATCGAAGCAGTGTTCGAGGACATGAGCGTGAAGCACGCGGTCTTCGAGCGCCTGGATGCCATGTGCAAACCCGGATCGATTCTGGCGACGAATACCTCGAGGCTGAACATCGATGCGATCGCAGCCCGCACCTCGCGCCCGCAGGATGTGATCGGCCTGCACTTCTTCAGCCCCGCGAACGTCATGCGCCTGCTGGAGATCGTTCGCGGTGCGAAAACCGCGCCGGAGGTCATCGCGACTTCGATCCAGCTCGCCAGGAGGATCGGCAAGATCGTAGCAGTCGTCGGAGTCTGTGAAGGTTTTGTCGGCAACCGGATGCTGACGCCGTATATGCGCGAGGCCGGATTCCTGCTCGAGGAAGGTTCGATGCCGCAACAGGTCGATCGCGCCCTTTACGACTTCGGCATGGCGATGGGGCCGCTCGCCGTAAGCGACCTGGCCGGACTCGACATCAGTTGGCAAGCCCGCAAGCGGCTTTCGACGGCCCGGCCAGCGCATCTTCGCTACTCAACCGTCGCCGACCGCATTTGCGAACTGGGTCGTTTCGGGCAGAAAACGGGATCGGGCTATTACCGGTACGCGCCTGGAAGCCGGACACCGCTGCCCGACCCGGAAATCGACTTGCTCATCCAGCGATGCGCTGCGGAATCGGGAATACGCCGCCGCGCGATCGGCGATCAGGAAATTGTCGAGCGAACGATCTACGCGCTCATCAACGAAGGTGCGCGGATCCTCGAAGACGGGATCGCGCAGCGCGCTTCCGACATCGACCTGATTTATGTGCACGGCTACGGCTTCCCGGCTTGGCGGGGTGGGCCGTTGTTCTACGCGGATACCGTCGGGCTCGACAAGGTGCACAGCCGGATCAGGCAGCTTCACGAAGAGCACGGCGAGCATTGGAAGCCCGCACCGCTGCTCGAGCGCCTCGCCGGCGAAGGCGGACGCTTCAATCAAATTTGACGTGCTTATTTGCGCAGGGCACGAAGTACTGCCCGCACAGAGTTACAAGGCCACTCCGGCCACTGCCCCCTTCACGCCAGCGCGGCTCCTTCCGGCGCGGCGCAGTAGCGTCACCGCGATGGTGATGTTGAGCAGGTTCCAGGCGGTGCCGTTGATGAACGCAGCGTGATAGGAACCGGTAATGTCGAATATTTTGCCCGACATCCAGCCGCCCAGCGCCATACCGAGGAGCGTAAACATCAGGACGGTGCCGACCCGGGCGCCCGCTTCCCTCGAAGGGAAATACTCGCGAATGATGATTGCGTAGGACGGAACGATTCCGCCTTGGAAAAGGCCGAACAGGGCCGAGATGACGAACAGCGAGACCAAGCCATCGAACGGAAGGAACAGAAGCAGCGCGATTCCCTGCAGCGCCGATCCGAGCAGCAAGGTGCGCAGGCCGCCGATGCGGTCGCATATCATGCCGGACAACAAGCGGCTCACGATGCCGAAGCCAAGCATGACCGACAGCATCTCCGCGCCCCGCGCAACGCCATAACCCAAATCCCCGCAGTAGGCGACGATGTGCACTTGTGGCATCGACATCGCGACGCAGCACGCCACGCCGGCGACGCAAAGGAGCGATTGCGCGACGGCCGGCGAGAATCCGAAAGGGCGGGACGACGAGATGCTTGCGGCAGACGAAGCGTCGGTGGCGACGACGGGCGGCCTGCGGTGCAGGAATAGCGCCAACACCGACACGGTCACGATGCAAAAGAGAGCGATGCCTTCGTAGGTGTTGCGCCAGCCGTGGATCGCCACGAAGTGGTTCACAACAGGCGGCCAAATGGCGCCGGCGAGGTAATTTCCACTGGCGCAGATCGCGACGGCGATGCCACGCCGGCGCGTGAACCAGTGGGAGGTGTCGGCGATGAGCGGGGCGAACATCGCTGAGCTGCCGAAGAGGCCGATCAATAAGCCGTGAGCCAGTGAAAAAATCCAGATGTTCCCGGCCATGCCCGCGGCAGCAAAGCCCAGCCCGAGACTCAGGGCGCCGATCAAGACCGGTACCATGACGCCGAACCTGTCCGCCAGACGTCCCATGAACAGGCCTCCCAGGCCGAAGCCGACCATGGTCAGCGCATAGGGAAGCGAGGCGTCCGCGCGCGCCACGCCGAACTCCGCCTGCACGGCAGGAAGCACGACGACCACGGCATACATGCTGCAGCCGCTGATGGTCATCAGCGCCAGCGAAACCGCAAGCCGCGCCCACGCGTATGGAGAACCATCGTCCTTTGATAAAAGCTTGTTTGTCATTTGGAGAATTTTTCGCGCAAGGTCATTACACCGGTACGTCGAACGTTTGCGCTTGTTCGAGGGTCATATAAGATACTTGCCTCGAGACTCATTCCGCGGGCATGTGAAATGGTCTGCATAGACTATCGCTCGCTCAACAAAGGTATCTCATGAGCAATCCTGCGCCGCCAAGAAATCCCGCGATGTCATTGAGCCCGGTCGATCATGTCCTCGGCGCTCCGGACGCACGCGTAATCGTCATCGAATACGGCGATTTCGAGTGCCCGATCTGCGCGCAGGCCTATCACGGGGTCAAGATCGTGTTCAAGCAATTCGAGCGTCGCATCCGGTTCGCCTTCCGGCATTTCCCGATCGTCGCCGCACATCCCCACGCCGAGCTGGCAGCGGAAGCTGCGGAAGCCGCGGGCGCGCAAGGAAAGTTCTGGGAGATGCATGACCGCCTGTTCGAAAATCGTCAACATCTCAAGCCGAAAGCTCTTCGCCAGTACGCCGAGGCCATCGAGCTCGATCTCGAACGCTTCGATTCGGAGCTGGCCGACCACCTCTATCTGCAGCGCGTCCAGGAGCACCTGGCCAGCGGGCGCGCGTGCGGCGTTCACTCGACGCCCGGCTTTCTGGTCGACGGCAGCGTGGTTGACGTTTCGTTCGGTATGGACCGCTTGAGCAAGGCCATCGAAACGCGACTCGCCAAGTCACGCTAGCGCGCGGTTCTGACGGCGCTCGCCGCGTGCGGCATTTCCCTTGCGTTACCGTGCGTTTGGATTCGAATTGGCGGGAATCGCGACCGGCCGCTCGCACCACACCGATTAGAAAGACCAGGGCTTGAGAATCTTGTTCTTGCGCTCGACGGCGGCTCGCGCCTGGAGAATAAGCTGTTTCAGATTCGCGGGCGTCCTCAGGTCCCGGATCAAGCTGCCTTCGAACGTGTCGATGGTTTCGCCGTCAAGGTCGTACACGCGGAAGCCGAGCTTTCTGTGATAGTCCTGCAGCTCGGCCACGACATGGAACGGCGCAAATGCCCGTCGCACCTTGTCGAGAATTTCTTCGCTGGTCAACATCATGCTCATGCGAGGCTCCGTCGCGTGCCTGAAAGCCGCGAAATACGACCAAAAGGTGACAGGATCCGGCTCAAACGCCGGCCGGATGAACCAATGAGTTACTGGAGGCGCCCGGTCAGCGTCGGAACTCCGGCATCGTAACAAACCTTGGCACTTCCTCGAGAAGTTTCGGCCATCGCTCGATCCAGCAGCACTCATGATCGAAATCGGCGATCTCGATGACTCGAGCCTCGGCATGCCTACGCGCAAACGACTGTACGACGGAGGGCGGCACATTGCGATCGCGGCCGCCGACGTAGTGAAGCTGGACGATGGTTGACGGAAGCGGCGGCATCAGCGCCGGGTTAAGCGAGCCAGCGAGAGGGCTGTAGTCGTGAATACGTGTCCAGTCGTCGGTGTCTAGGTTTGCGGCGACCGTAATGATTTCCGACGTCTCCGGCACATTCGCGGCCATCAGCCAGGCGAGGGTCCCGCCTCCGCTATAGCCGATCAACACTACGCGACGAAACGGATGCAACGTCAGGAATCGCCGCAGTGCAGCAACCATGCTCGCAATGACTTGGGGTGAGTAACGCAGGTGCGTCCAAAGCAGCGGCGTGCAGCCAGCCTCTTCCTTCGACGCAAAGTAGCACGGCCGGCCAAGAAAAAGCCGCGGACCGGCGTCCCGCGCCATGAGCTCGAGCGCCATAGCAGTACGCGGTGTGGGATCGGCCGACGGGAAAGTGAGATCCAGCCATGGCGTGCCGTCGTGTTCGACATAAACATGCAACGTGTCGGACGGCTCCAGCGGTCCGGCCACATACGCGACGTGGTTGAACCCAGCGCCTTGCAGGGTGGTCAATCCGAATCCCAACGCGTTTGCGCGCCGATCGAAGCGTTCCGTCGGAGTCGCGCACGCGACCAGCAATGCTGCGATCAGGGCGATCCAGCTTCGAGGTAGTGGGACCCTAAGGGATGCCGCGGACGCCAGGAAGAGCGGGCGCCGGAAAATGGATCCGCGCGGACAGCCCCGATCACTCGGATCGGGACTGCGCGCGTGCCCTGTGTGGTCCAGTGCTGCAGCGTCCCCTTAGAATTGCTTGCGAGCGCCGAGCACCACGCCATAATTGGTTTCGTTGTTCAACCCGGCGGCCCCGCTGAACTGCACGAACCCCGACAGGTTGTTCGGAAACGTTGCGCTGGTGCCGATTGTGAACACTCCGTAATTCCGGGTCGGAGTCGCGGTTGGAATCGCGAATATCGTGTTGAGCGGGTCGGCGATGTACTTCGAGACGATCGACGCAGTGCCATTCCTGAACTCATGCATCCACTGCGCCGTAAAATACGGTCCGAACACTCCCGCCGAACTATTCACCACCGTCGACAGCTTGCCTCCAATCGCCGTTTGCAACGACTGGATGGTTCGCGCACCGACCGAGAGACCGAGGCCGTCGACGGGCTCGAATTCGGTAAAGGAATTGTTCTTCACCCGGATGTATCCGAGCCGACCGGTTGGCGTAACCGTGACCGGCCCGGTCTCGAAGCTGCGTCCGACGCCGATCGACCCAGACCACTGCTGGCCATTGGGACTCGCCGTCGCCGACGTGTTGATCGCTGGCGCGCTCGTGTTCGACGGAATGAAAATGTTGCGCGTCGAATCGTAGTCGACGGAGCCATATCCGACGAAGCCGTCGACGTACCAGGTATCCATGTAATACGTTCCGTAAGCGGCGACCCCCGTCGTCCTCGCCTTGACGTTGCCAAGCGATTGGTCGTAGTCGGAATGGGTGTCGCTGTAGCTGACCGCTCCGCCAAGCACGAACGCGTCGGTGACGCGGTAATCCGCTCCGGCCAGCACGTTGAAGCTGCGGTACTTGTAAGCGTCCTGCAACGTGGTTTGGTCGACATCACCCCAGGCATAGCCAAAATTGACAAACCCGCCCAAGCGGCCGCTCAAGGCATCGTCGGGGCCTGCGGCGCCGCCTTTGGCGCCTCTAAGGACGCTCGCCGCGCTCTGATTGTCGGCACCTTGCGTCGCCTCCTGGCCATTCATGCCGACGACCAAGCCTCGTGCGCCACTGCGCAGATCCAGAAGTCTGGAACCGACCAGGCTCATCTTCGTTGATTCCACGCTAATCTGCTTTTGAGCGTTCATTTGCACCGGCGCGATGGCCTGGATGCCCCGCTTCAACAGCTCGTCGGAAATATTCAGATTGAAAGGGTTACTGGGATCGACTTTCCCCTGGTTCACTAACGCGGTTACGACCATCTCCGTGCATGAATTCGACAAGCGCTCGGTGAGGTTGCCTTTGGCATTGGGAGATGGAAGTTTAGGGCAAAGGAATTGGACAGCGTCGGCAACGGGTTTTTGCAGTTCCGTGATCCCGCTTACGCTGGGGAGGCCCGCGATCTGGCCCGCGGCGATTCCCGCATAGCCGGCGCACAAAACCAAGCTTCCGGC
>JADGRP010000257.1 GCA_017880805.1 Burkholderiales bacterium
GGAGCGCATATCGTCGTGTTGCTGTCCCACAACGGCATGGACGTCGATCTGAAGCTCGCCTCGCGGGTTCGCGGCATCGACGCAATTCTCGGCGGGCACACGCATGACGGGGTTCCGCGGCCCTCGGTCATCGCCAACGCCGGCGGCAAGACGCTGGTGACCAACGCCGGCTGCAATGGCAAATTCCTCGCCGTGCTCGACTTCGAGGTGAAAAACGGCGGCGTCGCCGATTTCCGCTACAAGCTCTTGCCGGTGTTCGCGAACCTGCTGCCTGCGCGAAGCGACATGGCGGCGCTAATTACCAGCGTGCGGGCACCGTATCAGAATCGCTTGCAGGAAAAATTGGCCGTCACCGAGGGACTGCTGTACCGGCGGGGCAATTTCAACGGCAGCTTCGATCAACTGATCCTCGACGGCCTGATGGCCGAAAAAAATGCTGAGATCGCGTTTTCGCCGGGCTTTCGCTGGGGCACGACGCTGCTCCCGGGACAGCCGATCACGCTCGAACAGCTGATGAATCAGACGGCGATAACGTATTCGAATGTAACGGTCAACGAGTTGAGCGGCGAGACGATCAAGATCATCCTCGAGGACGTCGCCGACAACCTGTTCAACCCGGATCCTTATTATCAGCAAGGTGGCGACATGGTGCGCGTCGGTGGATTGCAATACACATGCGATCCTGCGGCCACGATGGGCAGTCGCATCTCCGCCTTGACGCTGAACGGCACGCCGCTGCAGGCCGGCAAGCGCTACAAAGTTGCCGGCTGGGCGTCCGTGTCGGAAGAGGCAAGACTCGCCGGCGGCGAGCCGATCTGGGAGCTGATGTCGCGCTATTTGCGCGGACAGAAAACAATCCAGCCGCGCGCATTGAACGTTCCCAGACTCGTCGGGGTGGCCGGCAATCCCGGTCTGGCGTAGCGGCGGGTCAGCGATGGCTTGCGCGTCGTTGATGGCGTCGATACTGCAGATGAGCACCGAGATGCGCGGTTCTGCCATGCAGGGCGACGGCGAAGCTCGCGACGCCTTCGATCAGCTAATGATCACTCGCGCGAATTTGCGTTTGCCCGCCTGCACGACGACCGTGCTGCCGGCGGCAATGACGAGGCCCTTGTCCGTCACGATTTCGCCGTCGATCTTCAGGCCACGCTGCTCGATCAGTCGCATCGCTTCCGAAGTGCTCGGCGTCAGACCAGCCTGCTTGCACAATTGGGGAATCGCCAGCCCCACACCGGCGCTATGCAGCGTCACCTCGGGCATGCTTTCGGGCATCGCGCCGTCACGGAATCGAGACTCGAACTCGGCAAGCGCCGCATCGGCCGCGGCTCGCATATGGAAACGCGCGACGATCTCCTGCGCCAGCATCACTTTGGCATCGCGAGGATTACGGCCTTCGGCGCATTCCTTGCGCAGCTTTGCAATCTCGTCCAGGGGCTTGAACGAAAGCAGCTCGAAATAGCGCCACATCAGCACGTCGGAAATCGACATGAGTTTGCCGAACATCTCGTTCGGCGCTTCGGTGATACCGATGTAATTATCGAGCGACTTCGACATCTTGTTAACGCCATCGAGGCCCTCCAGCAGCGGCAGGGTCAGGATGCATTGCGGTTCCTGACCGTAGTGCCGTTGCAGCTCTCGTCCTACCAGCAGATTGAATTTCTGATCCGTGCCGCCAAGTTCGACGTCTGCCTTGAGCGCTACCGAATCGTAGCCCTGAGCCAGCGGATACAGGAACTCATGAATCGCGATCGGCTGCCCGCTCTGGTAACGTTTCGCGAAGTCGTCGCGCTCGAGCATGCGCGCGACCGTGTATCGGGCGGCGAGCCGGATCATTCCATCGGCGCCGAGCGCGGACAGCCACTTGGAATTGAATGCAACCTCTGTCTTTTCCCGATCAAGGATGAGAAATACCTGGTCGGTATAGGTTTTGGCGTTGGCGTCGAGCTCCTCGGCCGAAAGCGGCGGCCGCGTGATGTTGCGTCCGGTGGGATCGCCGATCATTCCGGTAAAGTCGCCGATCAGAAAAATAATGTGGTGCCCCAGGTCCTGCAATTGGCGGAGCTTGTTGAACTGTACCGTGTGGCCGAGGTGCAGATCGGGGCGTGTCGGGTCGAATCCTTCCTTGATCCGTAACGGGTTGCCGCGCTTGAGCTTGGTTTCGAGCTCGGCTTCGACGATCAACTCGTCCGCGCCTCGCTTGAAGACGGCCAATTGGTGGGGAAGGTCGATGGGCATGGCTGCGGAATGGGGAAATGGCGCCTCTGCTACAATCCGGCGGTCTTCGGGTGACGCCGAGGCTAAAGGCCTCAGTTGGCCTCAGTTGGCATCAGGTGACAAATGAGGTGACCAATGACCGGAGCCGTCTTGAGCAAACGTCGAATTCTAGCGCAAAGCACAGCGCTTGCCCGGCATCTCATGGCAGGCCGTGCCGCCGCAATCATGCTGTTAACGGGCGCCGGCATGGTCGCGGCATTTGCGTTCGCGCCGGACTCGCTTGTTCCAACCGAGCCGGCGCAGCGGATCGTCCGCGACCTTACCTTGCCCGCCCTCGCGCCGGTGGCGCATGCAGGCGGCTATTGGCGCGAAGAGCGCATTCAGCGCGGCGATACGCTCGGCAGCGTGCTGGCGCGATTGGGTATCGACGATGCCACCGCGCAAAACTTCCTGCGCAATGATGCACGCGCACGGCCGCTTTATCAGCTGAAGCCGGGCAAGGCCGTCCGAGTGCAAGCCGACGACGATGGCCGGCTGACCGCACTTTCCTACCTCGCGCAGGGCGGCGAACTACTCACCGTCAAACGCATCGGCGACAGCTTCTCGGCGGAGAGCGCGCCGCCGGCGACGGCGGCGCGACTGGAGCTGCGGTCCGGCGAGATTCGCTCGTCGCTGTTCGCGGCGGCCGATGCCGCGGGACTGCCGGACGCGGTCACCATGCAGCTCGCGGAAGTATTTTCGGGTGACGTCGATTTCCACCACGATCTGCGGCGCGGCGACTGGTTCACCGTCGTCTACGAGGTGCTCGAGCTCGATGGGCAGCCCGCCGGCGCGGGACGGATCGTCGCCGCGGAATTCGTCAACAAGGGCAATGTGTACCGCGCATTTTCATGGCAGGGTCCCGACGGCGGCGTTGGTTACTACGCGGAAGACGGCAAGAGCCTGCGCAAGGCCTTCATGCGCTCGCCGGTTTCGTTCACGCGTATTACATCGGGATTCTCGCTGGCGCGATTTCACCCGTTTCTGCAGACCTGGCGTGCGCACAAGGGTGTCGACTTCGCCGCGCCCACCGGGACGCCGGTCCACGCCACGGGTGACGGCAAGGTTGCCTCCGCCGGCCGCCAGAACGGCTATGGCAACGTCGTCGTGCTGCAGCATAACGCTCTCTATTCGACCGTCTACGCGCATCTGTCGCGGTTCGCGGCGGGCATGACGCCCGGCGCGCACGTCGCGCAGGGCGACGTCATCGGCTACGTCGGTCAGACAGGGTGGGCGACCGGTCCTCATCTGCATTACGAATTTCGGGTCAACAACGAACAGCGCAATCCGATGACGATCGCGTTGCCGGCGGCGCAACCGCTGCCGGCTGTCGCACTTCGCGGCTATCTCGAACGCGTCTCCGTGCTCAGCGCCCAGCTTGCGCTGGGACATGGCGTCACGCTCGCCGGCGCCGAGTAGTGCTGACGGAACTGAGAACGGAACTGCGCACGAAACTGCGCGCGCATCGGCGGTGAGCTCCAAGCTCTTCGTGGGGTTGATGTCGGGTACCAGCGTCGACGGCGTCGACGCGGTTCTGGCGGATTTCAGCGTCGAGCCGTGCCGCGCCATGGCCCGCACCCACGTCGCCTTCGCTCCCGAACTGCGCGACGAATTGAACGCGCTGCAGCGAAGCGGTGCTGACGAAGTTCATCGCGGCTCGCTTGCGGCCAACGCCCTGATGGATGGCTGTGCGACCGCGGTCGCTGGGGTTCTGTCGGCGGCGGGTTGCCACGCCCGCGACATTGCGGCGATCGGACTGCACGGGCAGACGATTCGTCATCGCCCGGATCTGGGATACACGACGCAGCTCGCCAACCCGGCGCGATTGGCCGAAGCAACGGGGATCACTGTAGTCGCGGACTTTCGCAGTCGCGATGTCGCGGCCGGTGGCCAGGGCGCGCCGCTGGTGCCGGCGTTCCACGCCGCTGTCTTCGCGCTGCCGGACAGGCACCGTATCGTGCTCAATATCGGCGGCATCGCCAACGTCACGGATCTGCCCCCGGGGGGGCCGGTGCGAGGGTTCGACACCGGGCCGGGCAACACTATTATGGATGCGTGGTGTGAGCGTCATAGCGGACAGCCATACGACCGCAATGGCGCATGGGGCGGTGGTGGCAGGGCGATCCCGGAGCTGTTGCGCATGCTGCGCGCGGAGCCTTATTTCGCGCTGCCTCCCCCCAAGAGCACCGGGCGCGACCGTTTTCATCTGCGGTGGCTGGCCAAGTACCTGAAAGCGTCGTACTCACCGCGGGACGTGCAGCGCACGCTGATCGCCTTGACGGCGCAGAGCATCGTCGCCGCGATCGACGAGCACTGCGCCGGAGCGAGCGAAGTGCTGGTGTGCGGAGGCGGAGCGCAAAACACCGTTCTCATGCACGAACTCGAGGCGGCGCTCGCGCCGCGGCGACTGTCAACGACGGCAGCGCACGGGATCGCAATCAACGAAGTCGAAGCACTGGCGTTCGCGTGGCTCGCGCGCGAAGCCATCGCCGGCCGGCCGGGCAACCTTCCGACCGTGACCGGCGCCCGCGGCCCGCGTGTTCTGGGGGCGGTCTTTCACGCTTAGGGGCGCAGCAATGAAAGCGGGGGCCAAAAGCCCCCGTTTTGGACGAAAAGTCACTTCGTGGTCAGGGCGAGAAAGACGAGCCGCAGCCGCAGGTGCTGGTGGCGCCCGGATTCTTGATCACGAATTGCGCACCCTCGAGCCCTTCCTGGTAATCGATTTCTGCGCCGACTAGATATTGGTAGCTCATCGGGTCGATCAGCAGCGTGACGCCGTTCTTCTCCATCGACGTATCGTCCTCGTTGACGGTTTCATCGAACGTGAAGCCGTACTGGAAGCCTGAACAGCCGCCGCCGGTAACGAACACGCGTAGCTTGAGGTCGGCGTTGCCTTCCTCTTCGATCAGGATTTTCACCTTGGTCGCTGCCGCGTCCGTGAAGATCAGCGGTGCGGGCATATCGGTCATGGCATTCATTGCATACTCCTTGAACAACGCTGTTGCATTATCGGCCTGAGCGCCCGGGCCGTCAATTCAGCTACATGGAATGGAGATTTACTCGCCACCGGCACGTTTTAGCTCCACGATCGATGCGGTCTTCTCGGGTTCGGCGTGCATCAACTTTCCCTGGACGATTGCGCCGACGTGCATTTCCAGCGTGCGGTATACGACATCTCCATTGACCCGCGCCTTGGCCTGGAGTTCCAGGTAATCCGTGGCGGTCACCGGGCCGCTGACGGCACCGTTGATCACGACGTGCGATACCTTGACCTCGCCGTCGACGCGGGCGTGCTCGCTGATCACCAGCGTTCCCGGCGCGTTATCCGCGGTCGCCACTTTGCCGTCCACGGCGCCGTCGATGCGCAACCCACCCGCGAACATCACGTTGCCTTGGACCACGGTGCCGGCGCCGATCAGGCTGTCGATTCGTTTTTGCGGCGGGCGCGCCTTTCTGCGTTCAAACATGGGGCCTCCTAAGAGATGTTCAAGCTGCGCGTCGCTCTGGGCGACGGTTGCCCGAACTCAAGTACCCTGGCTTGCAGGGTCTTGAGCTGGCTTCCGGGGGGGACCCGTATTGTCCCCTCGATACGTTGATAATACTTGAACTTTAGCTTGAGCGCGCCGGACGCGTCCGGCTGATCGTCGGGCAGCGCGACGGTCGAGATCCGCCCCCCAGACAGCAGCCCGGCCTGCAGCGTCAACTGTCCGGCAAACTCATCCGAAGGGTTGCCGCCTCGGACGACGAGCAGGCTGTAGCGGTAGGTGTCATCGCGCTCTCGCTCGGCACTCAGACGTTGAATGGAAATCGTGCCCTGCTTGCCCGTGTCGCTGAACAGTTTCTGCAGAAAAGCGAGTTCTTCCTTTATCTGGGTATTTTCTGCCTGAAGCTCGAGCGATTGCTTCGACTGGGTCGCCTGAGCGCCTTGCGTGATGTTGAGATCGCTCTCCAACTGCGCGGCCCGGGCCCGAAGTTTGCCGTTTTCGTCCTTGAACTGAGCGAGCTCGCTCTCCAGCTTTCCTTGCCGTTCCGCCACCTCACCGCGATTGAAGCCGCTGAGAAACTGTCCGAAGTCGAACCCCCACCACCACATACCCACGATAAGCACCAACAGCCCGAGCAGCGCGGGAATCTTCCAACGCCAGGACAAATGGGTACGCACCGCCATGCGCGGGGCGCTGATGCCGAAGGTTTGGCGCAGCTTGCGCCCGAGTCCGCGCATTGAGAATCGGTCAGGGAAGGACCGGCGGCGCCATGAGGCCGGTCGTTTCAGGCAGGCCGAACATCAGATTCATGTTCTGAATCGCCTGCCCTGCCGCGCCCTTGACCAGATTGTCGACGACGGCGAGGATCACCGCGATGTCGCCTTGTTGCGGCCGATGCACGGCGATGCGGCAAATGTTGGAGGCCCGAACCGAGCGGGTCTCGGGGTGGCTGCCGGCGGGCATGACATCGACGAACGGCTCACCCGCAAATCGCTTCTCGAACAGCGCCTGAAGATCGACGGCGGCATCGAGGAGCCGCGCGTACAGCGTCGCGTGTATGCCTCGAATCATGGGCGTCAGATGCGGCGTGAAGACCACGGTAACCGGGTCCTTGCTGAAACCGTTCAGGCCCTGAACGATTTCAGGATGGTGGCGATGGCCTCCGACATTGTAGGCCTTGAAATTGTCTGAGGTTTCGCTGAACAGGAGGCCGACCTCCGCCTTGCGGCCCGCCCCCGAGACGCCCGATTTCGCGTCCGCAATCAAACGCGCCGGATCGACGATGCCGGCCTCAACCAACGGAAGAAAGCCAAGCTGGATGGCTGTCGGATAACAGCCGGGATTACCGACGATGCGTGCCTTGGCAATGGCCGCGCGATGCATTTCCGGCAATCCATACACCGACTCGGACAGCAGGTCCGGGCAGGCGTGCGGCATCTTGTACCAGCGCTCGAAGAGGGCCGGGTCCTTGAGACGGAAATCCGCCGCCAGGTCGACGATCTTCACGCCGGCGCCGACCAGCTCCCGCGCCTGGCTCATTGCCACACCGTGGGGAGTCGCGAAAAAGACCACGTGGCAGGTCTTCAGGTCGATCGCGGCCGGATCGCTGAAGCTCAAGGCGCTCAAGCGCCCTTGGCCACGAAGGCTCGGGAACATCGCGTCGACGCGCACTCCAGCCTCGGTGCGGGAGGTGATGAGCCTCACGTTCGCCTGCGGGTGCTGCGCAAGCAGGCGCAACAGCTCGACGCCCGTATAGCCGGTTCCGCCGACAATTCCGATCTCGATCATGGTCACATCCTCACCCGTTAGAGTTTAGCATTGCCCCGCAGTCCTATGACATTGGAATATTTGGCCGACGCTGGATGCCGATCCGCTAACTTGGCGGCCAACTTAGTGGGCAAACTGTTGGCAAAACAAAAAGGCCGCCTCGCGGCGGCCCTTTTTCGAACGGCAACGGGACCCCGTCAGCGCTTGGAGAACTGCTTGCGGCGTCGCGCCTTGTGCAGGCCGACTTTCTTGCGCTCGACTTCGCGCGCGTCGCGGGTGACGAGCCCGGCCTTGGAAAGCGTCGGTTTGAGCTGTCCGTCGTAATCCATCAGCGCGCGGGTAATGCCATGCCGAACCGCGCCAGCTTGACCGGATTCGCCGCCGCCGCGGACGTTCACCATGATGTCGAACGTCGCCTCATGGTTGGTCAGCTTCAGCGGTTGTCGCACCACCATGCGGCCGGTCTCGCGGGTGAAGAACTCGTCGACGGGCTTTTCGTTGACCACGAACTTGCCCGAGCCCTGCTTGATGAACACGCGGGCGACCGCGCTCTTGCGACGCCCGGTGCCGTAATAATAGTTGCCGATCATGGACTGGCCTTAGAAATCGAGTGTTTTCGGCTGCTGCGCGGAGTGCGGGTGCTCGGCCCCGGCGTAGCATTTCAGCTTCTTCAGCATGGCGTAGCCCAAGGGGCCCTTCGGCAGCATGCCTTTCACGGCTTTTTGCAATGCGCGGCCCGGAAAACGCTGCTGCATCTTCGAGAACGAAGTCGTGCGGATGCCGCCGGGATACCCGCTGTGGCGATGATAGAGCTTGTCGTCCATCTTGTTGCCGGTGACCTTGATCTTGTCGACATTGGTCACCACGATGAAATCACCGGTATCGATATGCGGGGTGTAGATCGGCTTGTGCTTGCCGCGCAGACGATGCGCAATGGCGCTCGCCAGGCGCCCGAGCACCTTGTCATTCGCGTCGACGACATACCAATCCCGCGTGATGTCCTGCGGCCTGGCGGAATAGGTTTTCATGGAAAAGAGACCTGTGCGATTAAATTTTGCAAAGCCGTAGATAATAATACGTTGAAGCCAGATCTGTCAAACCGTTACGGATGGCGCGCTCCCATGAAAGGGCGGTCGTTTTGGCCCGTTTGGGCCAAAAAAAGCGCGGCCTTGAGGGCCGCGCAGGATTCCTGCCATAGGAGGAGAATGGAGGAATGTGTCCCCGATGGGAAAGGAGGAGGATCCCGGACCGTGGACGCAAAAATAATCGCATACCGCACTGCACAAGGCAAGTCTTTTTTGCGTCGCACCATTGTGGTTGGTACACGATATTGCATGCCTTCACAGGTTAGCGAGTGCTTGCATCGAATGCGGAGCCGACGAAATTGAGAGCCACCGTGAAGTGGATCGACGGTGTCAGCTTTGTTGCCGAAACCGGCAGCGGCCATGCGCTGGTCGTGGACGGTGCGGCCGAGGCCGGAGGTCGCAACCTGGGTCCGCGGCCGATGGAACTGGTCCTCGCGGGAACGGCGGCGTGTACCGCGTTCGATGTGGTGTGGATTCTGAAAAAAGCGCGGCAGCCGGTCAGCGACTGCGTCGTGGACGCGGAAGCCGAACGTGCGCCCGAGGATCCCAAGGTTTTCACCCGCATCCACCTGCGCTATCGCATTCGCGGCAACGGCCTCAATCAGGCGCAGGTCGAGCGGGCGGTGAAGCTTTCCAAGGAAAAATACTGCTCCGCGACGCTGATGCTGGCCAAGACCGCGGAAATTACGTTCGAAGTCGCGATCGAAGACCTGCGCCCGGATCCGGCCCCGTCAGCGTAACAAGCGAATCAGGCTGGAGGTGTCCCATCGCGCGCCTCCCAGCGCCTGGGTCCGCGCGTAAAACTGGTCGACGATCGCTGTGACGGGCAGCGCCGCGCCGTTGACGCGCGCCTCGCCGAGACAGATGGAAAGGTCCTTGCGCATCCAGTCGACGGCGAAGCCGAAGTTGAACTGATCGGCGGCCATGGTCTTGCCGCGATTGTCCATCTGCCACGATTGCGCCGCGCCCTTGCCGATCACGTCGAGCACCCTCTCGACGTCGAGCCCGGCGCGCGCGGCGAAATTGATCCCCTCGGAAAGCGCCTGAACGAGCCCCGCAATGCAGATCTGATTGACCATCTTGGTGAGCTGGCCCGAGCCCGGGCCCCCCATGAGCGTCACTGCCTTCGCGTAGGTGGCCAGCACCGGCTCGGCGACGGCGAAAGTGTCCGCGTCGCCGCCAACCATGATGGTCAGCTTGCCGTTCTCCGCGCCCGCCTGGCCGCCGGAGACCGGGGCATCGAGAAAACCGATGCCACGGGCCGACGCTGCCTGCTGGACTTCGCGCGCAACCGTCGCCGACGCGGTGGTGTGGTCGACGAGAATGCTGCCCGGCTGCATCGCCGCCACCGCGCCGTCCGGACCCAGTGCCACTGCGCGAACGTCGTCGTCATTGCCGACACACATCATGACCATGCTGGCTCCCGCGGATGCGGAGGCAGGCGTCGGCGCGGATGCGCACTCTTGGGCAGGCGCCGCGCTCGCAAGCCACTTCTCGGCTCGGGAGGCGGTGCGGTTGTAAACGGTGACCGAGTGTCCGGCGCGGGCGAGATGTCCCGCCATGGGAAAGCCCATCACGCCCAGACCCAGGAACGCAAGCTTGCGCGTCTCCATTGCTGCTCCTTGATTGATAAATTCTTTGCGCCGGCGGCGGCAACCCAATTGCAAGGTAAAGTACAACTAAACGAACAGATCAGCGGCCGCCGAGCGCCGCGCGCGCGGCGCGGATCGCGCTCCTAACCTGTTCGGGCGCCGTGCCGCCGGCATGATTGCGGCTGGCAACCGAGCCGTCGAGGGTAAGCACGCCATAGACGTCATCGCCGATCCGCGGCGAAAAACGCTGCAAGGCGTCCAGCGGCAATTGCGCGAGATCGAGCTGGCTGGTTTCCGCGTGACGCACCGCCTGCGCCACCGCCTCGTGCGCGTCGCGAAATGCAACGCCTTTCCTGACCAGATAATCGGCGAGATCGGTCGCCGTCGCATAGCCCGTGCCCGCGGCCGCCCGCATGCGCGCGGCGTCGATCTCGATGCCTCCCGCGACCAGATCGGCGAGGATAATGAGTGTGGGTAGCAGGGTGTCGACGATGTCGAACACCGGTTCCTTGTCTTCCTGGTTGTCCTTGTTGTACGCGAGCGGCTGGCCTTTCATGATCGTCAGCAGCGCGACCAGATCCCCGAAAACGCGCCCGCTTTTTCCCCGCACGAGCTCCGGCACGTCGGGATTCTTCTTTTGCGGCATGATCGAGCTGCCGGTGCAGAATCGGTCGGCCAGACGGACAAAGCCGAAGCCTGGGCTGGACCATAGGACCAGCTCTTCCGCGAAGCGCGACAGGTGCATCATCGTCAGTGCCGCCGCCGCGGCGAATTCGATGGCGAAATCGCGATCGGAAACCGCGTCGAGCGAGTTTTCGCACAGGCCGTCGAAGCCAAGCTCGCGCGCAACCCGGTCGCGGTCGATCGGAAAGCCCGTTCCGGCGAGCGCCGCGCTGCCCAAAGGCAGGCGATTGACCCGCGCGCGGCAATCGACGAATCGCTCGGCGTCGCGCGAAAGCATCGCATCATAGGCCATCAGATGGTGACCGAATGTCACCGGCTGCGCGACCTGAAGGTGCGTGAATCCCGGCATGACGGTCCCCGCGTGCGCTTCGGCAAGATCGAGCAGCGCGCGCCGGAGGGCGGCGATGCGTGCGGCAACGTCGTCGATCGCGGCGCGCACGTAAAGTCTGATGTCGGTCGCGACTTGATCGTTGCGCGAGCGGCCGGTGTGCAGGCGCTTGCCGGCGTCACCGATCAGTGCGATGAGCCGCTTCTCGATATTGAGATGAACATCCTCGAAGTCACGCGACCAGGCAAATTCGGATCGCTCGATCTCGCCTCTGATCGCGGCCAATCCGCGTTCGATCGTTGCAAGGTCCTCGGTGGACAGTACTCCGATCGCGGAAAGCATGCGCGCGTGCGCGAGCGATCCCGCGATGTCGGCGTCCGCCAGGCGTTTATCGAAATCGACGGACGCGGTGTATTGCTTCACGAGCTCGGCGACCGGCTCGCTGAAACGGCCGGACCGGCCGCGGACGGCGTCGTTGCCGGAATCTGATCTGTCTGCAGACATGGCTTGCCTCACCCGGACCTCTTGCCCACAATGGGAAGCAGAAATTACATCGCCTGGCGGTAACGATCCGGACCTGCTGCGGCGCGCGGCACGAAAGCTCCGTCGCCGCGCCGTAAGCGACGAATAATGCGCACGAGTATAAATCAAAACAGGATCCCGCTCTCGCTTCCCGAGCTGCGCAATCTGGGAACGATCCTGCGGATATTGCTCCTGGTCAACGCGATCGTCATGATCGCGGCGTTTGTCCGTGAGGAGCACGGGCCGGCGATCTTCGACGCGTGGGTTCAGATGAGCGCGACGGTCGAGCCGCATCTCCTGCTCGAGCTGCTCATTCTGTATTTGCTTGCGCCATGGCTGGAGCGCGCGCCGTACGCCGTCGGCGCCGCTTCCGTTCTGGCAGTGACACTCGCAGTCGGTCTCGCTTTCAACACCGCGCTCGCAGCGCTTGCCCCGGAAATGACAACGCGCGCCATGCTGCGGCACGTGATGTTCTCGCTGTTGATCGCGGGCGTGCTGCTCTTCTACTTTCAGCTGCGGGCGAAAGCGCTTTCGCCCGCGATTACCGAGGCGCGCCTGCAAGCCCTGCAGGCTCGCATCCGGCCGCATTTCCTGTTCAACAGCATGACCGCGGTGTTGTCGCTGATGCGCAGCGAACCTCGGCGCGCGGAAGCGGCACTGGAAGACCTGGCGGATCTCTTTCGCGTTCTGATGCGGGACAACCGCCAGCTCGCGCCGCTCTCCGACGAGGTCGAGCTGTGCCGGCAGTACCTCGAGCTGGAAAAGCTCCGTCTGGGCGAGCGGCTCACGATCGAATGGCATATCGACAACATGCCCGGAGATGCGCAGGTGCCGCCACTGGTGCTGCAGCCGCTGCTCGAAAACGCCGTCTATCACGGTATTGAGCCGTCTAGCGCTCCGGGGGTGATCACGATTAATATCTTTCTGCGCCGCGGCGAAGTGCACGCGATCCTCCGCAATCCCTATAAGATGACCCTCAGTAATCGCGACGGCAACAAGATGGCCCTTGCCAATATCCGCGAGCGGCTCGCGTTGCATTTCGATGCCGAGGCGAGCCTGGAGAGCAAGACGAGCCGGGACACCTACGAGGTGCACATTCGCATGCCGTATCGTACGTACGTGGAACCGGGAGATGCGCATGACTGAAGCACCGTTAAGGATCGTGCTGGTCGATGATGAGGCCCCCGCCCGCAGGCGTTTGCGCGAATTGCTCGACGATTGCACCGCCGCGCTCCCGCTCCTGATCGTCGGTGAAGCCGGCAGCGGGCGCGAGGCGCTGCATCTGCTCGGCACGACGCCCGCGGACCTGGTGCTTACCGACATTCACATGCCCGATATGGACGGTATCGAGCTCGCGCGCCATTTGCTCAAGCTGCCGCTTCCACCAGTGATTATCTTCACCACCGCGTACCACGAGCACGCCATCGCGGCGTTCGAAGTGCACGCCATCGACTATCTGGTGAAGCCGGTGCGCGTGCAGCGCCTCCTCACCGCGCTGCAAAAGGTCCCGCGGCTCAAACCGCTTTCCGACACCAAGCTCAACCGCTTGCCGGCCGCAGCGCGCCGCTTTTTGTCCGTGACCGAGCGATCGCGGGTGGTGCTCGTCCCCATCGACGAAATCATTTACCTCAAGGCTGAGCTCAAATACATTACGATACGCACCGCCGATCGGGAGTTTCTCCTCGAGGAATCGCTCACCCGCCTGGAAGAGGAATTCGGCCCGCGCCTCGTCCGTGTACACCGCAATTGCCTTGTTGCGCGCGAAGCCATACGCGGCTTCGAGCGGCGGGTGAGCGCCGACGGCGACGCGCATTGGGAAGTGATGTTGCGCGGTGTGACCGAGGCTCTGCCCGTGTCGCGCCGCCAGCAGTTCATCGTCCGCGAGATCGGCCGCGACTCTTCTGCGTGAGCGCCTTCCATGCGTTAGTCGCCGGGCGCGGACCGCGCAAGCCCGGGCGCCGGGTTAAACTTCGCGTCTTTCCGCCGTCCGACACTCACGCGCCATGTCTTCACGCACGCTGATCTGCGGCTCGCTCGCGGTCGACACCATCACGGTGTTTCCCGATCGCTTCGCCCGCCACATCCTGCCCGAACAGACGCACGTGCTGTCGGTATCGTTTCAAATTACCGAAATGCGCCGCGAGTGGGGCGGCTGCGCGGGCAACATCGCGTACACCTTGAGGGGCCTGGGCAGCGAGCCGGTGGTGATGGCGACGGTAGGAGACGACGGCAGCGCGTATATCGAGCGCCTGTCTTCGTTCGGCCTCGAGACCGGCGCGGTGCGCACCGTCCCCGGGACATACACCGCGCAGGCTTACATTATCACCGACCTCGACGACAACCAGATCACCGCGTTTCATCCGGGAGCGATGAATCAGGCGCACTTGAATCACGTCACCGATGTCGATCGAATCGCGCTCGGCATCGTCGCGCCCGACGGACGTGACGGCATGGCCGCGCACGTGCGCGAATTCGCGGCTGCGCACATTCCCTTCGTGTTCGACCCGGGTCAGGGTCTGCCGCTCTTCTCGGGCCCGGAATTGGTCGACATGATCGATTGCGCGGATTACATCGCGGTAAACGATTACGAGGCGCGCTTGCTCACCGAGCGCACCGGCCTGTCGGAAATGGAACTCGCCGCGCGCGTCGACGCCATGATCATCACGCTTGGCGCCGACGGCTCGCGCATTCATGCCGACGGGACAACCCTCGAGATACCGACATTGAAGCCGACGGCGCTAGTCGATCCCACCGGTTGCGGCGACGCGTATCGTGCCGGACTGCTCTACGGTATCGGGCACGGCTGGGATTGGGACCGCACCGGGAGGCTTGCGTCATTGCTCGGCTCGCTCAAGATCGCGTCACGTGGCGGGCAGAACCATATCGTCGACCGCGACGCGTTGGCAGCGACTTACCACAAGCACTATGGCCGTCATCTCTGGTGACATGCCGCTGATCCGCCGCTCGCGCCGCTGCAGGCAGGCTGTCTCGCGTTTCGACCTCTCACAAGCGCATGGCCGATCCGTCAGCCCGCAGCCCCGCTGACCGCACGCCGTTGCCCTTACGCGTCTATCGTTACGCGAGGGTGAGTCTGCACGTGTTTCAGGGGATTGCGACCACTGCGTTCGTGTTCCCGATAATCGGACTTCCGCGAAGACAGACGATGATCCGGCGCTGGAGCGAGCGCCTGCTCAGGATCATGCGCGTCGAGTCGCGGGTGCAAGGGCTGCCGCCCGCTGGATTGCCCGGAAACGTGCTTATCGTCGCCAATCACATTTCGTGGCTGGATATTTTCGTGCTCAACACGGTTCAGCCCGCGAGATTCATCGCCAAAGCGGAGCTGAAGCGGTGGCCGCTAGTCGGTCTCATGATCGCCGGATGTGGAACGCTTTTCATCGAGCGCGAGCGGCGGCGCGACGCGCATCGCGTCAACGATCACGCACGCGAAGTTCTCGCCGCCGGGGACACCATCGCCATATTTCCGGAAGGCACGACGACCGATGGTACGACGCTGTTGCCGTTCTTCGGTTCGCTGCTGCAGCCGGTAATCGACGCACGGGGACACGTGCAGCCGATCGCCATCCGTTACCGGCAGCGTGACGGCAGCCACAACGACGCGCCCGCATACGTCGGCGCGACGTCGTTCATGGGCTCTTTCTGGCGTGTTCTCGGGGAGCGCGCCATGGTTGTGGAAATGACGCTGGTGCCGGCGCTGCCGGCGCA
>JADGRP010000258.1 GCA_017880805.1 Burkholderiales bacterium
GTGGAAACGGTGGTCGCGAATTTCGGTCCTTCCGGCTAGACCAGTTCTCGCCGCAGCGAAAGCAAGCGCTCGAACACCGCACTGCTGCTGCGCAGGCCATTGTGCTCGTATTCGTTGGTCAGCCAGACTTTGAGGCCGGCAATCGATGCGGCGGTCCGCTCCGAAAGCGCGCGCGGGACGAACATGTCTTCAGCATAGATCGCTGCGACACAGGGGACTGTATTGCGGGCGAGTTGCGCCGGATCGTACAGGCTCGGCCAGCGTTCCTCGCGGGCGAGCAACTCGGCCACATCGCGCAGCGCCCGCAGCCCGGGATAGTCCTCGAACATCCACGGAAAGATCATCTCGCCGGTGAACGATGGTGGCCGGCCGGGTGCCCAGTCCATGTCGGGGAACTCGCCGCGCACCCGTTCCGCCGACCAGCGTGCGGCGGCTCCCTGCGTGTAGCACATCTCATGCAGGACGGCGAAGATCGGATGGGTTTCGAACGACTGTGAATTTTCGAGTGTGCGGAGAAATGGCTGGCTCAATTCATCGCCGTCCACGCCGGGGCAGAAGGCGCTCTCGAGCAGGTAGTGGAGATTCTCCATGCCATCGTCGAACCCGAGCATGAAGCCGACCTGTTGAAAGCGACGAACCGTGAGACGTCCGCCTGTCGGCAACGCGACGTCGTGCCGGTGCAGGTGCTCCAGGATACGGGTGCAGAGGACCCGATCTGCCGGATACCGCGCAAAGAAATTGCGCGTCTTGCGCTGGACCTCGGGGTAGGTGTGCCGGTAATAGTCGTCGGGACTGCCGACCAGCGGTGGCAAGCCTCCGGTGATGAAGGCTTCGCGCAGGCCGAGTGGATAGGCGGACAGGTAATGAACCGCGCAGAACCCGCCGTAGCTCTGGCCGAGCACGCTCCACGGCTCGTCTTCGCCGACCAGTCGGCGACGGATCAATTCGGCATCCCGCACGATGCTGTCGGCGCGGAAACGCATCAGATAGTCGGCCTGCGCCCGCGCATTGCCGCGTCGGGCAAGGGTTTGTGGCAACACTACGTTGCTGCGTCCGTTGCCGCGCGAATCGAGAAGCAGCACGTGGTAGTCGTCAAGCGCCCGTTTGAGCCAGCCCGAATTGGCGAGTGGTCGCGGCCCAGGGAATCCGGGTCCTCCCTGCAGGAAGACGAGCCAAGGCAGCATCGCGGCCGATTTTTCGCTATGACTTACCGCCCGCGCGAAAATCGACAGCGACTCGCCCGATGGCTGGTCATGATCGAGCGGCACGGTGAATTCGTAGTCGGTCAGATCCATGCCGTGATGGCGGACGGTGGCGAGCGTACGGAATGTCGTCATGAGTTTTCCTGGTGGTTGGCCGATCCTGATCGGAACTTCAGCTATAGTCGACGCCGGGAAACATCCACGGTCACGAAAGCCGGGGTCGATGCGCGAACCGACACGAATCATACGCAGTCCTTGCGCAATGCACTGGGCGCTCGCGGCGACGATTTTCGCGCTTGGTTCGTTTGCAGCGCCCACTGTCGCCGCCGATCTTGCGAAGACGTTGCGCGTTGCGATTTCGAGCGCCGAAATGAGCTTCGATCCTCAATTCTCCGCCGATGCGGCGTCCGACGGCATCATCGACCACATCTACGATTCGATGTTGGACTACGACTACCTGGCGCGACCGGTGAAGCTCGTGCCGCGGACGCTCGTGGCAATGCCGACGGTCGAAGACGGCGGTGCAACGTACGTTTTCAAGCTGAAGCAAGGAATTTTCTTCACACCGGACCCATCCTTCAAGGGCATGCCGCGCGAACTCACGGCTGGCGATCAGGCGTATGCGCTCAAGCGCCTGCTCGATCCTGCGGTGAAAAGTCCCTGGTTGTGGCTGATTGCTGGCAAGATCATCGGCGCGGATGAGCTGCATGCAAAAGCCCGGAAGACTGGGAACTTCGACTATGACGCGCCGATTCCCGGGCTCGAGGTTCTCGATCGCTACACGTTGCGCATCCGCCTGAAGCAGCCCGATCTGCGCTTCCTCTATGTGTTTGCCGTGCCGAACACCGCCGCCGTCGCGCGTGAGGTCGTCGAGGCGTATGGACTCGATTTCGGCGCGCACCCGGTCGGCACCGGACCCTACATGCTCGGCGAGTACCGACGCAGCGCGAAGATCGTGCTGGAGGCGAATCCCGGCTTCCGCGAGACGACATATGTCCCCGCGGGACCGGTGCCGCCGGAGGTAATGCCGATCGCGGCCGCGCTCAAGGGAAAGAAGCTGCCGCTCGTCGGTCGCATCCAAATCACGGTCATCGAGGAAGGGCAGGCCCTGTGGCTCGCGTTCGCCAACCGGGAGCTCGACCTCCTCGAGCGACTTCCGCCGGATTTCGTCGAACAGGCGCTCGCCGACGGCAAGCTCCGGCCCGACGTCGCGGCAAAGGGTATCCGGCACGAAGTGGTGCTGCGGCCGAACACGCGTTGGACCTATTTCAACATGGAGGATCCGGTGGTCGGCGGCTACACGCCGGAGAAAATCGCGCTGCGCCGGGCGATCGGCATGGGATACGACGTGAACGAATACATCCGTGTCATCCTCAAGGGCCGTGCCGTCCCGGCGACAAGCCCGATTCCGCCGGACATCGTCGGCTACGACCCGGGACTGAAAACCACGGCGCAGCTCTACGATCCCGCGGCGGCGCGGGCGTTGTTGGACAGGTTCGGATACAAGGACCGCGACGGCGACGGCTACCGCGAGGCCCCGGACGGCAAGCCGCTCGTCCTTGAGCGCTGGTCGTTGCCCACATCGCTCGCGCGACAGGAGGACGAGCAATGGAAGAAGAACATGGACGCGATCGGCCTCAAGATCATGTTCAAGAGGGACGCGCTGCAGGAGCTGCGCAAGATGGCGCGGCAGGGCAAGATTCCGATGCGCACCGACGGCTGGAACGCCGATTACCCCGACGCAGAAAATTTCATGCAGCTCCTTTACGGACCGAACGTGGGGCAGGAAAACCATGCGCGGTTCAGCTTGCCGGAGTTCGACAAGTTCTACGACGCAGCGCGCCGGTTACCCGATTCACCGGAACGCACCAAACTCTTCAACCGGATGACGGAACTGGTTGTCGCGTACGCGCCTTGGCGGCTGATGGAGCACCGGATCGAGGACCAATTGCTGCAACCGTGGATCCGGAACTACAAGCCGCACCCGGTTCGGTCCGCGATCTGGCGGTACGTCGATATCGATCCGACGCAAAGTCGCTGATGCGCAGATTCTTTTCTTCGACCTTCGAAGGCGGCGCCGTGGGCGCTGCCGGACACTACGACTTCAAATCAAGCACGACGAAGACAAGCGCCGAATCACCGCTGTAAGCGGGAGCTGCGTCAGCGGGCCTGGCCGCGGCGAGCGCGCGCCCTTCTGCCGAGTCCGGCAACGGCGAACGTTCAAACAGGATCGGCTTTGGCGCGGTGGCCGCGTCGAATGAAATTTCCATCGTCACGTCGCGCGATCCCACACCCGAGAAGCGTACGAACGTTGGCTCCTTGCCCTTCAGCTGATCGGCGCCGACCGCCTGCTGATTGTCGACACGGATCGATTGGATGCCCGAATGCGGCGTCATGCCGATGCCGACGAGAAAACCGCCCCGGCCGCTGCGGAGCACTCCTCGCACCACGGTCGTCCCGCCCTGCGTCGCGACCTCTTTCACGGTGAAGCTCGGCGCAGGGAGGTTCTGCTCGGTTGCAGCTTTGAATCTCCCTCGCCCCTTCAGAAGTCCGAGCTGCTGATAATCCTCGTCCTGTTGCGGAAATCCCTGGGTCTTCAGAAATATCTCGTCCGGCGCGCCGACAAAGTCGACGAGCCAGCGCGGTTTCGCCGCGTGATCGTCGTAGTAGATGACGTTCAGGCCGCGCGGATGGTTCGCCGCATAAGCGGGCGTCTGGCTCGCGATCGCCGCCGCACCGGCAACGACCAGGGCGCACAGAGCGCATAGAGAGGATAGGGCCCACCCGTCACGCGATCGCTTTCCAAGGCTTGCGGCGAAGACGGGCACCAGCGCCAGCGAGAACGGGATCAGCACGAGAATCTTGAACTGGCTTAAGTCGAAGCCAAGCACGACTTCGAGCCCGAGCAAAAAGCCGAGCCAGGAGAACGCCACGAGAGCGAATCCGATCACTCCGGTCACACGAAGAGAACGTGCGGATCGTTTCCGCATAAGGGTCTCGATCCAGCCGGCGATGGCAAGGCCGAGTGCGGGCCAAAGGAGCGGATAAGCCGCGCCACCGATGGTGACCGCGACGCCGACAGTAAGCATCGCAAGCGTCACCCAATTCACCAGCAGGAGCGCGCGCGAATCAACGCGGCCACCGACGATCACGGCAACGATCAGCGGAACAAGCATTCCGGCCGTCGCGAGCGCGACACGGCCGGGCCAAGGCTGCGGATGATCGAGCGGATGCACCGAGGGCCAGATGCCCAACGGATACGACAACAGCCACCCTAAAGCAAACAGCAGCGCGGGCACGGCGATGAAAGCAACCACAGCCCAAACCGTCGCACGCAACGTGAAGGCGTCCCGATGCACGACAACCAGGCCGATCAGGCCCAAAAGCGCGACGAGCGCGATGGGCACATTGATCGCGGCCGGCCAGACCACCATGACGAGGCCGAAAATGTCGAAGAAACTGGCATCGGATGAGGCATTCAGCGTTGCAAGATCGGTATCGGCAAGAGCGCCGGCGACCTCGAATGCATGTTCGCCCGCGTGCTGCAGCGACCTCGAGTCGATGTATTGGAGATTGTCGCGGGCCGAGTGATAGAGCGAAGCCGAATTCGTGAACGCGAAATTGAAACCTGACAGCCCCAACTTTCGATAGACCGAGAAATCCGTGTCGTTGGGCAGCAATTTGTAGACTTCGTAGGCCAGCGAATTTGCCGACGGCCGCGCAACAGCGCGGGCAAAGAGATCCATGAGCCGCGCGTTGCCTGGGCCCGTCTCGAACATCATGCTCGGGCCCGACGCGCCGCGCGCGTCGAAATTCACGACCACCCCGACACGGCGCATCAGCGGATGGCGTTCGGCAAAAGCGAGTGCGCCGCGCAAGCCCGCCTCCTCGCCATCGGTGATCAGAAAGATGACATCGTTCCTGGTCGTCTTGGCGGAGAACGCGCGAGCGAGCTCGAGCACCACGGCAACGCCCGCGCCGTCGTCGCTGACGCCTGGACCCGCGGGGACGCTGTCGTAGTGCGCGCTTGCGAGCACGGCTTTGCCGGCGCCCGTTCCCTTGTGCACGGCGATGATGTTTTCAACCGCGGCGCAGCCGGGATTGCGCGGGTCCGGATCGCATTGAAAGACCGCCTGCACTTCAGGCGCGTATCCGGCCAGCTTGAGTTCGGCGATGATCCGGTCGCGCACGACGGCGTTTTCCGGCGAACCAGCCGTATGCGGCCTTTGCTCTTTCAGCAATCCCGACAGCGTCGCTAACGCATGTTCTTCGGAGAACGCGGTATTGGCCGCGCCCGACGGCGCGATCAGCAGGGATTGCCATAAGTGAAGCAGCAGCGCCGTGATCGCCACGACGAACAAGAAAGTTCCAACGACCCCGAACCGGCTCTCTCCCATCGCCTCCCCTATTCGCGCGATGCTAGCTAGGCTATACCAGCACAAACCCGCGACACGGTCGCTTTCTTCCCGACTAAGGAGCTCGCCTTAAGTCGCCATAAGATGCGCTGCGAGCTCTATGCAACTTCGGTTGATCCGAACGAAGCGCGGTACATCGCGACGAGCAGCATCGGTTCGGTTGAACTCTCTTAGAGGGAAAAATCATCGCCTACGGAACGCCAGCAAAATCTGGTGAACAGGTTTACCCACCTCATTGGGTGTAGCCTTCCACTGGGAACTTGTTTGACGATGTCAGCCACTAGACGTGGAAGCAAAGAAAATGCTTGTGCAACCATTCATCAAAATGTTTATCGCAGCTTCTCTTGTCGGGCTGTCCGTCGTTCTTGCCAATTAGGCTGAGGCGGCCGGCGTCGACTATAAGATACTGCCTGATACGCCGCATAACCTTGAGGCCGTTCGACTTAGGACAACCTTCAGTGGTTTGGTGCAGTGTACCGGTATCGGGTTCGTCTCGATGAGCGGAAACAAGATCACGGTATCGATCTCATGCGGTGGGGGATTCAGTTCCGTTCCTCCTACTTCGTTTGATGTGGAATTGGGACGTTTCCCCGCGGGGAATTACACGCTGGAAGTGATTGACCCGGCTGGCGCTGGGCAGACGATACTCTACGCGACTGCATTAACGGTCACCGAACGCCATGCAATACCGCCATACAACTTCCCGGTGGTTGACTACACCGATCACTGGTGGAACCCGCAGGAGTCTGGCTGGGGCATCAGCATCATGCAGCATCCGAGTGATCGGCTCTTTGCCGTATGGTTCGTCTACAACCAATCGGGACTGCCGGTCTGGTATACGCTGCAGTCCGGCGCGTGGACTTCGCATGCAGACTTTACCGGCCCCGTCTACAAGACTACTGGGCCTTACTTTGGCTGACCATTCGACCCAAATCAGGTCGGCATCGCTCAAGCTGGCACTGCAACCTTGAGCTTCACCGACTCTACGTCGGGAACATTTTCCTACATGATCGATGGCGTCTCGGGCAGCAAGTCGATCACTCGTCTGCCGTTCTAGTTCGTACTAACGATTGAACGTTGGACCTTCGCCAAGCCCCTGGCGAAGCTAACCCTTCGCGCACCGGCGTACGTCGGGGCTGTCAGGCTTCAAGCCACGCCGCCAGATCGGTTTTGAGCTGGGTCAGCTCTTCCTCCCGCGTGTACATCATGTGGCCGGCGTCGTAGTAGTGGTGCTGGATGCGGGCCAGCACGTCCGCCGGTGCGTCGAGCTGCGCCAGGGACCAGTCGCTCGCGCTGTACGGCGTGCCGAGGTCGTAACGGCCGCTGCCGACGAAGACCTTGAGATGTGGGTTGCGGCGCAGCGCGCGCGCGAGGTCAGGACTCGTCGTGGCGTAACTGTTGCCCTTGTCCTCGCCGCGGTTCCAGTTCCAGCCTTTGTGCGCGTCGTGCGACAGGACCTCGTAGCGCGTCTCCGTGCTCATGCCGAGCTGTTCGCCGAAGTACGCCATGGCCGCCATTGTGTAGGGCGGCGCGATGGCTTCGATACCCGGATCGAACTCCCACTGGCGGGTACGGCTCGCGGCCATCGGACCGGAAGCGCGCGCATCGAGGCGGCCGACGATGCGGCCCTGCGGACGAAGCGCCTCGAAGAAGTAGGTCTGGTCGCTGATGCGCAGATTCTTCTCTTCGACCAGCGCCTGAGGCAGCCCCGTCAACTCGGAGATGCGGCGCGCGATGCGGCCGCGGCGCTTGCCGTCCAGCCGTGCGCCGGCCTGCAGCGCGGCGACGTACTCCTCGTCGACGAAGCTTTCGGCCGCCGTGCGCGCCGCGGCGGCCGACTTGGCGAGCGCGCCTTTCAGCAGCCCGTGATATTGCGAGACGTTGGCGAACGCGGGCAGGAAAAGCGCATACGGCAGATCGTTCGCAGGCGCGAAGATGAGGCTTTGCAGATCCATCGCGCACGAGATCAGGATGAGACCGGAGAGAGCGACTCCCGCGCTTTGCAGCTTGTCGGCGAGTGCGGCGCCTCGCGTCGTGCCGTAGCTTTCGCCGGCGAGGTAAACCGGTGAGCCCCAGCGTTTGTGACGTGTCAGCCAGACCCGAATTACCTCAGTCAGCGCGGCGACGTCACCATCGACCGACAGCATCTTCTTGCGCGCGTCGACGCTGGCGGTGGTGGACCAGCCGGTGTGCGGCGGGTCGATGAAGACAAGGTCGAAATGGCCGAACCAGCTATGCGGGTTGTCGGCCACCACGTACGGCGCCGTCGGCATGCTCGCGTCGTTGGGCGTCAAGACACGCTTCGGTCCCAATGCGCCAAGGTGGAGCCAGATCGACGCCGAACCCGGGCCGCCGTTGAAGGCAAAGCACACCGGGCGCGTGCGCGGGTCGGCGCCCTTCAGCACATAGCTGGTCGCCATCACCGCGGCCTGGGGCTCGTCGAGCGTTCCCTCGAAGCCTTCGGCAACGACCGGCAGGAAGGCCGCGTTGACGGTGTATTCGAGCGGAGTGGTACCCAGCGTGATGGAGCCACTGCTTTCGCTGGCGGCCTGTGCGATGAGTTTGTCGACGCGCTCGCGCATCTTTTTTTCGGATTCCTTGGTGTCGGTGCTGGGCTGAGGCGCGTCGGCCATGAAGTCTCCTGTAAATGAACGAGGCCGCGCGTCACGCGGCGAGGAAGGAAGCGAAGGCGTGCGGGACTACCTAATGGAACGCTATTCTAGACTCGCCACGAGTCGCCTGGCCTTGGCAAGCATCTGCTTGGTGCGCTCGACCGCTGAGACGGTCCTGGCCAAGGTCTCCATTGGAATCTCGAGGCCAATGGCAAGGTCGGCTGGCACCGCGCGCAATATGCTGGTGAGATCGAGCCCGCCATCGCCCGGCATCAACCGCTCCGCCCGCGCTTGACGGAGCAATCCCTCGGTGTCGGTCGCGGGATGGAAGAGCCACCTCGCCGATCGGCCGTTGCATCGGCCCACCCGGCGAAGGTATGCTCCGACCATCATGGACCACCGGCTGTTTCTTCGCGCTGTGGTGCCGCTTGTTGTTGCGGCTATCCTTTCCGTCCCGTCTCCAAGCTCGGCTGAAGCTTACAGCGGCACCGCGTTCGAGGTGAGCGACGAGGGGCACCTCCTGACCAATCACCACGTCGTCGCGAGCTGCAAGGCGATTCACATCAAGAGGGAGCGACTCGATGACGTCGTTCAGCTCATCGCGTCCGATGCGCAAAAGGATCTGGCGGTGCTTTTCGATCCCAGCCGGATGGCGGACCGCATCAGTCATCGGAGAATGACCGGAGGCTCGCTGCCGTATGCACGTTTCACGGACGACAAACATTACCTCCTGTACGGGGAGAGCATCGTCGTGGCAGGATTTCCTCTGCCCGATTACCTCGGCAGCATCAACGTAACGACGGGTACGGTCAGTGCAATGGCCGGGCCGAACAACGACGAAGCCTTGTTTCAGATCACCGCTCCCGTCCAGGGCGGCAATAGCGGCGGGCCGGTTCTCAACAGCCATGGCACTGTCGTCGGTGTTGTCGTCGCGACGCTCGACCCCATCAAGCTGCAAAAGTACGCGGGCGTCATCCCGCAAAACGTCAACTTCGCGATCCAGGGAAAAGTCGCGCGGGATTTCGTGCGCAAGTCGGTTGGAAA
>JADGRP010000259.1 GCA_017880805.1 Burkholderiales bacterium
ACTGTCAGCCGGCCGTAGCCCGGCGTGAGCTCGTTCTGCCAGGAATAGATGCGCTGGCGGGTGCGAAAGCGCGACGGCCCGAAACCCGTCTCGGAGTCGCTGTCGTCGCGCATCTGCGCTGCCGAGAGCTCGCTCGTCCAGAATGCCGCCAATCGGTTGCGGCTTGCGATCGAGTAACTTTCGACGGTCGTGACCGTGCGGTCATCGAAACCCGGACCGGCGTCGAACTGGGCGTTGAGGCGACTGCGAAGCACTTGCGCCGAAAGCTCTTGCTCGGGCGCAGGACGAAAAGCCAAGCTTGCGCTTACGTTGTCTATCCGGTAGCCGTCGCGGTCAGGGTTGTAGCTCAAATTTCCCGGGTTGAAGATGGCATTGAAGCCGTCGCTTTCCCGATGCCCGGCTTGCAACGCGTAGCGCCACACGCCATCTTCACCTCTGTCCGAGACGCCGCCGAAGACGCTGCTTGTGCCGTACGTACCGTAGCCCGCGCCGCCATTCGCCGTGAACGCGTCGCCCCGCTTGCGCGTGAAAACCTGGATGACGCCGCCGATCGCGTCGGCGCCGTAAAGGCTCGATGCGGGGCCACGCAAGATCTCAATGCGCTCGATCTGCTCCAGTGGAATCGCTTCCAGCGGCGACGTGCCGCTGGTCGACGAGCCGACACGCAGTCCGTCGACGAGCACGAGCGTCTGCGCGGTGTTCGCGCCACGCATGAACACGCCGCTGGTCGATCCGGGCCCGCCATTGGTAACGATCTCGACCCCGGGCTGGCGCTGAAGGAGCGCCACGAGGCCGCCTGGACCAGCGCGCGCAATTTCCTCCGGGCCAATCACGGTGACGTCGGCCAGCAAGTCGGTCAGCGGTTGCTCCGCGCGGAGCGCGGTGACGAACACGGGGGGGACGCTCGTTTGCCCAAAAGAAATTCCGGCGTGAACAAGGCAAGAAACGACGGCCACGCAGCGCAGCGCGCCACGGCAGCACATGAAATAATGATTCATCGGGATGCTCCGCATGCGCCGTGCTTCCCCGCACGGCAAGTGGATCGAAACAACGCGGAGACCATCGTTCGGGCGGAACTAAGGACAGTCCGTCCGGACACCGCCTCCCGCGATGCGCCAAGATTCGGAAATGCAAGCGACGCACTTCCGCTCGCAGGCCGGTCTCCGGACTCGTCAGTTCAGGGCCTTGGTTCTGTTCCTGGGCCCCGGGCCGCTTGCCTTCCCATCCGCTGACAAGCGAACAGTGGCGTCTGGAGCGGCCCGCACTGACTTACCGTTGCGGGGGCAGTGCCGGGATGGCTGGGGGTTGACCCCCGGCGCACCGGCTTCCCGTTTCACCCGGCGCGCCTGGAACGCGCGCCGGACACCTGCGACTGTCGATTATAGCCACGGCGGGGTGGCGTCGCGCCCCATGGCCGACCTGCTATACTTTTCGGCCTTTCAGCATCCTGCCCGACAGCCATCGTCCAGCCGTGAGCCGCAAGCTCTACATCCGTACGTTTGGCTGCCAGATGAACGAGTACGACTCGGCGAAGATGGCCGACGTGCTCCATGCGGCGTCCGGACTGGAAATCACTGATCGGCCCGATGACGCCGACGTGATTCTCTTCAACACGTGCTCGGTTCGCGAAAAGGCCCAGGAGCGCGTTTTTCACGATCTGGGACGCGTACGCCACCTCAAGGCCCTGAATCCCGCATTGGTGATCGGCGTGGGCGGCTGCGTCGCAAGCCAGGAAGGCGCGGCGATCGTCAAACGCGCGCCCTACGTCGACGTCGTCTTCGGCCCGCAGACGCTGCACCGGCTTCCGGATCTGATCGCGCGCAGGCAAGCCACGGGCCTGCCGCAGGTGGACATCAGCTTCCCCGAAATCGAAAAGTTCGATCACCTGCCTCCGCCGCGGGTCGAGGGACCGTCGGCGTTCGTTTCGATCATGGAAGGCTGCAGCAAGTACTGCTCGTTCTGCGTCGTTCCCTATACCCGGGGCGAGGAGGTCTCGAGACCGTTCGACGACGTGCTCACCGAAGTCGCCGACCTTGCCGATCAGGGCGTCAAGGAAGTCACTCTGCTCGGCCAGAACGTGAACGCCTATCGCGGAACGATGGGCGCGCGCGGCGAAAAAGCGGATCTGGCCACGCTGCTCGAATATCTGTCCGAAATCGACGGCCTCGAGCGCATCCGCTACATGACCTCGCATCCGCGAGAAATGTCGTCGCGATTGATCGAGTGCTATGCCGCCTTGCCCAAGCTCGTGTCGCAGCTCCATCTGCCGGTGCAGTCGGGGTCGGACAGGATGCTGGCGGCCATGAAACGGGGTTATACCGCGCTAGAGTACAAATCGACCGTGCGCCGGTTGCGAGCGGCGCGGCCGGAGTTGTCGCTGTCCTCGGATTTCATCATCGGCTTCCCGGGTGAGACGGATGCCGATTTCGAGCAAACCATGAAACTGATCGACGATATCGGCTTCGACGGCAGTTACAGCTTTATCTACAGCCCGCGCCCCGGAACGCCGGCGGCGGACTTCGCCGACCCTGTTCCGCCCGCGATTGCACAGGCGCGCCTCACGCGCCTGCAGGCGCGGATCGAGGAGCAATTCGCGGCCAACAGCCAGCGCATGGTCGGAACGACCGAATGCATGCTGGTAACCGGCCAGGCGACCAAGGACGCGCGCGAGCTTGCGGCGCGCACCGAGAACAATCGGGTGGTGAATTTCGCCGGCGCCAGCGATCTGGTGGGCCATTACATCGATGTACACATTACGTCGGCACTGTCGCATTCCTTGCGCGGGGAGCTGGTAGCAAGTTGAAGGATTTCGCCGATGCGGGCAAAAAGGGATGCGCGCATCGATTTTCGATTTCTCCAAGGACCTGATTCGATGTCGCCACTTTCATTGCAACGCTGCCCCTTGGTTGTCGGTGCGCTTGTGGGTGCAACCGCTTGCGCCTTCGGCTTTGGCTGCGCCACGTTGCCGGCGCCGGACGCCGCGACCGTAGCCGCGGCCTCCGCCGCGGCCACCGCGGCAACGACTGCGGCCGGCGCGAACGCCGCGCCCTCCGCCGGCGCGGCTCCCACGCCCGCACTGGCGCCCGGCGCCGCGCGTCCATCCTCGACCTCGCCGGCGATCGCGGCCGCCGCCGCAGCTGCCGCCGCCGTGGCGGGCCAGCAGAAGCCGTTTGCCGACGTGGTGAAGGACGCCAAGGAGCAACCGGGATTTTTCAACCTCTACAGCAAGGACGAAAAAGTCTGGCTGGAGATCAAGCCGGAGCAATTCGACCAGCCGTTCTTCCTGCAGCTCAATCGGACGCACGGCATCGGCGACCGCGACCCGTTTCGGAGCCCGATGCTGCGCTCGTACATCGTGGAATTTCACCGGCTCGGCACCCTGGTTCAGCTTATCGCCAAAAACACGCAGTTCTTCGCCGCCGCGGGGACGCCGCTGGCGCGCGCGGTTCGCGAATCGACCAGCGACAGCCTGCTATCCGCCGTGCCTGCCGCGAGCCAGGCGCATCCTGAGCGCAAGTCGATACTGATCGACGCCAATGCGCTGCTGCTTGCCGATATTCCCGGAGGCTCGTCCGCGCTCGAAGCCGCGTATCACGTTTCCTACAGCTTCGATGCGCGCAACTCGAGCTTCACCGCCACGCACAACGGTGCGGATCTGACCGGCTTCGCGGTATCGGCGCATTATTCCATCCCGAAAATGCCGCCGCCGCCGTCGATGTCGAACCCGTCGCGCGGCGCTCCGCCAGCGCATCTCGAGGACGAGCGGAGTCTTTTCCTCGGTTATTACTACAGCCTCGCCAAGCTGCCCGAAGCGATGACGCCGCGCATTGCCGATGACCGGATCGGTCACTTCATGGCGCGTCGCTGGGATTTTTCCTCTGATTTCGTAGCGTTTCCGGAAGTCTATTATGTGAAGCGCTGGCGGCTCGAGAAGAAGGATCCCGACGCCGAGATGTCCGAGCCCAAGGTCCCTATCGTCTACTGGCTCGATCGCGATATCCCGGAAAAATATCGCGAAACGATCAAGGCCGGTGTTCTCGAGTGGAACAAGGCGTTCGAAAAACTCGGGTTCAGGGATGCGATCCGCGTGGAGGTGCAGCCCGACGATGCGCAATTCAGCACCGCCGATGCGCGCCACGCGTCAATTCGCTGGGTCGTGCGCGACGAACCGGGAGCACTCGCAATCGGCCCCAGCCGCGCCGATCCGCGCACCGGCGAGATTCTCGATGCGGATATCGAAATCGAGGACGCCTGGACGCGCCTGCCGCGGCGTCAGGCCTCCGAGCAGTTCGTGCCGCGGGTTGCACAACCGGCGCGCACCGAGAGCGATACGACGTTCTGCGACTACGGTGACGTCGCCACGGATGAGCTCGCGTTCGCGCTCGATCTGCTCGTCGCCCGCGGAGACATCGAGCCAGACAGCCCAGAGGCCGAGAAATACGTTCTGGCAACGCTCAAGGACGTGGTGACCCACGAGGTCGGGCACACGCTCGGCCTGCAACACAACTTTCGCGCGTCGACCATCTACACCCAGCAGCAGCTTTCGGATGCGTCGTTCACCAGCACCCACGGTATCGGTGGATCAGTGATGGACTACAACGCCATCAACCTGGCCTTGAAGGATGAGCCGCAGGGCGACTATGTGATGCACTCGATCGGGCCCTACGATTACTGGGCGATCGAATACGCGTACAAGCCGATCCCGCCCGCGCAGGAGAAAGAAGAGCTGGCGAAGATTGCCGCTCGAAGCGGAGAGCCGGAACTGGCCTTTGCCAACGACATCGACGCCGGCTTCGGCGGATCGGCCGAAGGCATGGATCCGCAGGTCAATCGCCGCGACCTGGGAAGCGATCCGCTTGACTACGCGATGCGCCGGCTGAAGCTCTCGCGCGAGCTGTGGACGCGTCTGCAAGAGCGCCGGCTGAAACCCGGCGAAAGCTACGAGATGCTAAGGCGCAACTTTCTTGCCGGACTCACTCAACTTGCCAATGCCGGCGTCGTCGGAGCGAAATATGTCGGCGGCGTTGTTTACGTTCGCGACCACGCGGGGAGCGGACGCGATCCGTTTACGCCGGTGCCCGCGGCAAAGCAGCGGGCGGCGCTCAAGCTCATCGCCGACGGACTCCTGTCGGTCGACAGCTTCCGACTGCGCCCCGAGTTCGTGCGCCGCCTGACCGTGGATCAGTTCGACCGCTTCCGCGACGACGCGGGAATGAGCGCGATCACGCCCGATATCGTCCTGACGACGCGCATGCTGAGCGTACAGCGTGCGATGCTCGACCAGCTCATGAGCGACGGCGTAGCGACACGGATTGCGGAAGGCGAATTCCGGCAAACCAGGGACAACCAGAGCTTTCGCCTTTCCGAGCTATACGATGTGCTGCAGGACGCTATCTGGAGCGAATTGAAGACCGGCCGCGACATCGGATCTTTCCGTCGCAATCTTCAGCGCGAGTATCTGCGCCGTATCGCGAGTACGCTGCTGCGTCCATCACAGACCGTTCAAGCCGACGCCCGCGCGCTGCAACGCGAAAACGCCAGGCAATTGCTCGCTCAGATCAAGATCGTGAAGTCCAGGAGCTCGTACTCCAAGGAAGCGCGCGCGCATCTGGCAGAGTGCGAAAACACGCTGGAAGAGGCGTTGAAGGCGCCGCTGCTGCGCCCGGGCGTGTAGTGGACCGTGTAGTGGACCCTGTAGTGGACCATTAGGCACGCATTGAAGCCGCAGACCGTCGAGCTGGAGTTCTCGCCCGTAGATAACCGCGCGCTGGCCAATCTTTGCGGCGCGCTCGACGCCAATCTGCGCCAGGTCGAGGCAGCACTCGACGTCACCATCGCTCGCCGCGGCGCCGCGCTGACGCTGCGTGGCGCGTCGCCGCAGGTACAACAGGCGGCCACTGCGCTGCAGCGCTTCTACGCTCACGCGGCGGAGCCGCTTTCGGTCGATGATATCCAGCTTGGATTGATCGAGCTGGCCACACAGCGTAATGCCGCTGCCGCGCCTGCCGGCGAAGGCGATGCGGCGGCGACGGCACAGCTACGCACGCGTCGCGCCGATTTGCATGGCCGGACGCCGAACCAGATCCTGTACCTGCGCCACATTCAGGAATACGACATCACCTTCGGCATCGGTCCGGCCGGCACCGGCAAGACCTACCTCGCGGTCGCCTGCGCCGTCGATGCGTTGGAGCGCGACACAGTCAAGCGCATCGTGCTGGTTCGGCCGGCCGTCGAAGCAGGCGAACGGCTCGGCTTTCTTCCGGGCGACCTCGCGCAAAAAGTGGATCCCTATCTGCGGCCGCTGTACGACGCCTTGTACGATCTGATGGGATTCGACAAGACGGCCAAGCTCTTCGAGCGCAATACGATCGAGATCGCGCCGCTGGCGTATATGCGAGGGCGCACGCTCAACCATTCGTTCATCATCCTCGACGAAGCGCAGAACACGACTCCCGAGCAGATGAAGATGTTCCTGACCCGGATCGGATTCGGCACCAAGTCGGTCATCACGGGCGACGTCACCCAGATCGATCTCGCGCGGGGACAGAAAAGCGGCTTGATCGAGGCGCGGCGGGTTCTGGCCGACGTGCGCGGGATCGCGTTTACCGAATTCACCAGCGCCGACGTCGTGCGTCATCCGCTGGTACAGAAGATCATCAGCGCGTATGAGTTGCACACCAAGAGCGAACGCATCGATGCTCCCAGCGATACGCCTCCGGGCCGCAGATGAACCCGGCTCCGCTCACTGCGGCGGAGCAGGCGTCCCTGCGCAGACGCTGTACGGTTCAGGTTCCGGGTCACCCTTCATCGGCGCCGGGCGCCGAGCTCGTGCGGATCGGGCAATGGTGCCAGGAACATGGCTGGCATGCCGACGTGTACGGCGAAGGCAAACTGATCGATGTCTTCGAGCGCAAGATCGCCACACTATTGGGCAAAGCAGCGGCGGTCTTCATGCCCAGCGGCACCATGGCGCAGCTTATCGCGCTGCGCATCTGGTGCGAACGGAAGGGATCCAAGCGGATCGCCATGCATGCCACGTCGCACCTCGAGCTTCACGAGGAGCGTGCCTATGCGCATCTGCATGGCCTCCAGGTCACGCTGCTCGGGGCGCGGGAGCGTCCCACCGAAGCGCGCGATCTTGCGGAGATGCTCGCAACAGGCGCCGAGCCTCCGGCGGCACTATTGGTCGAGCTGCCGGCCAGAGAAATCGGCGGGCGGCTGCCGTCGTGGGAGAAAATCGAGGCGCTCTCCGCGCTCGCTCACGATCGCGGCATCCGCCTGCACATGGACGGGGCGCGCCTGTGGGAAGCCCGAGAGCACTTTGCGCCGAAGTCCCTGGCCGAAGTCTGCGCGCCGTTCGACTCGGTCTACGTATCCTTCTACAAAGGCATCGGAGCACTCGCCGGGGCGATGCTGCTGGGGCCCGAGGATTTCATCGCCGAAGCTCGCATCTGGAGGCGCCGCCACGGCGGTACGCTGGTGCAGCTTCATCCCTTCGTTGCGTCGGCGGCGATGCGCTTCGACACGCAGATCGCGAAAATGCCCGCGTACCGCGCACGTGCCCTCGATTTCGCCGCCGGGCTTTCGACGATAGCCGGGATGGTCGTCGACCCGCAGCCTCCGCAGGTGAACCTCTTTCACGTGCATTTTGCCGCGCCGCCTGCTGCACTTACGACGGCACGGGACCAGATCGCGTCGGAAGACGGAGCGTGGCTCGCGCAGCGCATCGGTCCGGGGAACACGCCCGGCTGGTCGTCGACCGAGATCTATGTCGGCGACAATCTTCTGACGCACGACAACTCGATCGTGGTTCCACTCTTTGCAAAGCTGCTCGCGCTCGCGCATTCGCACGCGCGGGCAACGTCGTTACTCGCGCATCCGCAAATGCGGGCAACAACGTGAGCGGCCGCCGCGCGCGCCTGTCGCTCAGCGTTCAATATTCCATCGCCGACGGCGATCTGCCTGCGAGGAATCTTCTTCGACGCTGGGCAGCCGCCGCATTGGCGAATGATGCCCTCGTAACAGTGCGCTTTGTCGACACTGCCGAAAGCGAGGCGCTCAACCGCAAGTATCGACGCAAGAGCGGTGCGACCAACGTTCTATCGTTCGTGTACGATGATCGGCCGGGTATGGTGCACGGTGATGTGGTGCTCTGCCTCCCACTGTTGAGACAAGAGGCGGCCGAGCAGGGCAAGACGCTCGCGGCGCATTGCGCCCATCTCGTGATTCACGGCATGCTTCATCTTCAAGGTTACGACCATCGCCGCGCGGTCGAGGCGGCGACGATGGAAGCGCGCGAAGTCGCGATCCTCGCCGCGCTCGGCGTCGCGGATCCATATGCGGCGCGCGACACGCCACAGGCGCGCTGAGGGATTACCGCGCGGATGGCGGATTTCGAAAAGTTCTCAGGCGTCGCGCACTTTTGAAATGCTCAATACGCAGAACAAACACGCATGCCGATGACGGAAACGACAGGCCACGACGAACGCAGCCCGGAAAAACCGACGCTGCTCGAACGGCTGTCTGCGTTTCTTACGCGTGAGCCCGAGGATCGCGAAGAGCTCCTTCACCTGCTGCACGGTTCTTTCGAGCGAAAGCTCCTGGACGCCGACGCGCTGTCGATCATCGAAGGTGCGTTGCAGGTTTCCGAGATGACGGTGCGCGACATCATGATCCCTCGCGCGCAGATGGACGTGGTGTCGAGCGAAGACGAGCCGGCCGGCTTCATTCCGTTCGTGCTCGAGACGCGGCACTCGCGCTTTCCCGTCATAGGCGAAAACAAGGACGATGTGATCGGTATCCTGCTGGCCAAGGAGCTGCTCAATTACTATGCCAATCCCGAAAGCTTCAACCTTCGCGACACGCTGCGCCCGGCGGTTTTCGTTCCGGAATCCAAGCGGCTCAACGTTTTGCTGCGAGACTTCCGCGCCAATCGCAACCATATCGCCATCGTCGTCGATGAATACGGCGGGGTCTCCGGGCTGGTCACCATCGAGGACGTGCTGGAGCAAATCGTCGGCGATATCGAGGACGAGTACGATTTCGACGAGGCCGAGGACAACATCATTCCCGAGGCGAACGGCCGTTATCGCGTCAAGGCGCAGACCGAGATCGGCGACTTCAACGAGACGCTCGGCGCCGACTTCGGCGACCAGGAGTACGCCACCGTGGGCGGTCTGGTGCTGAAGGGATTCAAGCGTCTTCCAAAGCGCGGCGAATCGACCACTATCGGCGGCCTCCGCTTCAAGGTCATCCGCGCCGACAGCCGCCGCATCTACACCGTGCAGGTGGAAAAGCTGACGCCCATTCCCGACGAAGGACCCGAGCCGGGCGGGGCTTGATGCCCGCCAAATTTCCCAAACTCGCGACACTCGCGGCGCTCCTGCTCGGCGCCGCCACCGTTTTCAGCTTCGCTCCTTTTGGAGCATGCGCGCTCCCGGCGCTGACGCTTGCAGGCCTGTTCGCGCTCTGGCAGCGCGCGGGCTCGCCGCGCCGCGCCTTCGCTCTGGGCTTTGCGTTTGGAATCGGCCTTTTCGCCGCCGGCGTTTCATGGGTTTACGTCGCCCTCAACGCCTTTGGCGGCATGCCCGCGATACTCGCCGCCGTGGGCACCGCCGGATTTTGCGCCTACCTCGCACTGTTCCCGGCGCTGGCCGGATGGATTACCGCACGGACCACCGCGCCTGACTCCGTCGCGCGTCTGATTGTCGCCGCTGCCGCGTGGACGCTTGCGGAGTGGCTGCGCGGCTGGCTTTTCTCGGGTTTCGGCTGGCTCTCGATCGGATACGCACAGATCGACGCGCCGCTCGCCGGTTACGCGCCCATCGGAGGCGTGTTGTTGCCGGGTTTCTTCCTCGCACTGACAGCGGCATGGCTCTGCGATGCCGTTACCAGCCTGGACGCTTATCGGCGGCGGACGCTTTTGAGCGCCGTCGTGGTAGCGATCATTTGGGTGTGTGGTTACGCGCTGATTCGCGTGGATTGGAGCCGCCCGGTCGGCGAGCCAACGACGGTCAGCCTGGTTCAGGGCAATATCGGAGAGGACATCAAGTTTGAGCCGGCGTATCGCGAAAAAACGCTCGCGATCTACGCCGATCTTGTCGCGCGCAGCGGCGGCCGCCTCATCGTCCTGCCGGAAAGCGCGCTGCCGATGTTCGCCGACGAGGTTGCGCCTGAATACATCGAGCAGCTGCGCGCTGCGGCGCTGAAGAATGGCGGCGATCTGGTACTCGGCCTTTTCTTTTTCGAACCGCGTACGAACGCCGATGACGACGATCGCTACTTCAATAGCGTCGTCACGATCGGCACTGCGCCCACCCAGGTCTATCGCAAGCATCATCTGGTTCCCTTCGGCGAAACGATTCCGCTCAAGCCGGTATTCGGCTGGTTCATTCGCAACGTGCTCGCCATTCCGCTCGCCGACCAGACGCCGGGCCCGGCGTACCAGGAACCGTTTGCCGTCGCGGGCCAGCGGCTGGCGGTCAACATCTGCTACGAGGACGCGTTCGGCAACGAACTCTCCCTCCGCACCGCTGACGCGACCTTGCTGGTCAATGTCACCAACGACGCGTGGTACGGTCATTCTCTCGCGGCCGAGCAGCACGATCAGATCTCCGCCATGCGCGCGCTCGAAACCGCACGGCCGATGCTGCGCGCGACCAACACCGGCATCACCTCCATCATCGATCATCACGGCGTGGAGCGCGCGCGCCTGCCCTGGTTCACGCGCGGCGTGCTCGAAGGCACCATTGCCGGCCGCGAAGGCATAACACCGTACGTCCGTTTTGGCGATGCGCTCACGGTCGCACTGGCGCTGCTGGTCATCGCGACGACGCTCTTCACGATGCGGCGCTCCCGGAGGAAGGCTCTCGGCGCGTTTGGTCGCGACGCCGGCATCCAGTAACATCGGGACCTTCACCACGCCCGCGACAGCTTGGGAATCCAGGTGCTTACGTTCCAGCAGGTCATTCTCAAACTTCAGGAGTATTGGGAAGCGCAGGGTTGCGCGCTGCTGCAGCCCTACGACATGGAGGTGGGCGCGGGAACGTCGCACACCGCGACGTTCCTCCGCGCGCTCGGCCCCGAGCCGTGGCGTGCCGCATACGTACAGCCATCGCGGCGTCCGAAGGACGGCCGTTACGGCGAAAACCCCAACCGTCTGCACCAGCATCATCAATTCCAGGTGGTGCTGAAACCCTCGCCGGAGGGCATCCTCGATCTTTATCTTGGCTCTCTCGAGGCACTCGGCTTCGATCTCAAGACGAACGACGTGCGCTTCGTCGAGGACGACTGGGAGAATCCGACGCTCGGTGCGTGGGGCCTGGGCTGGGAGGTATGGCTGAACGGGATGGAGATCACCCAGTTCACCTATTTCCAGCAGGTCGGCAGCCTCGACTGCAGGCCGATCACCGGCGAGATTACCTATGGCCTCGAGCGGATGTCGATGTACCTGCAGAATGTCGAGTCGGTGTACGACCTCCAGTATGTGCAAGGCGTGTCGTATCGCGACGTCTTTTTCCAGAACGAGGTCGAGCAGTCCAGATACGCGTTCGAGGAATCGAACGTGGAGGAACTGTTCAAACAGTTTGCCTTTTTCGAGCGCGAGGCCACGCGGTTGTTGGAGGCGAAGCTGTCACTGCCTGGCTACGAAATGATCCTAAAGGCCGCGCACACGTTCAACCTGCTCGATGCGCGTGGAGTGATCTCGGTGACCGAGCGCGCGGGGTACATCGGACGCATACGCACGCTGTCGCGCCTGGTCGCGCAGGCGTACGTGGAGTCACGCGAAGCGCTCGGTTTCCCGATGCTGGGCAGAGCGGCGGAGACGGCGTGATGGCGGAAACGCTTCTGGTCGAGCTCCTGACCGAGGAGCTGCCGCCGAAAGCGCTGAAGGCCTTGGGTGAGGCATTTGCAGCGGGCATCGCACAAGGACTCGTGCAATGCGGGCTGGTCGACAAAGGCATTGAAGGAACTCCCTATGCGACGCCTCGTCGGTTATCGGTATCTATCGCTGGGGTTCGACACGAAGCGGACGACAGCGAAGTTATCGAGAGACTTATGCCGGCAGCCACCGCGGCCGACCCATCTGGAAGAGCTACAACTGCTTTGCGAAAGCGCCTTGAGAAGACTGGCCGTGGGCACCTCGCCGATGGATATCCGAATGTGTGGGACGGTCCGGATCACCTCTACATCGCATCCGATGGAAAGTCTGACTACGTTTGGTTGCGTTCGCTCGCCAAAGGACAAAGTCTTGCTGTCGGCCTTCAAAGCGTGCTCGATGAAACTATCGAGAAGCTTCCCATCCCGAAAGCAATGAGTTACCAGCGAGCCAATGGTGCAACGATCAAATTCGCACGCCCCGCTCATCGCCTAGTCGCCCTTCATGGCCCAAAAATCGTGCCTGTTACGGCGCTTGGCTTGGAAGCGGGACGCGCGACGGCGGGACACCGGTTTCTAGCCCGGCCGGAAATAGACATCAAGACCGCGGGAGCGTACGAGCCGACTCTTGAGGCCGAGGGCAAGGTGGTCCCGAGTTTCGCAAAACGTCGCGAGAAGATCGTCGCGGAGCTAGCGCTAGCGGCAGCCGGCGCAAACGTAATCATGCCCGATGCGCTCCTCGACGAAGTGACCGCGCTGGTCGAATGGCCCAAGGTCTACACCGGCGGATTCGATCCTGCATTTCTCGAAGTCCCGCAGGAGTGCCTCATTCTCACGATGCAGCGGAACCAGAGGTATTTCGCGCTCGCCGACCCGGACGGCAGATTGCAGAGCCGTTTTCTTCTTGTCAGCAACATAGAGACCCACGATCCGGGGGCAATCATTCGCGGCAACGAGCGCGTCCTTCGCGCGCGGCTTGCGGATGCCGGATTCTTCTTCGACCAGGACCGCAAGCAATCGCTCGCATCGCGCGTCGACAAGCTCGGCAGCGTGCGCTACCACAACAAGCTCGGTACGATGGCGGAAAGGACAGATCGATTGCGACTCCTGTCGTCGCGCATCGCGAAACTGCTCGGTGCCGACCCGGCACGGGCGGACCGCGCGGCGATGCTTGCCAAGGCCGATCTGCTGACGGGCATGGTGGGCGAGTTCCCGGAGCTTCAGGGAGTGATGGGCCGCTACTACGCCGAGCACGATGGCGAGCAAGCCCGGGTTGCGGCCGCGATCGAGCAGCATTACTGGCCCAGGTTCGCCGGCGATGCGCTTCCGGCGGACCCGATTGCGCAAAGCGTGGCGCTCGCCGACAAGCTGCTGGCGATAGTGGAAATGTTCGGCATTGGTAATGCGCCGACCGGTGACAAGGACCCGTTTGGCTTGCGGCGCGCAGCAGTCGGCGTGTTGCGTATCCTGATGGAGAAACAATTGCCGCTGTCGCTGCCGGAGCTTGTGGAGATCGCTTTCGACCCGGCGAACGCGGCGCCGGGTGTCGAGCGCCAGTCCGAGGAGGTCGAGACTTTCCTGTTCGAGCGTTTGCGTGCCTACCTGCGCGAGCAGGGTTACAGTACGAACCAGGTCGACGCATTGCTGAGCTTGCGCCCGTCCCGCATCGACCTCGTCCCGGCGCAAATGGAGGCTATCCGCACGTTCGCCATGCTTCCCGAAGCCGAAGCCCTCGCCGCGGCCAACAAACGCATCGGCAATATTTTGCGTAAGAACGAACGTGAAGCCGCGCCGGCGGTCGATCGCGCGCTGCTCGTCGATGGCGCCGAGCGGGAGCTTTATGCCGCCGTTCAGGAGCTGCTCCCGTTAGTGCGCGATCACGTCAAACAGGGCGACTATACCGCCGCGCTGCGCTCGCTGGCCTCGGCGCGAGCTTCCGTCGATCGCTTCTTCGACGACGTAATGGTCATGGCCGATGACGGTGCGCTGCGGGCCAACCGCCTGGCGCTCCTGCGCGGTCTTTACGAGGCGATGAACCAGGTCGCCGATATTTCCAAACTCGCGTCTTAATTAATCCGACGTGGTCCAATTCTCCGAATCCGTTCCACACACCCGGCAGGTCAAGCTCATCATTCTCGACCGCGACGGCGTGATCAATTACGACAGCGACAAGTTCATCAAGTCGCCTGACGAATGGCGCCCGATCCCAGGCAGCCTGGAAGCGATCGCCAGGCTCAATCACGCCGGGTTCCGGGTGGTAGTTGCGACCAACCAATCAGGGCTGGGCCGCGGCCTGTTCGACATGGCGACGCTGATTGCGATCCACGACAAAATGCACAAGGCGCTCGCGCACGTCGGCGGCCGCATCGATGCAGTGTTCTATTGTCCCCACACCGCGGATTCGGAGTGCGAGTGCCGCAAGCCCAAGCCGGGAATGTTCACCGAGATCGGCAATCGATTCGGCGCCGAGCTGACCGGCGTTCCTTGTGTCGGAGACAGCGTGCGCGACCTCCAGGCAGCGGCGGCGGTCGAGGCGCAGCCGATCCTGGTCCTTTCGGGAAAGGGCGAAAAGACGCTGCGCGACGGCGTTTTTCCGGCCAATACCATCATCTTTCCCGACCTCGCGTTTGTCGCCACGGCGCTGCTGGCCGGCGACTAATGCTCGGCGGCGGCGATGTCTGAGCTTCGCTCGCTGCTGTTTACGCTGTTTCAGCTGGTCTTTACGCCGATTTGGGCAGCATTGGTCCTGCTCGTGTTCTGGCTCCCGCCGGTCGCGCGTTTCAAGTTCATTATCGTCTGGTGCGGAACTAATCTCCTCGCGGCGCGCTGGATCTGCGGCATCCGCCATCGAGTGCTCGGCGCCGAAAACATCCCCCGGTCGAGCGACCCGCACATCGTGATGTCCAAGCACTCCTCGACCTGGGAAACGCTCTCGCTCAACTTCCTTTTTCCACCGCTGTCATTCGTTGCCAAGAAGGAATTGCTTTCCATTCCCTTCTTCGGCTGGGCCTTCGCGCTGGCATCGCCGATCACCATCGACCGCGCCAGCGGGCAGGACGCGATGACGCAGATCATCACCCAGGGCCGTGAACGCTTCGCCCAGGGTTTCTGGATCGTCGTCTATCCTGAAGGAACGCGAATCAAGGCGGGGACACGCGCACACTACAAAACCGGAGGCGCACGGCTCGCCGTCGCGCTCGGCGTGCCTATCGTGCCGGTAGCGCATAATGCCGGCTATTTGTGGCCGAAGGGCATGCTCGGTAAACGTTCCGGGACGATCACCGTCTCGATCGGTCCGCCGATCCGTGCCGAGGGTCACGACATGCAGCGACTGATGAACGAGGTCGAGTCTTGGATCGAAGACGAGGTCGCACGGCTGGGAAATCCGCTCGATCCGCGCGCGACTCCGCGCGCCTGACCGGCGCTCGCAGCACCGCAGGGAGCGTGCGCAGCGTCACGCTGTGCAACCAGGACGTCGACTACCGCCTCAGTCGAGCGCGGCGCCGATCCATCGGCATGGTGATCGATCACAGCGGCCTTAGCGTACGCGCGCCGTCCTGGGTTTCGATACGCGAGATCGAACTTGCGTTGAGAGAACGCGCGGAGTGGGTCATCAAGACGATGGCCGAATGGCGCGGGCGCGACAAGGAGGCGCTTCCGGCGGAGTGGCGCGAAGGCGCGGCATTGCTCTACCGCGGCCGCCCGTTGACGCTCGCGCTCTTTCCAGCGCGCAAGAAGACCATCGCCGCCGA
>JADGRP010000004.1 GCA_017880805.1 Burkholderiales bacterium
CTTTCGCGGGAATGACGATATGAAGGCTCCCGGCGTCACGCACCTTCGGCATGCGCAATAATTGACTACATGCATCACTTGCGATACGGCCGGAGCAGGCGGTCAGCTTCGCGTTGTGAATCCTTCAGCGCCTGCTCGGCCCCTTTGGTGCCGGTCAGCGCGGCCTGCAAGCCATCGTTGAGCGCCTTGGTGACGCGCTGATTGTCGTGGGTGGACAATTCGGCCACCGCGAATTGCAGCTGGTCGCGCGCGACGGCGGCGGGCGGAAACTCCGTCACGTATTTTTTCATCACTGGCGTTTCCCATGCGTCGGGACGCACCGCGACATAGCCGGTGTCGATTCCCCACTGCGCAGCGCGCGCCGGCGAGGTGATCCACTTGATGAACTTGAGCGCAGCCGCCTGCTGCTCAGGCTTGGCTTGCTTGAAAAGGTAGAAGTTGCCGCCGCCGGTCGGACTGCCGCGGCGCTTGTTCGCCGGCAGCATCCCGACGCCGAAGTCGAACTTGGCGTTATTCTTGACGTTGGTGAGGTTGCCGGTCGTGGTCCACATCATCGCGACCTTGCGCTCGAAAAAATCCTTCGGCGTCGTGCCCCACTCGACAATCCCTTCCGGATGCACCTTGTACTTGGCGGTGAGATCCATCCAGTATTGCAAGGCTTCGACGACCGCCGGTTTGTCGTAATACGTCTCGGTCCCCGCGGAATTCATCAACTGGACGCCGTTCTCGGTGGTGAGTCCCTGGAACAGCCAATACGGAAATCCCGACGCCGGAATCTGCACGCCCCACTGCGTGACCTTGCCGGATGCGTCGCGCCTGGTCAGCTTTTGCGCGTATTCCGCCATTTCCTTCCATGTCGCGGGCGGCTTGTTGGGATCGAGGCCCGCATCCTTGAACATCTCCTTGTTGTAGTAAAGAACGATGGTCGAGCGCTGAAACGGAATCCCCCAGGTTTTGCCGCCGGTCTGGCTGTTCTCCATGAAGGCGGGATAAAAGCCCTTCAGCCACGCCTGATCTTCCGGCGTACTGATCAGAGGATCGAAAGGAACGATTGCTTCTTCATCGATCAAGGTGAACATGTCGGTAGAAAGAAGCACCGACATCGTCGGCGCGTCGTTGCTCTTGACCGCGGTAAGAGCCTTGGTGATCGACTCCTGGTAGCTGCCGGAATAGATCGGCTTGACCTTGATTCTCGGATTCTCTTTTTCGAAGTCGGCGGCGAAAGTGTCGACCAGCTTGGTAATGGGTCCGCCGACGGCGACCGGGTAATAAAACGAAATCTCGACCGGTGCCTGGGCGAAGGTGGCGCTCGAGAGCGCGGCAGCGGCAAGGGCGATAAACCAGCCCCAGAGTGTGGTGCGTTTCATGATGCTTCCTCCTCGTAGAAACAAACGTTCAAGACTAGGCAAACATGGTTGCGCCTTGATGAATCGGTTCTGTCTGGAGCCGTATCCCGGCTGCAGCGTCGAAGAAGTGGCTCGCGCCGCGTGCCCAGCCCAAGCGCGCGGAATCGCCGCTGGACACGCCGACTCGGCCGGCAACGCGCGCGGTCAGAAGTTGCTCGCCGATGCGGCACAGCAGCAGCGAGTCGGCACCCAGGTATTCGACGCTCTCGACTCGCACCGCAAACGCGCCGTCGCCCGCTAACAAAACATGCTCGGGGCGAACACCGAGCGTTCCGCCTGCCCACTCGATCGGACCAACACCCGGGCCTTCGGTGCCGGCGATGACCGCTTCGCCGCCGGCGCGATCCAGTCGTAGCAAATTCATCGGGGGCGTGCCGATAAAACGCGCCACGAACGTGTTGGCCGGCGTTTCGTACAGGTCGACCGGCGCGCCGTTCTGTTCGATACGGCCGCCGGACAACAGGATGACTCGGTCCGCCATCGACATCGCCTCGACCTGATCGTGCGTCACGTAGACCATGGTGATGCCGAGCTGCCGCTGCAGGTTGCGAATCTCGAGACGCATTTCCTGCCGCAGTTGCGCATCGAGGTTTGACAGAGGCTCGTCCATCAGGCACACCGGCGCTTCGGCGATGAGCGCGCGACCGAGCGCGACTCTTTGTTGCTGGCCGCCCGAGAGCTGGCCGGGCTTTCGATCGAGCAGCGCCGACAACCCCAGAAGCTCCGAGATCCGTTTCAGTCGCCGCTCGCAGTCGGCGTGCCCGGTCTTGCGCACTCGCAGCCCGAAAACGATGTTTTCCGACACGCTCAGATGCGGAAACAGCGCGTAGGATTGAAACACCATCGCAATTTTGCGCCGCGCGGGCGGCAGGTGCGTCACGTCGTGGCCATCGATCCAGATGCTACCGGTGTCAGCGTGGTCGAGCCCGGCAATGAGTCGCAGCGTCGTCGACTTGCCGCAGCCCGAAGGGCCGAGAAGCACGTTGAGCGTTCCCGGCTCGAGCGCAAAGGACACACTGTCGACGGCGCGAACCTGCCCGCTCGCGGTGGTCCAGTGCTTGCTGACGTTCTCGACAGCGATTGCCGACACCAGGAGGCCTTTGACTTGGGCTAGTTCGCATCGGGCTTGCGGATGCCACCGCGCCCGGCGCTGCATAATAGCAAAGGTGCAGGGTGTCAGCGGGCCACGCGAAATGCTCAGGCGAAAAGCGTCGCCAGCGCTGCCCCCGGGTCGGCCGCGCGCATGAATGCCTCGCCGACGAGAAATGCGTGTACGCCGCGAGCGCGCATGCGAGCGACGTCTGGCGGCGTGAGGATGCCGCTTTCGGTGACCACCAGACGATCGGATGGGACGCGCGAGAGCAGATCGAGCGTCGTCTCGAGCGAGACGTCGAACGTGCGCAGGTTGCGATTGTTGATGCCGATCAAGGGCGTCACAAGCTTGAGCGCCCGCTGGAGCTCCGATCCATCATGAACTTCGACCAGCACGGCCATGCCGAGCTCGCGCGCAGAGGCTTCGAGCGCGGCCAGCCGCGCATCGTCGAGCGCTGCAACAATCAACAGAATGCAATCAGCACCGAGCGTTCTCGACTCCAGCACCTGGTACTCGTCGATCAGAAAATCCTTGCGCAATGCGGGCAAGGAACAAGCTTCGCGGGCGGCGCTCAGATGCTCCGGCTGTCCCTGGAAATAGTCGCGGTCGGTCAATACCGAAAGACAGGCTGCGCCTCCGGCTTCGTAACGCCGGGCGATCGCGGCCGGATCGAAGATCGGCCGCAACACGCCCTTGCTCGGGCTCGCCTTCTTTATTTCCGCGATCACGGCGGAGCGCCCCGCGGCGATTTTGACGCGAAGCGCACCGGCAAAATCGCGTGGCGCGGGCGATGAACTGACGAGGGCGCGCATCTCGCTCAAGGGGATCGCTGCCTTCGCGGCGCCAAGCTCTTTGGCCTTGGTGGCAAGGATCCGGGTGAGGATGTCGCGATCGGTCACGGTGACATGCTGCGCGATGAGCGCTGAGCGGACGCCGCCCGATCCGACTCGAGCCCGACGTAGCGGTCGGTGAATCCTACCGCGCGCCAGAACGAGAGCGCGGCATGGTTCCACGCCATCGCCTCGACGATGACCGGTACGCCGGGCGGGAACACGGTGTCGCGGAGCAGCGCAACCGCACGCGCGCCTATGCCCCGCCGGCGGCGATCCCGCACCACGAAAAACTGGCGCAAGTGTACCCATTCCGGCTCGTGGCGAAATAATGCGTACGCCACCGGTGCCGGTGCCGGTGTGGCCAGCTCGTCGAAAACCAACGCCTGGTATTCCGTCGTCAACCAGGCTCGCATTCGCGCCACAAGCTGGTCGAGGCTCATCGCATTATCGTTGCCCTCGTCTTCGATCAGCTCCCGGTTCCACGAAGCCAGCTGCGGCGCGTCGGCGGCAGTTGCGACCCGGAAGACGAGGCCGTCCGCACTAGCGCATAAATCAGGCCGCGAAGCCACGATCAACGCGCCGACGCCGCCAGCTTCCGGGTCGTGGCAACGAACTGCTCGAGCTTCGCTTGCGCAGCCCCCGATGCGACGGCGGCGCGGGCGCGGTCGATGCCTTCGTGGATCGAGCCGGCGACGTTTGCGGCGTAGAGCGCAACGCCGGCATTGAGGACAACGATCTCTCGCGGCGTGCCCTCGATATTGGCGAGCGCCTCGAGAAGCATCGCTTTGGATTCCATCGCGTCGGCAACCTTGAGCCCGCGGTTGGAGACCATTCTGAGACCGAAATCCTCGGGATGAATTTCGTACTCGCGTATTTGTCCATCCTTCAACTCTCCGACGAGCGTCGCGGCGCCGAGCGACACTTCGTCCATGCCGTCCTTGCCGTAGACGACCAGCACGTGCTTGCTGCCCAGCCGCTGCAGCACGCGCACCAGGATGCCTACCAAGTCCGGATGAAACACGCCGAGGAGCTGGTTCGACGCGCCCGCCGGATTGGTCAGCGGGCCCAGGATATTGAAGATGGTCCTGATGCCGAGTTCCTTGCGCACCGGCGCCGCGTGCTTCATCGCGCTGTGATGGCTCGGCGCGAACATGAAGCCGATGTCCGTCTCGGCAATACATGCCGCGACCTGCCCCGGCTTGAGCATGATCTCGGCGCCAAGCGCCTCGAGCACATCGGCGCTGCCCGACTTCGACGACACCGACCGCCCGCCGTGCTTGGCGATTCGCGCCCCGGCCGCAGCGGCGACGAACATCGCCGCGGTGGAAATGTTGAAGGTGTGCGCCGCGTCGCCGCCGGTGCCGACGATGTCCAGCAGATGGTCGCGGTCGGGCACGTCGACCTTGGTCGCGAATTCGCGCATGACCTGTGCCGCGGCGGCGATCTCGCCGACGGTTTCCTTTTTCACCCGCAGGCCGACGGTCAATGCCGCGATCATCACCGGCGACGCTTCGCCGTTCATGATCTTCCGCATCAGCGCGAGCATTTCGTCGTGAAAGATCTCGCGGTGTTCGATGGTGCGCTGGAGCGCGTCCTGAATATCGATCGGCATGATCGTCCTTAGGTTTCCACTACCGCGGAGATTTCAGGAAGTTCGATAACAACGCGTGGCCATGCTCGGTCAATATCGCTTCCGGATGAAACTGAACGCCCTGGACCGCAAACTCGCGATGGCGCACGCCCATGATCTCGCCGTCGTCGCTTTCCGCCGTGATCTCCAGGCATTCTGGAATGCTGCCGCGGTCGATCACCAGCGAATGATAACGGGTTGCGGTGAACGGGCTGGCCAGCCCTTCGAATACGCCATCGCCGCGATGGGCGATGGACGACATCTTGCCGTGCATCACGCGGGCCGCGCGGACGATGCGCCCGCCGAACGCCTGGCCAATAGCCTGGTGCCCAAGGCAAACGCCGAGGATGGGAATTTCGCCAGCGAATCTCTGCACGAGCGAAACCGAAATGCCTGCTTCGTTGGGCGTGCACGGCCCCGGCGAGATGACGATCCTCTCCGGCCGCCACGCGCTGATCTGCTCCAGGGTGATCGCGTCGTTGCGATGCACGTGCACGTCGGCGCCCAGCTCGCCCAGGTATTGCGCCAGGTTGTAGGTGAACGAATCGTAGTTGTCGATGAGCAGCAGCATGCTTACCCTTCCGCATCCAGGCCCAGTTGGACCATGTCGGCGGCGCGCTGCAGCGCGCGCAGCTTGTTGAGGGTCTCCTGCCATTCGCCTTCGGGCGAGGAGTCGTGGACGATGCCTCCTCCGGCCTGCGCGTACAACACGCCATCCTTCACGACGGCGCTTCGCAGTGCGATGGCCGTGTCCATGTCGTCTTGAAAGCTGATGTAACCCACTGCGCCGGAATAGATCCCGCGCCGCGACGGCTCGAGCTCGTCGATGATTTCCATGGCGCGGACCTTCGGTGCTCCGCTCACGGTTCCGGCCGGGAACGCGGCGCGCAGCACGTCGATGCTGGTGAGGCCCGGCTTGAGCAGGCCTTCGACGTTGGAAACGATGTGCATCACGTGCGAATAGCGTTCGATGACCATGCGCTCGGTCACGCGGACCGAGCCTATTTGCGCGACGCGGCCGACGTCGTTGCGCCCAAGGTCAAGCAGCATCACGTGCTCGGCGATTTCCTTGGGATCGTTCAACAGCTCGGTCGCCAGCAGCTCGTCGGCTTCGCGGTTCGCGGCACGCGGCCGGGTGCCGGCAATCGGCCGGAGGGTGATGTTCGAGCCTTCCTTGCGCACCAGTATTTCGGGCGACGCGCCGACCAGATGAAAATCGCCGAAATCGTAATAGAACATGTAAGGCGATGGGTTGAGCGAGCGCAGCGCCCGGTACAGCGACAGCGGCGGCGCGCTAAACGGCCGTCGCATGCGTTGCGAAATGACGACCTGCATGATGTCGCCGGCCGCGATGTACTCGCGCGAACGCACCACCGCGGCCTGATAGCCCTCCGCCCCGAATTCGCTTTCGGCGACCGTGAGCTCGGACGCGGTCTGAAACGGGATCGTTGCCGGTTGCCGCAGCTTGCGCCGGAGTTCCTGCAATCGATCGTGCGCGGCCCAGTAGGCGTTGGGCTCGGCCGGATCCGCATACACGATAAGCGAGATCTTGCCCGAGAGATTGTCGACGACCGCAAGCTCCTCGGTCAGCAGCAGGAGGATGTCCGGGATGTCGGCAAGCTCCGCGATCGGCGCCGGCGCGGTCGCGGCAAGCTTCGTCTCGATATGACGAACGGTGTCGTAACCGAAATACCCGGCGAGCCCGCCGCAGAATCGCGGCAGGCCGGGACGTGGAGCGGCACGGTACCGGCGCAGGAATTCCCCGATGAATGCCAGCGGGTCGCCCTCGTGACGCTCGATGATGCCGCCGCGATCCTCCACTTCGATCTGCCGTCCGCGCGAGCGGATGCGAAGCTTCGCCGGCAAGCCGATGAAGGAATAGCGGCCGAAGCGTTCGCCGCCGACCACCGACTCGAGCAAGTAGGTGTAGCGCTGGTTGGCGAGCTTGAGATAGAGCGAAAGCGGGGTATCGAGGTCCGCAAACGCCTCGAGCACGAGCGGGATGCGGTTATACCCAAGCGCTGCGAGAGCGCGGAATTCGGCTTCGGTCATGATGCTCCAACGATTCTCTGAACGAACGCAACGTTATTGCAGGCGTCGCTTTTGCGCGCGACGCTAAGGCGCGGTCACGATAGGCGCGGCCAGCGCCAGTCGTTGCCGTGCCGCCAGGCCCAGCCGTTGCGATGGAGAATGTCGAAGCTCATGGATCAAAGGTGCGGCAGTTGGGGCCGCGAGGAAACTATACCATCACGTTCCGGCCTTTGCACCGGGTCGCGATGCGGTCGGGACCGGGCCCGTTCGGGATCGAGCCCCTCTAGGCCCGACCGCCGCCCGATCCTTACCCGGCGCGAGCGACTTCTGCGCGCATCGCCGCTATGGTCTTGGCGTAATCGCCGCTGCCGAAGATCGCCGAGCCGGCGACGAACCTGTCGGCGCCGGCCCGGGCGATGGCGCCGATGTTGTCGACCTTGACCCCGCCGTCGACCTCGAGCCGGATTTCCCGGCCAGTGCGTGCGACCATGGCGTCGATGCGTGCCCGCACCAGCGCGAGCTTTTTCAAAGCTTCGTCGATGAACGACTGTCCTCCGAATCCCGGGTTCACCGACATGATCAAGACGACGTCGAGCTTGTCGAGCACATGATCGAGGCAGTCGAGCGGCGTCGCGGGGTTGATCGCCAGGCCGGCCTTACAGCCGCGCTCGTGGATAAGCTCGATCGTGCGGTCAACGTGACGGGAAGCCTCCGGATGGAAGCTGATGATCGCCGCGCCGGCCTCGGCGAACGCGGATGCCAGCGCATCGACCGGCGTGACCATCAGATGAACGTCGATCGGCACGCTGACATGCGGCTTCAAGGCCCGGCACACCAGCGGCCCTATGGTCAGATTCGGAACGTAATGATTGTCCATCACGTCCAAGTGAATCAGGTCGGCGCCGGCGTCGATGACCGCGCGGACTTCGTCGCCGAGGCGCGCGAAGTCCGCGGAGAGAATCGACGGCGCAATCTGGCATGTACGCATCGCGTTATAATTGCTCCGTCATCATGGGAAGGGCTTTGTCGTGGCCGCGAGCGAGAAGTACGAGATCACCGTCATACCCAAGGCGAGCTACGTCGAGGACCAGTCGGACCCGTCGAAAAACCAGTACGTCTTTGCATACACGATCATGGTCACCAACACCGGCACCGTTCCCGCGCAACTCATCAGCCGCCATTGGGTCATCACCGACGCGAACAACAAGGTCGTCGAAGTCAAGGGCCTGGGCGTCGTCGGACAGCAGCCTCTGCTCAAGCCCGGCGAAAGCTTCGAATACAGCAGCGGCACGCATCTGGAGACGGCGGTCGGGACCATGCGTGGCGAATATCAGATGGTGGCCCAAGACGGACAGCATTTCGACGCGCCGATTCCGCCGTTCACCTTGTCGGTACCGCGCGTCCTTCACTGATGCCGGTGTCGAGACTCGCGCCGCGCCATCGCGTCGCCCGCGCGCCGGTATTCGACGCGCGCGGTTGCCGCCGGTGACAACAGACTTCAGCATGGCGCGCGGGTCATTTCTTCCCGGTGTCCTTGCCTGATTCGTCGTCGTTCGGTGGCCTCGGACTCGGTGGCAAACTCGGCGGCGGCTTGCGCCTGCCGCCCATTGTGAACCAAACGATAAACACCGCCAGCAACAGCGCGACCAGCGCTTCGAGAAGTATCCATGCCATCGCGATGCTTTCAAGTGTCGCCGCGCTTTGCGCGCTGGTCGGTTCCTGCGCAACGGTCCCCGGTCCCGCGCCGCCTCCCGGTTCCGGCGGTGCTGCGCCATCGGTTGCGCCATCGGAAACTGCAAGCGCCGTGTTCCGGGCGGTTCCATTTTCAGCCCTGCCCGGCTGGAGCAACGACACTCCATCTGCCGCCTTACCCTCGTTTACCGCAAGCTGTCGCGCTTTGATCACGCGACCCGAATCGGCGGCAATTTGGCGACCCGCATGCGCCGCCGCGCCTTCCGTCGCAGCACACGATGATGTCGGGGCGCGCGCGTTTTTCGAAGCGCAGTTTACTCCATACCAGGTCACCACCGTGGACGGGAGCGATGTCGGACGCGCGACCGGCTACTACGAGCCGTTGCTCAAGGGCAGCCGCGTGCGCACCGACCGTTACCGGTATCCGCTTTATGCACCACCGGACGATCTGCTCACGATCGAGTTGGGCGAGATCCTTCCCGAGCTCAAGACCGAGCGCGTTCGCGGACGTCTCGACGGAAAGCGCGTTGTGCCATATTGGTCGCGCGCGGAAATCGAGGCAGGAAAGGCCAGCTTGTCGGGCAGGGAGCTGGTATGGGTCGACGACCCGGTCGAAGCATTCTTTCTACAAATCCAGGGCTCCGGCCACGTCGAGCTTGCCGACCGGAGCACGGTACGTATCGGTTACGCCGATCAGAACGGGCATCCATACCGGTCGATCGGGCGAGTGCTGATCGAACGCGGCGAGTTGACGCTGGAGACAGCATCGATGCAAGGCATCAAGGCCTGGGGGAGGCAGCATCCGGACAAACTGCCGTTTCTACTCGACGAAAATCCGAGCTACGTCTTTTTTCGTGAGATCGCCGCCGATTCTGAAAATGGCATCGATGGGCCGATCGGCGCCCTTGGCGTGCCGCTTGCCGCAGGCCGGGCCATCGCGGTGGATCCACGCTTTCTGCCGCTGGGCGCGCCAATGTTTCTGGCGACGACCGAGCCGCTTTCAAGCACGCCGCTGCAGCGGCTGGTCCTGGCGCAGGATACCGGCGGCGCGATCAGAGGGGCGCTGCGCGCCGATTTCTTCTGGGGCTTGGGCGACGACGCAGGCCGAAACGCGGGGCGGATGAACCAGAGCGGCCGGATATGGTTGCTGTGGCCGAACGCTGCCGCACTGCCCGGCGTCGCGCAGCGCAGGGGTCGCTAGCTCCCCGCCGCACCTAGAATCGGCGCGAAAAACAGGTCCTTCCATGTCGCCGGCTTGGCCTTGATCGTCCCGACGCGTGACATGAATTCCGCATATTTCATCGTCCCGTTCGGGACCGTCGAAAATGTCGAGTTCGGGTCGGCGAGAATCTTGACGATTTCGTCCGGCGTCGATTTCTGCTTCGATATCGCGAGATAGATTTCGGCTGCTTTCTTCGGATCCTTCGCGATGAGAGCGTCGGCCTCGTTCATTGCGGCGATGAACACGCCGCACAACTTCGGGTTGGCCTCGAAAAACTTGCGCGTGGTGTAGGTCATGTCGACCGTGATATTGCCCAGGATGTCGACCGTGTTGAATACCCGGTGCAGCCCCGGCGTCGCGTCCTCGATGTATGAGAAAGGGGGCGATGCCATGTGGCTGTTGATCTCACCCCTGCCCGACAGCAGCACGCCCAGCGCGTCGGGGTGCGGAAGGCCGACCGTGATCGGGTCGAGCTTGGCGTAGTTGGCGTCGCCGAACTCCCTCGCGGCAACCATGTGCAGCATCACCGCCGGCAGCGAGGTCTTGATCCCCGGAACGGCGATGCGATCCTTGTCGGAAAAATCCTTGAGCGACTTGATGTTCGGATTGCGCGTCATCAGGTATAGCGAAGACGAGCTCATCCCGGACAAGCCCCGGATCTCCAGCGCTGGGTTGTCCTTCGCCTTCGCCCACAGCGTCAGAAAGCCCGGCACCCCGATCGACGCGATGTCGAGCGCGCCCGACAACATCGCGTCGTTGATGACATTGCCGCCGTCGAGCACCAGGTACGTCGCCTTGACGTCGCCAAGACCGGCCGCCCTGGCGTTCTTTTCGATCAACTTTTCGCTGGCCATCACCATCAGCGGCAGGTAGAGCACGCCGAAGCCGTGCGAGATGCGGACCTCGGGGACCTCGGCGCGTGCGCCGCCGATGGCAAACAACCCGAATGCGATCGCGGCGATCGCGCGCAGCGCGCGGCTCGGTGTGCAAAAGAGCATGGATATCTCCTGAGACGGGGCGTCGGTCAGCGACAGGCGTTAAGCCTGGTCGCCGAGGACGCCGTGCGCCTGCCGGTCGGCGTGGTACGAAGAGCGCACCATGGCCCCGACCGCGGCGTGCGCGAAACCCAGGCGATAGGCCTCCCGCTCGAGCATCGCAAAAGCGTCGGGATGCACATAGCGCAGCACCGGAAGATGGGACGCGCTCGGCTGCAGGTACTGGCCGATGGTGAGCATGTCGATCCGGTGCGTACGCATGTCGCGCATCACAGCGATGATCTCGTCGTCGGTCTCCCCGAGGCCGACCATCAGCCCGGACTTGGTCGGGATGTCGGGAAACCTCGCCTTGAACCGGCTCAGCAGCTCGAGCGAATTAGCGTAGTCCGCGCCGGGCCGCGCCTGCCTGTAGAGGCGCGGCACCGTCTCGAGGTTGTGGTTCATCACGTCCGGCGGCGACGCGCCGAGCACGTCGAGCGCGCGCTCGAGACGACCGCGGAAATCGGGAACCAGCACCTCGATGCGCGTCGCCGGCGACCTCTCCCGCACGGCGCGGATGCAGTCGACGAAATGCTGCGCCCCGCCATCGCGCAGGTCGTCGCGATCCACACTCGTGATCACGACATAGGATAGCTTCAGCGCGGCGATGGTCTTCGCCAGGTTCAGCGGCTCCTCCGCATCGAGCGGCAACGGGCGCCCGTGCCCGACGTCGCAGAATGGGCAGCGGCGGGTACAGAGCTCGCCCATGATCATGAACGTCGCCGTGCCCTTGCCGAAGCACTCGCCGATGTTCGGGCAGGAAGCTTCTTCGCAAACCGTATGCAGCTTGTGCTCGCGCAGGATGCGCTTGATGTCGTAGAAGCGCGGCGAGGATGGCGCCCTCGCGCGTATCCACGCGGGTTTTTGCAACCGCTCGGCAACGACGACCTTGATAGGGATGCGCGCAGTCTTGGCGCCGCCCTTGTGTTTGACGCCGGCGGACGCGGACGGCAGCGCGGCGGGCTCTTGAGGCACGGAGACGATATCACTCACCGACTCTTCCGATCGACGCCTGCAATCGCCCGGGTCACGTAGCTCACGAGGCGGTCTTCGATCTCGGCGCGCGAGGTCCCCACGTCGACATCGAGGTCACGCAGCTGCGTCACCGCGAGTCCGCGATAACCGCACGGGTCGATGTCATCGAACGGCGCGAGATCCATGTCGAGATTGAGCGCGAAGCCGTGGTAGGTGCAGCCATTGCGGACCTTGAGACCGAGCGCGGCGATTTTGGCCTCTCGCCCGTCGCACCTGACGTAGACGCCCGGCGCATCACGCCGGCCGTACGCCTTGATCCCGTATGAATCCAATAATTTTATCACGGCGCCTTCGATCGCCTCGACCAGCTGGCGCACGCCGAGGCGAAGCCGCTTGAGGTCGACCAGGAGATAGACCATCAACTGTCCCGGCCCGTGATACGTGACCTGTCCGCCTCGATCGACCTTCAGCACCGGAATCGCATTGGCGCGCAGGATGTGCTCGGGGCGACCGGCGAGCCCGAGCGTGTATACCGGCGCGTGCTCGGTCAGCCAGATCTCGTCTCCCGTGTCGGGAGTGCGGGCGTCGGTGAACGCCTGCATCGCGCGCCAGGTGCGCGTGTAATCAGTCCGCCCGAGGCGCTTCAGCGCGGGCGCGTAGCCACCGGATCGCCCACCGGCCGCGGCTTCGTTCAAGGTTAGAGAACCATCACGACCTGTGGATGCCCCGAAAGCTCCCGGTAAAGTTCATCAAGCTGCTCGCGAGAAGTCGCGTTGACCACGCAGGTCAGCGACAGATACTTGCCCTCGCGCGACGCCCTCATTTCCATGGTCGAGCTGTCGAAGTCGGGGACGTGGCGCAGCACGATATCGAGCACCAGCTGTGCGAACCCGTCTTCCGTGCGGCCCATGATCTTGATCGGGAACGAGCAGGGAAATTCGAGCAACGATGATGATTCGGCCATGGTCGTTTCCATCGCTCGAATATGGGGGCGGGCACGACGCACGCAAGCGCCGGACTTCGACTAGGGACGATACATGTGCTCGCGCGTCGGCGGATGCGGCAAACGTCCGTCGGGCAAGGGCTTGCCCGCGAGCAGCTGGAAGATCGACAGCCACCCGCGCTCGAAGGCGTGGGCTGAACCCGCCAGGTAAATGCGCCAGACGCGGAATTTTTCTTCGCCGACTTCGCGGCGGGCAGCGTCGGCGTTAGCCTCCAACCTGTCCACCCATTGCCAAAGGGTGCGTGCGTAATGCTCGCGCAACGCCTCCGCGTCGACGATTTCCAGGCCCTCCGAGGCCAGTCCCTCCACGACTCGCGAAACGTGCACGAGCTGACCGCCGGGGAAGACGTATTCCTCCACGAAATCGCCGATCCCGCTGCCCAGGCTTTCCGCGCCGAGTTGATTCAGGGTGATGCCGTGGTTGAGCACCCACCCTCCGGGCTTGAGTGCCCGATATATTTTCCCGAAGTAGCGCGGGAAATTATGCGCGCCGACATGCTCGAACATGCCGATGCTGGCGATCTTGTCGTAAGCGCCGTCGGCCGGCAGATCCGCATAGTCGAGCATTCGCACGTGGACCCTGCCCTCCAAGCCCAACTCCGAGATCTTGGCACTGACATAGTCGTACTGATTTTGCGACAGCGTGATGCCGGTAGCGTTGACCCGGTAATTCTGAGCGGCCCAGAAGATCAGCGCGCCCCAGCCGCATCCGATATCGAGGAATTCTTCGCCGGGCTGCAAGCGGAGCTTGCGGCAGATATGATCGAGCTTTTGCGCCTGCGCCTGGTCGAGCGTATCGGCGTCGCTTTTGAAGTACGCGCAGGAATACACCATGCGCTCGTCGAGCCAGAGACGATAGAACGAATTCGAGACGTCGTAGTGGTGCTGGATATTGGTTTTATTGCTGCGACGCTGATGCAACCACGCGCGCATGCGAGCATGCACCGCGTCGCGGCCGTGGGTTACCGAGCCGACCAGCGCCTCGGCGATGGCGAGGCCGCGCCGCGCGCCGCCGGAGAAATCGATGTCGTTGTGGACGTACGCGCGCGCCAGCTTGCCAAGCTCGGGCGACGCCAGCGCCCTGACTCCGTTCCAGTTGCGGGCGTAGACGTCGACTTCCGGCGTCGCCGAGAGTGCGACGCGGCCCCCATCCGGCAGCACCAGCGCCACGGGAATATTGCGACCGCCGTAGCGGTGTTCGACGATTTTGGAGAGCGGCTCTTTCATACCCATTGAACGTACGAACGGGGAGCAAGCGCTATTCGAATTCTACTCGGGTCCGGCTCGATTGCGGCAAGATAGACTTGCAGAACGCCGGCCGATATGGTGGGCCATTTCTCGCCGGCCCCGAGAATCCCCTAACCACTTGAATGCAAAAGCCGATCTTCTACTTGTCGCTTCGGGGCTTGCTCGCCTGAAAGAGCTCGTACATCTTGCGGAACACCGGGCCCGGCACGCCCGCGGCAAAGGCTTTCCCGTCGACGGTGGTGACGGCGAGCACTTCCTTGGTCGACGACGACAGCCACATTTCGTCCGCCGCGAGCGCCTCTTCCCGGGAAATCGGGCGAATCTCCACCGCCAGTCCCCCGCCGCGCGCCAACTCGAACACCGCGTCGTAAGTGATGCCCGGCAAGATCTGATTGTCCTTGGGCGGAGCGACGATGACCCCCTCGCGCACGATGAACACGTTCGACGCCGAAGCCTCGGTCAGGAAGCCATTGCGAAACAATACCGCTTCGGCCGCGCCGGCGTCGGTGGCAAGCTGCCGCGCCAGGACATTGCCCAAGAGCGAAATCGTCTTCAGGTCGCAATGCAGCCAGCGCTCGTCGGTTGCGGTGACGACCGCGACCCCACGTTCGACTTGCTCCGCGGTGGGCAGCGGAAGCGGATTGCTCATCATGAAGACCGTCGCCGCGACGCCCAGGGGAAAAGAATGATCACGCTTGGCGACGCCGCGAGTCACCTGAAAATAGACAGCCTGCTCGTCGAACGGAGTACGCGCGACAAGCTCGCGAACGATCGATTCCCATTCGCTAGCCGTGTGCGGGTTCGTTAGTCGGATGCCGTCGAGGCTGCGCTGCAGGCGGGCGAGATGTTGTGGCAGGCGATACGGCTGGCGGTGGTAGACGGGGATCAATTCATACACGCCGTCGCCATAGATGAAGCCGCGATCGAGCACGGAGATTTTCGCGTCTTCGAGTGGCAGAAAGCGGCCATTGAGATATACGGTCATGAGGAGTGCCCTAAGCGTGGGACGGAGGTCGTGGGCTCGATGAAACGCATCGGTGAAGCCGTGCGGCGGCGTGGATGTGTCACTTGAACCACAATCGGATGGTGTCCCATGCGCGCCCGAACAAGCTCGCGAGCGGCACCTCCATCAGTGCAACCAGCGGAAACTCGCCGACAGGCTTGCCTTCGAGCGTGACCTTTACCATGCCGACGCGCTGTCCTCGGGTAATCGGGGCAAGCAGCGGCTCGACCGCCTCCAGCGTGAGCTTCAATTGCTGTGCCTGACCCTTCGGCAGCGTCACGTACTGGTCGGCAACGAAGCCCGCAGGCACCGCGTTGGTCGCGCCCTTCCACACCTTGAGCGCACTGACCTGTGCGCCGTTCTGATAGAGCTGGACCGTGTCGTAGAATTGGAACCCGTAATTGAGCAGCTTCTGCGCTTCGCTGGCACGCGCCGCGTCGGACGCTGCGCCGAGCACCACGGCAAGCAGCCGCCGAGGACCGCGCGTCGCCGACGCGATCAGGCAATAGCCCGCGCCGTCGGTTAATCCGGTCTTCATGCCGTCGACGTACGGGTCGCTCCAAAGCAGCCGGTTGCGGTTCGATTGCGTGATGTTGTTGTAACGGTATTCCTTGATCGAATACAGTGGGTAATATTCCGGGAAATCGCGAATGATCGCCGCGGCGATCAATCCGAGGTCGGTCGCGGACGAGACCTGTTGTGGCGCGGGCAGTCCGGTGGCGTTAACGAAACGCGTGTTCTTCATTCCGAGCCGGGCCGCCTCGCGGTTCATTCGCTCGACGAATGCCTCCTCGGAGCCCGCGGTGGCTTCCGCCAACGCGATGGCCGCGTCGTTTCCCGACTGCACGATCTCGCCGTGCAGCAGCTCGTCCACCGACACTGCTTTCTTGGGATCGATGAACATTCTCGATCCCTCGGCACGCCAAGCTTTCTCGGACACTGGTGCCATTTGCGAAAGCATGAGCTCCTTGTCCTTGAGCGCGCGAAAGACCAGGTACGCCGTCATCAGCTTGGTGAGCGAAGCCGGCTCGCGTGGCTCGTCGGCGTTGACCGCGAGAAGCGTCTGCCCGCTCAGGATGTCGATGAGCAGATACGCCTTGGCCGCGATCGGCGGCGGCGCAGCCGCTGCGGGAATGGCGGTCTGGCCGAACGCAGACGACGAAAGCGTCGCGAGCGCGAGCGACAGAAAGACTTGGCGAGCCAGGGACATGCGCAAAGGAGGGGAGCGCGAGGAGCGGGCGATGATTATAGCGCGCGCACGTGCGCGGCCCGATCAGAGCGCGCGCAGCTCGGTAGTCATCACGCCGCGCTTAAACGCCACGGACTCCGGCGCCGATACATTGCGCCGTCACGGCGCGGCAGCCACATCGACGCGGGTCGGGTCGGTCGGCGCTTTCACCGGGAGCCGATGGGGATATGATCGGAGACGTGCTCGGAGACGTGCTCGGAGAAGCGATCGGGATGTGATCGCGGATGTGGTGGAACGCCATGGCGGCCGCGAATGCGCGCCCGACGCTAAGGTATCGTCGACACGTATCCCTTGACCCCATCGAACGTCCATCCCTGCTTGCGCATTCGGACGAATTCTTCCTCCGAAATGACGAACCGATGCTCCCTGTCGTCGTCGCCCTTACCGTAGGAGCGGCTGAGTCGAAACAAGGGAACCGTGCCCTCGCTCGGATGCACACGCAGATAACCCTCATTGCTCGTATATGCAAATCCAAGCGCGCGCACCGTTCGCTGCTCGATCAGCGACATGGAGCAAAAAGTGTCCGTGCGCGGCGCGGAAAAGTAGAAGCACTTTAGCGGGCGCCCGTTCGCCGACGGCAGCGCGTCGACATAGGCAAGCACACCCATGTCCACGTAGCCGCGCTCATGCACAAACAGCGCAAGACGGCCCGCGTCCACGGTGTAGGCCGAATCGGTTTGCTGCTCGTTCCAGAGCCAGTGAAGCGGGACGCGCGGCAAATCGCCGGCGGCGCTTGCGGCAACCGCGAGGGCCTGCAGCGCGGTAAAGACAGCGACCCTGCCGACCGCGAGCTTGGAGAGCGCGAGCCTGAAGACCACGAGCTCAAAGACCGATGTCGCCATTTTGCATCATCAACGCATTGAACAGGAACGAGAGCGCGAGGTAGAGCAGCAAGCCCGGCAGCAGAAGCGCCCACTGTTCCCTTGTCGGCCGTCTCGCAAGCAATTGCAGCGCGTACGCGGAGAGCATCACGAAGCCGACGATACCGAAGCGCGACTCGGTCGCCGTCAGCATCAATGATGCCGCACACAATGCCAACGTGGCGATGGAAAATGCGCCATCGGCGTTGAGCTGTCCCGAGACCACCGTCACGGCCATCTGCGTCACGCCGAGGAAGACGATCGCCGAGGAAAGCAACAGCCAGAAGGTCAGGATGCGCGACCGCTGGATCTGCCAATAGGGCTTGATCTCGTCGTAGTGGAATCCCGCGTACGCGTGCCCCAGAAGCAGGAAAGCCCCCCGCCCCGGACGGTCCCAGTAGAAATGAATCGTCTTGCTGTCTTCGGGCTCGGCCATGAACGGCGATAGATACGCGAGCTGTCGCCAGTGCCCTTGCTCCTCGATCGACGCGAACTTGATGAGGTTGATCCCCCACGCGATCTGATTCGACAGCAGCGCTGTGGACGGGTAAGGATTGATCGAGTTGAATTTCTGCTTGACGACATAGATCTGCGGCCCGAGCAGCACTGCGCCGGCGAAACCGACCGCCAGCACCGTCGGCGCCCATTGACGCGGTTGCCGAAAGTACGGCCTCATGATCCACGCCGCGTAGAGAACCGCGGGCACGATCCACCACACCAGCGCCGCGCGCGTGACATAGGCAATCAAGGCGATGATGATCGCCAGCGCCGCGCGCGAGCGGGGCCCCAAGTCTCTGGCGCCGATCCAGATGAACAGGAGCGGCAGGCACAGCGCCATCAGCACGCCCTCCTGGAGCGCGAACGGAACGTAGACGATCAGAAACGGGTTGACGATGGTCGCCGCGGCCGCGAAAACAAACTGCCTGACGCTGACCCGCTTTGACAACCACCACATCGCGCCGACCGAGTAGGCGAGGAAGAGGAGCGTTATCGTGTGGACATATCGCTTCACGTCGTTGCCGTCGTAGCCCGCCGTTGCGGATATTTTCTCCACCGCGGCGACGACCGCCGGAACGAAGTACGACCGATAGCCGTCCCAATAGTTGGCGAACAAGAGTCCCGAGCGCGAAAATTCGTTGGCCGAAGTCAGGTAATAGGCCGTGTCGCAAAACTCGCAATGCGTCATCTCGACAATCGCCGTTCGCGATGCCCACAGCACGAACACGAGTTGAAGCACGGCAAGAATGCCCACCGACAAGCCTCGAACGAGGCGAGAAGGCCCGCGCATCGATGGGTTGTGATCGAATGTCATTTCGGCAAGTGCACGTCGGCGTACGCTTCGAGCGTCGATTGTATAGCGGCGTCGATGCGTCAGCGTTGAGCGGTCGCGGTACGCCTACCCAGCAACAGATAGTTCAGCAGGAACGAAAGCGGTGTGACCACCGCGAGCGCCGCCGCCAACGCGGCGCGCGGCCCGAGGCCGGCGCGGACGAGCACTTCGATTAGAATCGCATTGACCGCGTATTGCCCAAGGTAGATCAGCGGATAGGCGGTCGCGGTCGACGCGCGCATTCGCGATCCAAACACGAACCGCGAATTGAGGAGATACGCGAGCCCGATACCCAGCGCGAAGACGATAGCGTAGGCGATCTGCGGTGCGATGAACGCCACCAGGACGCAATACACCGCATAGGTGGCGAGTGTGTTCAGCGCGCCGAAGATCAGAAATCGCAACCCTTGCTTGCTGATGCCAGGCAGCTCTTTGGACTCGGGCGTCATTCCGTGCCGACAAGAGCGAGAAATTCGTCGTAGTCGCGAATGTAGTCAGCGGGATCGTAGTGCTCGGACGCGAAGACCAGGAGCGCGCTGTCGGCCGAGTACCGGTATTGGGTCGCCCATACGCGCGGCGGCACGTGCAGTCCAAGCTCCGGCGAATCCAGACGGTATTCCTCGCGATGCTCGCCGTCGTCGACAACCACGGACACACCACCGCGCACGCATACCATGAATTGGTGACAGCGCCGGTGCGCGTGCTCGCCGCGAACTTCCGCGCTGGGGACGTCGAAGACGATGAAATAGCGCTGCGGCGCGAACGGCAGCGTCGGCCCCACCTCGCCTGCAGTGAGATTGCCGCGCATGTCCTCGATGCGAGCGACCTGGTGCAGCGTCACGCCGGCGACGGTGCTCTTGCGCGGCGAGGTCGTGACCGGTCCGCGCCCGGATGAGGCGACCGCCGTCGCCTTGGATGCGGTCGATTCCGGGGTATCCGCGTAGCCGACGATGTGCGCCGGATTGCCGACGACGATTGCCCACCGCGGCACCGAGCGAATGACGACCGCGCCCGCGCCGATCATCGCCCCGCGCCCGATGGTGATGCCGGGAAGAATCGTCGCGTTGGCGCCGATCGACGCGCCGCGTTCGATGGTCGTGCGCAGATACGACGCCGGCTTTTGCCGACTGCGCGGGAACGGGTCGTTGGCAAACGTCGCGTTCGGGCCGACGAAAACGTCGTCTTCGAGCGTGATGCCGTCCCAGAGCTGCACGCCGCACTTGAGCGTCACGCGATCGCCGACGCGCACGTCGTTCTCGACAAACACGCCGTCGCAGATGTTGCAGTCGCGACCGATGATCGCGCCCGGCAAAACGTGGGCGAATGCCCACACCCGCGTGCCGTCACCGACCTGGCTCGATTCGCACAGTGCGCTTGGATGGATGAAGGCGCTCATCGCTGCCGTTTCCCCTCGTGGCTTTCGTCCCGCATCACGACCGCCAACGGCCGATGCTTGGTGTTTTCGTAGCCGCGCCACACGTACGCGCCGACGATACCGAGACCGAACAGATTCAGACTGGCGAAGAAGATGATCGTCAGCGTGGTCGCGGCATAGCCCGGCACCGCAACGTGTCCGGATAGCTTAGCGTACAAGATCAGCGCGGCCCAGCACACGCTGGTCAGGATGCCGATCGAGCCGAGCGCGACGAAGAGACGGATCGGCAAGTCGGAGAACGAGTAGATGCTGTCGAAAAGATACGCGAGCCTGCGGCGGAAGTTCCACGCGCTCTTGCCGTGACGCCGGGCGACGCGCGTGTAGCTCACCAGCTTGCGCCGGAATCCCAGCCACAGGATTTGCCCGACCAGCGAGCTGTACGATTCGCTGAAGCGCACCAACTGGTCGCGAAAGGCGACGTTGCAGCCGAAGACATCGACACCCCCCGGCGGCAAATCGCGCCGGATCAACCGGCGATAGAGTCCCCAGAAAAGACCCGATGCGATGCGGTCGAGCCACCGATCGGCGCGTCCCGCGCGCGCCCCGAGCACGACATCGCACTCGTCGGCGCGCAAAGCGCTGAAGAATGCGATCACCACCGACGCATCTTCCTGCAAGTCGGCGGACATCACCGCGAACCAGCGGCCGGTCGCCACCCGCAAGCCCTCGCGAATCGCCGCGAACGACCCGAAGTTGCGCGATAGCAGGAGAATGCGCGAAGCGAACGGCATCGACGGCAACATCTTCGCCAGCAGCGCGTAAGAGCCGTCCGGACTGCCATCGACGACGCACACCGCCTCGATACCTCCGGGTACGCTCGCGTTCAAGTCTTGAAGCCGCTGCACCAGCTCCGCGATATTGGATTCGTTCCGATACACCGGAACGATGACCGCGCATTCGGCGATGGCTTCAGCCACGGAATGCGTCGCAGGCGGAGATGACGTGCGACACCTCGGCGTCGGTCATGCCGGGGTGGCAGGGCAGGCTCAGGACCTCAGCCGCGAGACGCTCGGTGACGGGCAGCGCGACGTCTTCGAAACGCTTGGCGAAAGCAGGCTGGCGATGGTCCGGCACAGGGTAGTGCACATCGGTCTGCACGCCTTCGGCGGCGAGGTGCGCAGCCAGCGCGTCGCGCGCAGGGCAGCGCACCACGAACAAGTGGAGCGCGTCGGACTCGCCGCCGCGCCGCGGAATGTCGATCGCCGCGTTGGAGATGCCTTCCGCGTAGCGCTCGGCGATCCCGTGACGGCGCGCGATTTCCGCGGCGCTGTGCGGCAGCTTGACCGAAAGCACCGCGGCTTGAATATCGTCGAGTCGCGAATTGCGGCCACCCGATTGCTCGACGCGATATTTCTGATTCCATCCATACTGGCGCAGACAGCGAACGCGCTCCGCGAGCGGATGGTCGTCGGTCACGATCGCGCCGCCGTCGCCGAGCGCCCCCAGGTTCTTGGTCGGATAAAAGCTGAAGCTGCCGAGCGCGCCAAAGGTGCCGGCCGCGCGGCCGGCGACGCAGGCGCCGTATGCCTGGGCGCAATCCTCGATCATGACGACCTTCGACGCGTCGCAGAGGCGCCGCGCTTCGGCCGCCGGCGCGAGTCGGCCATAAAGGTGGGTGATCAGGGCCGCGCGCGGCCCACCTGAGAGCGCGGCGGCGAGCAGCTGGATATCGATATTCATCGTGCCTGCGTCCACATCGACGTAGATCGGCTCCGCGCCGCAGGCCAGAATCGCGGTGGTCGCGTATCCGCCCGCGTTGGCAACCGTGACCACACCGTCGCCGCTGCCGACGCCCGCTGCGCGCAGCGCGATCTCGATCGCGTCGGTGCCATTGGCCACACCAAGCGCATGGCGCGCGCCGCACGATGCGGCGAAAGCAGCCTCGAACATCCTGCCCCGCTCGCCGAGCACGAACCAGCCAGAGTCGACGACGGCGGTCAGCGCGTCCAGCAACTCAGCGCGGTAGGGCAGATGCAGTCGACGAAGGTCGTTGATGGCGATCACGACCGCGCGACCCCGCCTGTTTCGCGCCGCGCGGCCTCGCCGGAACGCCGAACAAAGCCTCGAGAGCGAAAAAGCATCCGCAAAGTGTCGCCGGTTTGATCGTCGGGGTCAAACTCCGCGCATTGATCGCCGCGCGCAATATAGGCCCACCGTTTCTTGCCTCCCCAGTTGGCTTCCACGATAACGTAGCCAAGGTTGATCAGCGACGAATTGTTCGTGATATCCGACAATGTTGCCGCGAAGGTCAGCGTCTGGGAAGATACACCATCACGCAATATTGTGAGAAGCGCGAGGACCATTGCGTTAATCGCGGTGCTGGCAGGTGTTGGGCTAGACGCGCGTCCCGCGCTAGCGGTTGTGCTTGTCCTCGTGATGCCAATCTCGTTCGTACTCAATCGGGTCTTGCTTGGAAGGTGAATGCCTGGATGGGCATTGGCGGATCGATGAAGACCCAGTTGAAACCGTGGACGCTCGCTGTGCCAGTTGGCCTGGCGGCTGCGATGTACGCTCGATTTTTTGCCGGATTTTGGCTCGGAGACGACTTTCCCAACCTGAATCGAATGTGGCTGGCCTCGCTTGACGGGGAGTTGTGGACTCAGACTTGGTCGCAGTTTTTTGTTGTCGCACCCGCCCAAGGCGCGTTCTACCGGCCACTGATGATTGCAAGTCTGGCGGTAAACGAATGGCTGGCTGGTACCAACTTCGCCGGTTGGTTTTTAGCCAACTACATCGCGCATCTAGCGAATATCGCTTTGGTAGGGATATTGGTCGTGAGGTTCGCCGCCGCTTGCGGTCGCGATGGACGGACTGCTGGCGCAATCGCCGCATCGTTCTTTGCGCTCAGCCCGCTATTGGCGGAGGGGGTGTTCTGGGTTTCCGCGCGGGCCGATGCATACGTGACGCTGTTAACGCTGGCGGGCGTGTACGGTTGGTCGACAGGGTCGAGCTCGATCGTCCGCGCCATGGCATTGCCATTGCTCTTGACGTTAGCGCTGGGCTTCAAAGAATCTGCCGCTGTACTTCCCTTGCAGATAGCACTCGTCGCGTTGGCTTGGCCCGTGCGGCTGTCTCGCATACAGATTTCCGCAATCGTCGCGTGCTTCGCCGTAGTAATTCTATTTTTTCTCCTCCGGGCGCATTTCTTCGGCGACGTGTGGCGTGTATACCGAAACCATGCCTCGGCACAGCTCTTTGAGGATATTCTTGGAAGTGTTGGCTCCATGGCAGTCTGGTGGAAGGCCATCACCCAAAACACGCCCGGGTCTGCGGCCGCGTACCTCGCGCTTTCCGTCTCCGCTTACGCGCTTACTGTAGTGCGCGCAGGAGAGACTCAAAGACGGCTCGCCGCAGCGCTGATTTGCGCTTCGGCGGGGCTCGCGGCTGCGACACTGCTTAATCTTGGAGGCATGCCCCCATCCGGCGAAGGCGGACGCCTCACCTATACGCCCATGGCCTGGCTCGCGCTTGCGATTGGCGTCGCGAGCGCTCGCCGCATCCCCGATGCAGCAAGGGGTGACCCGCTGCTGCAAGTTCCCCGGGTTGGACCCGCGTTGTTCTTGTGTGCAACGATCATCGGTGCGTGGATTCTTCATGTTGAGCTTCGCACAGCAAGATCGGCACAGGACTCGGTACGCGATATTGTGACCGCCTCGCGCGAGTGGGCTGCTGCTCATCCCGGTCTAACGCTCTTGGTGGTAGAGGAGCATTACGGGCCGATCGTTACACTGCGCAACGCGCAGGGCGCTCTTGTGATGCCGCCAGTGCAAGCGGGACCACTACTGCACCGTGTGCTGCCTACGTTGCCCGACGAATTCGAATTGCGTTATGACCAGTTGTCTGCCGGTTTGGCCTCGCGACTCGACAGGATCAGGCCGTCCCGCCTAGACCCAGAACAGCTGAGCAAACTGCTCGATCGCGACGTAGCGAGGTGGCCGGACCACTATGCGTGTTGGTCTACGCACGCTCGGCAAATCGTGGCGTTTGCAGGGCCGGAAACGAGCGATCGGGCGCAATGGGCGGCAATCTTGCGCGACAGGGTCGCTCTATGCGAGACCGTTGGCTACTAGGAGAACAGCGTGCCATTTCCTCAGGCGCATTCAGCGCGCTTCCGTGAGGATTTGCCTGCGGTCGATCTCGGTTCGCATCCCTGCTGCGTTGACTACCACGGTGCGCACGTCTGCGCTGCCGTGCGCGAGCGCCTGCGCGGGAAGCTGCGCCGCGAAGCCCGCGTTGGCGGTGTTCGGATAAGCGGGGAAATACAGCGCCAGCGGCTCTCCGCGCGCGCCCAGATAAGGCAGGCCATAGCGCGCCGGAACCGCATCGGCGCCATCGACGATCAACTCCACCTGCGCGACCCCCTGCGGATCGATCGCCCAACCCGAAAACTCAACGTCACCGGGCGGTACCCTGTTCTGCAGCGGGCGATCGACCACGCCGAGCGCCATGGGAACGATCTCCATCGCGTTTCGCAAAGGCGCCAGAGAAAGCATGCCCACCGCTATCGCCAGCGCGCCAAACGCTGCCGCGGGCGCGATCGCGCGTCCGGATGCACCGCCCAGGGCCGCAAGCACGGGCGCCAGGAGCGCCGCGGCCAGCACGACAAGCGCCGCGTACAAGGCCACGCTGGCGAGCTGCGCGTGGCGCGCCAGCTCGACGTAGCCGTCGCCGAAGATGGAACTCACGATGGCGTACCAGGCGATGCCGGTCAGCGCGTACAAGGTCAAGGCAAGTGGCGCGCTCCGCTGGGACACGGCAGCCCGCACGCAAACCACGGCGCTGGCCAGAAAGAGCGCCGCTGATGCCGCGAGGAGCTGTGCGAATGCCAACAAGGACAGTCCGGCGACCGCCGGCCCGATGCTGCTCCCGAGCACGCCCGCTTCGGCGCGCACCGATTCGCTGCCGCCGTACCGCAAGCCTTCGACGCTCCCCATGTAGCCGAGGCGCCAATCCTGCAATTGCGGCACGGCGCGAAGC
>JADGRP010000044.1 GCA_017880805.1 Burkholderiales bacterium
CTCTCTCTTCAGTCAGTCGCAAACGGGGAAACGTTATGGTCTTCCGCGCAAGCCAAGAGAGGCGACTTTCCCGATCTTGCGAGGGAACAGTTCTCCCGCGGAGCCCTGGCCAAGCGCTTGGCGATGTTGCGAGCTTTTTTCGAGGAACTGAACCGCCGTCACGACAGCGGTGCGCTGGGTGGCGTCGACATGTCGCGCATTGCGCTCGCGGGATTCGATCTCGGCGCGCAAACCGTAATGGCGGCTGCAGGAGAGATGGGCTACGACGCCGAACCGTTCGCGCTACCTGGTGCAGTGAAATGCGTCATCGTGCTCAGTCCCTATGCCGACTTTACCGGGGCAGGCTTTGACCAGCGCTTCGCGACGATCCATGGTCCCGTCCTGTCCGTAACCAGTATGAACGATACCGATCCCTATGACCTCGTTACCGCGGCAGCGGCTCGCCGGGCTCCGTTCGACCACATGCCGCCTGGGCAGAAATACCTGCTGAACCTCGTTAGCGCACCACACGCGTTGATCGCCGGAAAGGAAACGCCGAGCGCGGACAATAGCGCGCTAACGCGAGACGATAGCCCGCGAGCCACCGGCAGTGATGGAGCCAATCAGGGTAGCGGTGCTGGCCGCCGCGGAGGCGCCGGTCGCGGCTCGCAAAGAGGCCGCCGCGGTGGCGGCAACGAATCCAACGATGGGAAGTCCTCGTCATCGCGACCGGTTTCTGCGGTCGCCTGGGCGGCGCAGCTTGCTCAGGTGCAGAGCGTGACCAGCGCCTATCTTGATGCGAACCTGAAGAATGACGGAGTGGCGAGGGAGTGGCTGACCAGGGATGCGCGACGTTGGCTTGGTGATGAGGCCGATCTTATCGTTAAGTGAACGCCGCGCTTAGGGGTAGGGCGTGGCTGCCGTTCACAAACGCCAATAGCGTCTGCAAACTCCTGGCTCAAAGTCCGCGAAAAACGAACGGCGTCCACGCCGCGAGCACGCCGCCCACGGCGACCGTCACTGCCACGAGAGAAAGCGTGCGTCGCACCACGCCGACGCGCTCGGCAAGCTGCCGATAGGCGAGCCACAGGCTCCAGCAAGCGCTGAGGCCGAGCAGCACCGCGCGCGCGAGCGGCAGCCAGGTGAGGCGAAATCCCTCGCCGTGCGCGAGCGTCGCGGACAGCCCGCTCAAGCCGACGAGTAGCCCTGCGCCGGCGAGCGGGATAAGCGCATACGACAACGTGAACGCGTTGGCCCGCCATGATCCGGGCAATGTGCGCGCCGCGACCGCCAGCCACAGGCAGAGCCACCCACCGATCGAGAGCGCGGTGCACACGATCCAGCCGATGATCAACGCGCCATCGAGCCAGGTGAAGACGTCGTGCGCCTCGGGATAATTGGTGAGCAGCCACCACGGCGCATTGTCCGCGAGCAGCCACGCCGGGCCGTGATCGATGACCAGGGTTGCGGCGGCGCTGCGCAAGGAAACGAACGCCGGCAATGCGCTCCACTCGAACGCGCCCAGCGCGAGACCGATCATGCCGAAGACGATGAGCGCCGCATCCCAGCCACTCGCGTTGCCGGGATCCAGCGTCGCGACCTCGCGGTTCGGCGGGCGCGGCGCGAGCGCGATGGCGCCGTGCAATCCGCTGCAGCGGCCGCACATATGGCACTCGGACGGTCCGGTCATGCGGCGGATCCTCACCAGCGGCGCGCAGTTGACGGGATGCACCGGAATGCGCGCGACGTTCGCGGCCCACGCGCCGGTGTCCACGCGATAGTGCAGCGGCGACAGGCGCGAGAGCACGGCGAAGACGCCGTTGACCGGGCATAGGTGCCGGCACCAGACGCGCTTGCCGCGGCCATAGACGAACCCGACGCCGGTCGCGGCCAGCGTCGAGCCACCGAGAACCAGCAGCGTCGCCGCCGGGTATTGATAGACGCTGACCAACTGGCCGAAGATCGTCGTCAGCGCGAAAGCAACAAACGGCCATCCGGCCCATTTCAGCCAGCGCGGCACGGCACGGCCCAGCCCGTGCCGGCTGGCGGCTTCGGTCAGCGTGCCCTCGGGACAAAACAGACCGCACCAGGTGCGGCCCAGGACGAACATCGACAGGATGACCGAAGGCCACCACACCCCCCAGAACATCCACTGCGCCGCCAGCGCCAGGCTATTGTACCAATGCGCGTCGTCCGCCGGCAGCGGCAGGAACGCGGGAACCGCGACGAAGAACGCGTAGGCCGCGACGATGCTCCACTGCATTGCGCCAATGAGGCGAGCGTGTCGCCGCACCCATTCGCCGAGCGCGGCAAGCATTGCCGCGACGGCACCGCGAGGCCAGCTCAACGCGACGGTGGATTGCGCGTCCATCGCGGCGCTTATCTCACTCATGTCAACGCGACGATCGCCGCAAAAGCGCGCCGACCATCGCCCAATACGCGGCAAGCAGCAACAACGGCAGCAGCGACGGGCGCGCGCGGTAGCCCGTCAATGCCGCAAGCAGGCCGCCCACGTGGCTCGAATCGTCGACCACGCCGGACGTATCCCAGAGACGATCGACCAGCGGCGGCAAAACGTCCAGCGAGATCATTTTTTCTATCGCGGAGACGAACAGCGCGCCGGCAAGCAGCAGCAGCACGATTTCACTCACGCGAAAAAAAATTCGCCACGAGAGTATCCGGCCGCCCTGCTGCAGGGCCCAGAAGGTGAGCCACGCGGCACCGACCCCCAGGGCGAGGATGCCGAGGAAGCTCCATACGCTCGCGTACTGCACACCCAATCCGTAAAGAAATACGACCGTCTCCGCGCTCTCACGTCCGACCGCCAGCGCGACGACAACGAGCAAACCCCACCAGTTCGCGCGGGTGACATTGCTCTGCATGTTCGCTTCCAGCTCGCGCTTGAGCGTACGTCCGTGGCTGCGCATCCAGAACACCATCTGCACGATGAGTCCCGCAGCGACAAGCATCATCGCCAGCTGGAAGTACTCGAGACCCTCGTCCGACAGCATCCTGGCGATGCCCAGCATCACGGCCGCCAGTGCAAGCGCCAGGCCGACGCCGACGCCAACGCCGGCCCAGAGGTAGCGCATCCCGCGCTTGACGTCCGGATGCTTGCGCAGCCATGCGTAGAGGATGCCCACCACGAGCATCGCCTCGGCGGACTCGCGCCAGATGATGAATAGTGCGTTACCCATGGTTGACGTGTATGTGGCGGTCCAGGTTCACTTGGCGACGATCTCACTCTTGGGCGCGTCGGGGTGATAGTCGTCGAAGAACACGTAGCTGCCGGGCTTAAGCCCGTTGATGACCACCGACGATTTCGCCCCGGCGGCGAGAACCTTCTCCTGCTTCAGGTCACGGCTTTCGAATTCCATCGGTCCCTTCCCCTCGTTGCTGATCTCGATCTTGAATCGTTTCCCGGCTGGCACTTCGAGCTTCCTCGGCTCGAACGACCCGTCGCGGGCGATGAGCTTGAAGACCGTCAGCTCCTCCGCCTGCACCGCTATGGCAATCAGTGCAATGAACGCAGCACCGAAGATCGCGATAAGTCGCCCGCTGCGATGAGTGCGAGCAAGCGTGTTGCCGCGATGCCATGTCTCCATTTCAGTAGCCGCCCTTCTTGCCGATACCGGCGTAGGTAAAGTCATATTGCGCAGTAAACGGCTTGAACCATGGACCGACGCCGGTCTCCTTGTCGGTGTGACGTCCGAAATGGCTCTGTGGCGACGCGCCCGGCGGCGCGACCGACAGCTTGAGCACGTACTTGCCGGGGCCCGCAAGCTTCACGTTGTCGCCGTAATGCGGTCCATCGTTTGCCACCATCGGCATCAACTCGCCGGTGACCTTCTGACTGCCGCCCTGCTTCGTGATCTCGTAGGTGATGCCGAGATACGGGATCCACGCGCCGTCCGGAAAACCGTTGCGGTTGTCGCTTTGGGCGTGAATGTCGGCTTCCAGGTGGATGTCGGACTCGGCAGCGCTCTTCATCATGCCGGCGGGCTCCATCGGGACCGGCTGCAAATAGACGGCGGCGATCTCCATGCCTGCCTGGATTTGAGGCTTGCCGATCGGGGTTTCGAGCGCAAGCGCCGCTGACGTCGCGAGCGATGCGGCAAACGCCGCCGCCGGCAACAGGTGGCGAAGGAGGACCGCGCAGCGGCGGGTTAGTGCGGGCTTGATGATCGGCTCCTCGGCTGGGCGCCCTTTAGGGGCACTTACCGCGAGACTACCAAGAATTAGCCTTTTTGTAAATAAGAATGATTTGCATTTGTGTTTGAGCTTTGTTACGATCCACTCGTCCGCCGGTGAGCCCCAAAGACCCTCGCATTGAGCTTATACCGCCACGCCATGCACGCTCACGTTTGCCCCGCATCTGCCACGAAATTGGCAAGCGATCGATGCGATGGTGAGTGATCCGCGACCGATGAACGCCGACCTTGCGACACGGAAGGCCGCGGTGGGCGGCACCGACCGGCTGCCAGGCATTGATTCGCCTCGCGTCGTCAGCAGCGTCGCGCTGCTCGCCGGCGCCTCGCAGTTGGCGATCCGGCACAATCAGACGATCTACTTCTTGCGTCAGACGCGCTTCGGAAAGCTGATACTGACCAAGTAAGGCAACTGAGCGCAGTTCGCCAGCCAGCCGCCCGGTGCACTCGGCATCGATCGGCAAGCCAGCCCTTGTTGCATGTCGTCGTGGCTTCATCGCGGCGCCGATCATATACGGGCACGGCAGCAGGCTGATCATGAACCAACATCCTCCGGCACCCCGGCGCACTGCCGGGAAGCGCCCGTTGCGAGCGGTCGCGCTGACCACGATCGCATTGCTCTGCGCGCTGGCGACGCCGCTGCTACGCACACCGGTGCTCGCCGGCGCGAGCCATCCGGCCGGCCCGAATCCCGTCACACTCGGCGAGAAGATCTTCGCCGACGCGAGTCTCTCCGCGTCGGGCGCGATGGCGTGCGCGACCTGCCACGATCCGCGGCACGCGCACGCGCAAAGCAACGGCCTCGCGGTCCAGCTCGGCGGCGCCCACCTGGATGTTCCGGGCTTTCGCGCCGTGCCGTCGCTGCAGTACATCAGCGTCATGCCCGCGTTCTTCTTTGCCGACGATGGCACGCCGACCGGGGGCTTCAACCGGGATGGCCGCGCAAAGGATCTGCTGGTGCAGGCGTTGCGCCCGCTGTTCGCGGCGCACGAAATGGTCCACGCGACACCGGCCGATCTGGTCGCTCGGCTCACGAAGACTCCATACGCCGACGAGTTCCGCGAGGTCTTCGGCCAGAACATCTTCGACGACGAGCAAGGCACGGTCCTGGCCGTGAGGTTCGCGCTCGCGCAGTACCAGAAGTTCGATCCCGACTTCCGCCCCTTCGATTCCAAGTACGACTTCTTCCTCGCCGGCAAGCTGCGCCTCGACCCCGCGGAATTGCGCGGCCTTGCGCTGTTCAACCGTGCCGACAAGGGCAACTGCGCTGCCTGCCATCCGAGCGGACGCGGACCCGATCATTCGCCGCCGATGTTCACCGATTTCACGTACGACAGTCTGGGCGTGCCGCGCAATGCCGAGATTCCGGCTACCGCCGACCCCGAGTATCGCGACATGGGTTTGTGCGGACCCGACCGCACCGATCTCGCCGAGCGCCTGGACCTCTGCGGCGCATTCAAGGTGCCAAGCTTGCGCAACGTCGCGACGCGCAAGGTGTTTTTTCACAACGGCCGCTTCAAGACGCTGCGCAACGCGCTGCGCTTCTACGTTCGCCGCGACACCCATCCGGAGGAGTTCTACCCGGTCGCTGCCGACGGCACCGTGCAGAAATTCGACGATCTGCCGTCCGGGCTGCGCGGCAATGTCAACACTGAAGAGGTTCCGTACGACCGTTTACTCGGCGAGGCGCCACGCCTCACCGAAGCTGAGCTCGATGACCTCGAAACGTTCCTGAACACACTCACCGATGGTTATCAGCCTTCACCGTCGGCGAAACGATGACGGCCGCGGCACGCGTCCGCCTTCAAGTCCATGTCCATCACTGATCCCGGAGCAAACCATGCCTCATCCCCTGAACTCGCTGCCGCGAGCGACTACACGACACTGCCGTTTGCGCGCGCCGCGTCGCCTGTCCCATCTTCCACTTGCACTCGCCATCGCCGCAGCTTTCGCCTCGCCGGCCGCGCTGGCGGATGAGGCGGCAATGAAAGCGGAGATTGCCGAGCTGCGCGCACAGATCGCCGAAATGAAAGCGCAGATGAAGGAAATCGCGGCGCAGAGCAAGGCGGCGCCC
>JADGRP010000045.1 GCA_017880805.1 Burkholderiales bacterium
GCCACTGAGGACGCAACTGAGCGGCCTGCACTGTCGACGGGCCGATCCGGCAACCGCTGATGCGCCAGGCTCCGCCTTCCTGTTTTTCCAGGGTGTACAGCGCGACCCGTACGCTGTTGTCCGCATCGATCAGCCGCAAGGGCTGGATGATGAGTCCGTCGATGACGGCGCCTTCCAGAAATTCGGTGTAGCGCGCAGTGAGAAGCGCAGGGTATGCGACGCGGACCATGACCATGAAGGTATCCGTGTCGCCGAACTGCGCGCGCAGCGCAGGCGTCGCGTAGCCGAACGCCTCGTCGCCGTCGCCGGCGATGAGCGCGGCACGCTGGGCGGCGATCACCTGCTCGATCGCTTTCCAGTCGGATGCGCGCATTTCAGGCGCGGCGGCCAGCGTCGTGGTCGTGTGGAGCGCGAAAAAAGCAGCGAGCCCTAGCGCCAGTCCCAACTCGAGGACGGCGAGCCGGCGCGAGCGATGTTGCCGCGACGCGCGGATGCTCATCGATCGGCGCTCCGCGCGCAAACTGCACAGGCGGGATCCTTCAGCACGCGGACCTCGCGCCATTCCATTGCCAGCGCGTCGAGCATCAGCAGGCGGCCCGAGAGCGAATTCCCGGCATGCGCCAACAGTTTCAGTGCCTCGGCCGCCTGGGTCGCGCCAACGATGCCGACCAGCGGCGCAAACACACCCATGGTCGCGCAGCGAGTCTCCTCGAAGTCGTCTCCTTCGCCAAACAAACAGTGGTAGCAGGGCCCATTCCGGTCGCGGGCATCGAATACTGCGACCTGGCCGTCGAAACGTATCGCCGCGCCGGACACGAGCGGCTTCCGCGCGCCGACGCAGGCGCGATTGATCGCGTGACGCGTGGCAAAGTTGTCGGAGCAGTCGACGACAATGTCGGCCGTCGCGACAAGCGGCGCGAGCTCTGCGTCGCCGACGCGTGCCGCGACGCGCACGATGCGGACCTCGGGATTGATGTCGCCGAGGCGCTGCGCGGCCGCGTCCACTTTGGCGATGCCGATGACGTTCGTGTCGAACAGGATCTGGCGCTGCAGATTCGTCAGGTCCACGCTGTCGGCATCGACCAGCGTCAGCGTACCCACACCGGCTGCCGCCAGGAACTGAGCGACCGGGTTTCCGAGGCCGCCGACGCCGATGATGAGCGCGCGGGCGTCCGCGAAGCGTTGCTGCGCGTCCACACCGAGCTCGGGCAGCAGAATGTGACGGCTGTAGCGCAGTAGCTGGGCGTCGTCCATCTCCATTCCTTGCGCCAAGACCGAAACGCCCGAACGGGCCCGGCCTCCCTGACCAAAACGCCCGGACGAGCCGGGCCTCCCTGACGAAAACGCCCGGACGAGCCGGGCGTTGGGTGCCAAACGAGCGTCGGCGCTTACTGAGGCTTGATCTGAGCCGAAAGAGCTTTGGTCGAAGCGATCACCGGCTGCCCTTTGAGCTGATGAAGAGCCTGTTGCAACTGGAAGTCCTCGGTGGAGCCGAACTCGATCCGCGGCGGGGTCGGAGCCTGCGTTTCGATGTTCGATTTGTCCGGCCCTGCGGGTTTTTCGTTGCCCTTGATGGCGGGAGTCGGCAACGGAACGCTGACCTTGGTGTCCAACGCCGCGTCGCCCTTTCCTGCGCCCACGGGGATTTCCAGGTGATGCTCGAGGTTGGCCTCGCGCAGGCGGTTGGGCGTATCGCGTCCATCATCGACGGCGACATCGGGCTCGATGCCCTTGGCCTGAATCGAACGCCCGCTCGGCGTGTAATAGCGCGCGGTCGTGAGCTTGAGGCCCGTGTTGGGGCCGAGCGGCAGGATCGTCTGAACGGAACCCTTGCCGAAGGTCTGGCCCCCCATGACGACAGCGCGCTTGTGGTCCTGCAGCGCACCCGCGACAATTTCCGACGCCGATGCGGTGCCGCCGTCGACCAGCACGACCATCGGGACGCGCTTGACGGCCGGGGGAAGGTCCTTCAGATAGTCATCGCCGCGGCCGCGCATGTAGTCGCCCTTGGTCGCCGAAAGGCGCATCCGCGCATCGGGTGTACGGCCGTCGGTGTATACCACCAGTGCGTCTTGCGGCAAGAAAGCGGCGGCCACGCCCACGGAAACATTGAGCAAGCCACCCGGGTCGCTGCGCAGATCGAGCACCAAACCGGAAAGGTCGCCCTGTTTGTAGAGGTCGCGGATCGCTTTCGCCACGTCTTCGCCGGTATGTTCCTGGAACTGAACCACGCGCAAATAGCCATAGCCGGGCTCGACCAGCTTGGCCCGCACGCTACGGAAGCTGATGATCTCGCGCGTCAGCGTAAACGTCAGCGGCGCATCAAGGTCCTTGCGCGCAATCGTCAGCACGATCTGCGTGCCGGGCTTGCCGCGCATTTTCTCGACCGCCTTGCTTAAGGGCAGGCCGCGGGTCACGGTGTCATCGATCTTGATGATCAAGTCGCCGGACTTGACGCCCGCGCGGAATGCCGGGGTATCCTCGATGGGAGAAATAACTTTGATGATGCCGTCTTCGACGCCGACTTCGATGCCGAGGCCTCCGAACTTGCCTTGCGTCGAAATCTGCAGTTCCTTGAACGCGTCGGCATCGAGAAAGTCGGAATGCGGGTCGAGGCCGTGCACCATGCCATTGATGGCTTCGCGGATCAGCTTGTCGTCCGACACCGGCTCGACATAGTCGCTCTTGATCCGTCCGAACACGGCGGAAAACAGTTGCAGGTCTTCGTAGGGGACCGGCAGACGGGCGTCACGTTCCGCCAAGGCCGAGAAGTTGAGGCTCAGCAACAGCCCGAGGACCGCACCCAGCCCGATCCATCCTGCTTTCTTCCAACCGTCGCTCATCTTTAGCCTCATTTCGCTGGTTGCCTCGCTGCCGTTCCAATGATCAGGATGCAAGACACGTGCCTGTCAACGGGAGCATTCCGCCGGATTCCGCAGCTTGACCCCAATGATACGAGTATACGCCGACTGGCTCGCCTTCACTTGCCGACAACGGCGGGCTGCGTGCTGAATTGTGATGAATTGTTGCGAACAATAAAGGGCCGCCGTGCGTCGTTTGGTCCCTCACAGCGTCATCTGAGCATCGCGGACCATGCCATGACAAGAGCGGTCGGTGCCCGGGGCCATCCGGCATCGGCAAGCCGACCAGCGGCGCCCTCGTAGCCAGAACGCTCTCCGCTCGCACCCATCAGATACTTGTGGACTGCAAAAAGGGGGCACAAGTTCCCTCGCTCCAGGCGCAGGAACGGCGCCACGGTGCGGCCATCTATCGCGTGAATCGGATCAACGATCGCCCGGTCATTTCCCCGGGTTGCGACAAACCCATCATCGCGAGAAGGGTCGGAGCGATGTCCTGTAGCGCGCCCGTCGTTTCCATCTTCGCGGGACGCCCGACGTAGAGGCACGGCACGAGATTCAGCGTGTGCGCCGTATGCGCCTGGCCGGTGGCGGGATCGTGCATCATCTCCACGTTGCCGTGATCGGCGGTGATCAGCGCTTCACCGCCGCGTGCCCGCTGCGCGGAAACCACGCGGCCGATGCAGGCGTCGAGCACCTCGAGGGCTCGCGTCGCGGCATCGATTTTGCCGGTGTGGCCAACCATGTCGCCGTTGGCGTAGTTGCATACGATCGCGTGGTACTCGTTGCTTGCGATCGCCGCAACCAGCTTGTCCGTCACCTCGACGGCGCTCATCTCGGGTTTCAGATCGTACGTCGCCACCTTGGGCGATGGCACCACAATGCGATCTTCACCGGGATAGACCGCCTCGACGCCGCCGTTGAAGAAATACGTGACGTGCGCGTATTTCTCGGTCTCGGCAATGCGCAGCTGCCTCAATCCCCGTGCCGCAACCGTCTCGCCGAAGCCGTGGCTGATCGACTGAGGGGTGAACGCCGCCGGCAAGCGCGCGAACGCGTCGCCGTAGCTCGTCAGGCACACGAAGGCACCGAGCTTGGGCAGACGCTTCCGCGAAAAGCCGGAGAACTCCGGGTCGGTGAGGGCGCTGGTCAACTGCCGTGCGCGATCGGCGCGAAAATTCATGAACACGACGACGTCACCGTCCTGCATCGGGGTGGGCGCGCCGATGAGCGTCGGCTTGACGAATTCGTCGCTTTCGCCCCGGGCGTAGGCGGCGGCAAGCGCTGCCTGCGCGTCTGAAGCGGAGTAATCGGCGACGCCGTCGACGATCAGCTCGTACGCGGCTTGTACCCGCTCCCAGCGATGGTCGCGATCCATGGCGTAGTAACGGCCGACGATGTCGGCGATCGCGCAGTTCGCATCGTTCACGCCGGTCGCGCATACGCCGGCCATGGTCGCGAGCGACGCGCTGGCGCTCCTGGGCGGGGTGTCGCGCCCGTCGAGAAAAGCGTGCACGCGGACACGCGGCGCTCCGCCACGGGCCGCCATTTGCACCATCGCCGCGATCTGCCGCTCGTGGCTGTGCACGCCGCCGGGAGAAACGAGACCGAGCACGTGGAGCGTCGCATGATTGCGGCGCGCGGTCGCGACCGCGTCGACCAGCACAGGATTGGCCGCAAACTCGCCGGTCTCGATGGCGCGATCGATGCGCGTGAAATCCTGGTAGATCACCCGGCCCGCGCCGATATTGAGATGCCCCACTTCCGAGTTGCCCATCTGGCCGCTGGGCAATCCGACACTTCGCTCGGAAGCATCGATGGTCGTGTGCGCGAACGCGTGCCATAACCGATCCCAATTCGGCTTGCGGGCGAGGCTGACCGGGTTGTCGGGCGCCGCTTCGCGGCAGCCGACACCGTCGAGGATCAACAGCAGTACCGGGGTCACGGATGGGTTGGCGGACACGTCGGGCGGCAGAGGAACGGGAGGAATTGGGCGGCGGGCGAACGTACGCAATCGTGCGATACGCTATCATTTTACCTTCGACCTCGCGTTGTGCCTGGATTTCACGCCACCCATGATGCAGTTCATTCAAAACAATTGGCCGCTGTTCCTGGTCATGATCGCGTCGGGCGGCATGCTGCTATGGCCGCTCGTCGGACGTCGTTTTTCATCGGTGAGCGAGGTCGGCGCATTGCGAGCGACGCAGCTCATCAACCGCCAGAACGCAGTGATGCTCGATCTGCGGGAAAGCAAGGACTACGACGGAGGACACGTGCCCAACGCAGTGCATATTCCCTTGTCGCAGCTCGCTGGCAGAGCCAGCGAGCTCGCCAAGTTCACCAGCCGCCCTCTGATCGCTTATTGTGACCGCGGCAACCAAAGCCGCGGTGCGGGCTCGGCATTGTCCAAGCTCGGCTTTGCCGAGGTGTATACGCTGCAGGGCGGAGTGCGCGCCTGGGCTGCGGCGGGTTTGCCGGTTGCGAAAAACGCGTGATGGCAAACGCCGAGTGGAGGACGCTTGAACGCCGCGCGTTGGAAAACACGTGATGGTGGAAGTCACGATGTACGCAACCGCCATGTGTCCATACTGCAATTACGCCGAGCGTCTTTTGCGCGCAAAGGGCGTGGCCGAGATCTCCAAGGTTCGAGTCGATCTCGAGCCGGCGCGTCGCGCGGAGATGGTCGGCAAGACAGGCAAGCGGACGGTGCCGCAAATATATATCGGCGAGTTTCATGTCGGCGGTTACGAAGATCTGGTTGCCCTGGACCGCGCCGGCAAGCTCGATCCGATGTTGACCGCTGACGCGGCGTAGCGCCGCCGCGCTATAATTATCAGTTGAGCCCTTCGTCAGGAATCCCATGGCCGACCCGCAGCCGCAGTCCGTACCTTCGCTCTCGATTCAGAAAATCTACGTCAAGGACCTTTCGCTCGAAAGCCCCGGGGCTCCGCAATCTTTTTTCACGCAGGAAGCGCCGCAAGTGGAAGTCGGTCTGCGCAGCCGAGGAGAACAGATCGAGCAGGACGTCTACGAATGCGTGCTCACCGTGACGGTCACCGCGAAAGTCGGCGAAAAGATCCTGTTCCTGGTCGAGGCAGCTCAGGGCGGCGTGTTTCAGATTCGTGGCGTACCGGTGGCCGACATTCAGCCGATCATGGGCATCCACTGCCCCAATGTGCTGTTTCCCTACGTCCGCGAGACCATCGCCGACGCGATCTCGCGGGCAGGTTTTCCGCCCGTCCACCTGGATCCGATCAATTTCGAGACTTTGTACCAGCAGCAGCTCGCGAATCTCGCACAGCAGCCGGCGGCGTCGCCGGTTCCCAGCTAGGACCACTGCCGGTGTTCGGGTGGCCGCTTGCGCTCGTCGCGTCGTTCCTCCTTGCGGCGGGCGCCGTCGGCGCAGAATTTCATTCCACGTCGGAAACGGCGGTGCTCTACGATGCGCCATCGGTCAGGGCCAAGCCCCTGTTCGTGCTGGGACGTGAAGTGCCGGTCGAAGTCATCGTCGCCGTCGAAGGCTGGTACAAGATCCGCGACGCGACCGGCACCGTGGCATGGATGGAAAAGAAGTCCGCCGCCGACCGGCGCACGGTCGTCATCCGGGCATCTGCGGCCGATGTCCTCGCCACTCCGGACGCGAATGCAGCAGTCGTGTTCAAGGCCGAGCAGAACGTGTTGCTCGAGCTCGCCGATGCCTCGTATGCCACCAGCACACCCGGATGGGCCAAGGTCCGGCATCGCGACGGCCAGACGGGATACGTTCGTATCTCCCAAGTCTGGGGACTCTAGGCTCAAACCGCGCGGGTCATGAGCGACACCGTCGCGATTCTCGGCGCCGGGGCGTGGGGTACCGCGCTGGCGGCGCATCTCGGCCGCGCTTCGGCGGCCAACAGCGTCAAGCTATGGGCGCGCGACGTCAGGCAGGCGAGCGTCATCGAGTCGTCACGCGAAAACTTCCGTTATCTGCCGGGCGTGAAGTTGCCGGCGAGTGTCTCGATCCTCGGCGATTTGAGCTGTGCGATGGACGGTGCGTCGCTGGTCGTCGTCGCTACTCCGATCGGCGCGCTGGTCGACATCGTGGAAAAGCTACGCTCGAATGTTGACGTTCCGCTGATGTGGGTCGGAAAGGGTTTCGTTGCCGCGGCCGATGCTCCCGGCGTCGCGCTGGCGCATCAACGGGTCGCTCCGCTGTGGCGTGCGCCGGTCGGCGTGATATCGGGCCCGAGCTTCGCGGAGGAGGTCGCGCTCGGGCTGCCCACCGCGGTGAGCGTTGCCGCGACCGACCGCGCGTTCGCCGAAAATGTCGCGCATCTGCTGCGCGCAGAGGCTTTTCGCGCGTACGTCAGTGACGATCTCGTCGGCATCGAAGTAGGCGGCGCAGTCAAAAACGTGCTGGCAATCGCCGCCGGCGCCAGCGACGGACTGGGTTTCGGCAATAACGCGCGCGCGGCGCTCGTCACCCGTGGTCTGGCAGAGACCGGCAGGCTCTCGATCGCGCTCGGCGGGAAGCGCGAAACATTGATGGGACTCGCAGGCCTGGGCGACCTGGTGTTGACCTGCACCGGCGACTTGTCGCGCAACCGTCGCGTTGGCCTCGCACTGGCGGCGGGTCAGCGCCTCGACGCGATTACCGCCGGACTGGGTCACGTTGCCGAGGGCATCGCCGCCGCGCGAGCGGCGCGCACGCTGGCGACATCGCTGAACGTGGAAATGCCGATCTGCGCCGCGGTGTATAGCGTGCTGTATGAGAACCTGTCGCCGAGGCGCGCGGTTGAAACGCTGCTCGCGCGCGAACCTGGGCCGGAATTCCATTGATGTTGAGCATTTCGAAAAGTACGCGACGTCCGGAACCCCCTGTCGATGATCGGGTTTGCTAACGCCCTCCGGCGAATCCGGTTTGCCGCCACGCCTCATATACCGTGATCGCGACCGCGTTGGAGAGGTTGACGCTGCGCACCCCGGGCTGCATCGGAATGCGGACGCGGGCCTCCTCCGGGAAATCGGCGAGAATCTCGGCCGGCAATCCCGAGGTCTCGCATCCGAAGACGAAAACGTCGTCGTTGTCGAGCGTGGACGAGAAAAGAGATCGCTTGGCCTGGGTCGTCAGGGCGTAACGCCTGCGTGTGCCGAGCATGACGAGGCACGACGCCCAGTCGGCGTGGACAATCAGTCGCGTGTATTCGTGGTAGTCGAGCCCGGCGCGCTTGAGCTCGCGATCGGTCAGGTTGAAGCCGAGCGGCTCGACGAGGTGCAACTCAGCGCCGGCATTCGCGGCGAGGCGGATGACATTACCCGTGTTGGGCGGGATTTCCGGCTGCACCAGCACGATCGCGACCATCGGTGCGCATTCTCCTGGGCGCTAACGCAGCACGAACGCTCCGCGGGAGCGCATCAGTGCGCCGGCGGCAGCGTTCGGGCGACGACCCAGTTCTCGACGCTCGCCGCGCCCGATGCCTTCAGGGTCTTGGCCGCTTCGGCGAGAGAGGCTCCGGTGGTCATGACATCGTCGACGACCGCGATGGTCAGACCCGAAAGATCGAGTTCGCACGCAAACGCGCCGCGAACGTTTTTCGCCCGCTCGGTCCACGGTAGCGCCGCCTGTGGCGGAGTCGCGCGGACACGAAGTAATCCGCGAGGCAGGAGCGGGACACCGGTACGCGCGCTGATCGCGCGAGCAATTTCCTGTGCCTGGTTGTAACCACGCTCGCGCTGCCGTTCGACGGCAAGCGGCAACGCAATCAGGTGTTGCGGTTGCGAGCTGACGCCGGCGCCGGAGCGATCGTCCCGGGCAAGGATCGCGTTGGCACACCATTCGGCCAACGCCAGACGGCCCTGGTATTTCAAGGAATGAATGAGCCTGTCGATCGGAAACGCATACGAGAAGGCCGCGATCGTTGCATCGAACGCCGGCGGCTCATTTAAGCACTGGCCGCAAACGCCGCCGCCGGAGGTCGGCAACGCGCACACAGGGCACGCGCTCGAGAGCCAGGGCAGGTCGCGCATGCAGGCGTTGCAGACGAGCTCGGTGCCGGAGACGCCCGCGCACAATTCGCATCGCTGCGGAAGCGCCAGGCGCGCGGCGTCGATCGCGCTGCGCCGAACGCTGTCAAATGCGCTCGCCAGAAAATTTGACAACTATCCCCCCCTGCCCGAAACTCGCCGCTATTGTAACCAGCCACAACCATCCGATGTCACGCAAGGGTGCGTCAAGCATGCAGTCGATCACGATGGTGCGCGGCGATCCGCAACCGAAGCCAACAGTCCGCTGGAGCGTCGACGGGGTCGAGTCGCTTCTTGCGCTGCCGATGAACGACCTGTTGCGCACGGCGCACGAGACGCATCGCGCGCACCATGATCCGAATGCGGTGCAGCTATCGACATTGTTGTCGATCAAGACCGGCGGTTGTCCCGAGGATTGCGGCTACTGCCCACAGGCGGCGCGCTATCACACCAACGTTGTCAGCGAGGATCTGCTTCCGCTCGACGCCGTAGTGACGGCGGCGGCCGCGGCCCGGGCGGCCGGCGCGTCGCGCTTTTGCATCGGCGCGGCGTGGCGCGGACCCAGGGACCGCGATCTCGAACCGGTGCTGGCGATGGTGCGCGAGGTCAAGGCGCTGGGTCTCGAGACCTGCGCGACGCTGGGCATGCTGAAGGCTGGCCAAGCCGAGCGGCTTAGGGACGCGGGCCTCGATTATTACAACCACAACCTCGACACGTCGCCCGAATTCTACGGCGAGGTCATCACCACCCGCGACTATCGCGATCGACTCGATACGCTGGATCGTGTCCGGGCGGCGGGCATGCACGTCTGCTGCGGCGGCATCGTCGGCATGGGCGAATCGAGACGGGGCCGTGCCGGACTTATCGCGCAGCTCGCCAATCTCGACCCGTATCCGGAATCGGTGCCGATCAACAGCCTGGTGCAGGTGGAAGGCACGCCTTTGCACGCACAGTTCGGCGGCGTCACGGCAATCGATCCGATCGAATTCGTGCGCACCATCGCGGCCGCAAGAATCACCATGCCCAGAGCCATGGTGCGTCTGTCGGCGGGCCGTCGCGAGCTCGGTGACGCGGCACAGGTGCTGTGTTACTTCGCCGGCGCGAATTCGGTTTTCTATGGCGACAAGCTTCTGACCACCGGCAATCCCGATTTCGACGCCGACCGCGACTTGTTCGAGCGCTTAGGTATCAATGCGGGCATCCATGCGGGTCTCGAGTAGCGCCGCCGCCCGAATTTGCCTCCGGCAATGTCCCGGTTGACCTCGGAGCTCGACCGCGCGCTCGAAGAGAGGGCGGCCAAGGGTCTTAGACGCGATCGTCACCTTGTCGACTCCGCTCAAGGTGCGCGCTTGCGGGTCGACGGCCGCGAACTGCTCCATTTCGGCAGCAACGACTATCTGGGCCTGGCCGGCGACCGGCGCGTCGTCGCCGCGGCGCAGGCCGGTGCGGCGCGTTATGGCGTCGGCGCCGGTGCGTCGCACCTCATTTCCGGGCACTTCGCGCCGCACGACGCGATCGAGCGCGACCTTGCCGCGTGGGTCGCACCATGCGCGAAGGCGCGAGCGCTGCTGTTCTCGACCGGATACCTGGCGAACCTCGCCATCGTCACGGCGCTGGTCGGCCGTGGCGACGCCGTGTTCGCCGACAAGCTGAACCACGCCTGTCTCAACGATGCGGCATTGCTCTCCCGTGCCGATTTCGTTCGCTATGCGCACGGCGACGTCGAAGCGCTTGCAAAGAGACTTGCGTCGAGCGGCGCGCATCGCAAGCTGATCGCCACCGACGCCGTATTCAGCATGGACGGGGACATCGCCGCGCTTGCGAGCCTGCTCGAGCTCGCCGAGAAGTACGACGCGTGGCTCGTGGTCGACGATGCGCACGGCTTTGGCGTACTCGGCGATCGGTCGGCGGCAGACGGGGGAAATTCGGGGCGCGGCACGCTTGCGCAGCTCGGTCTCGCGTCCGAGCGCATCGTCTATATGGCGACGCTCGGCAAGGCGGCGGGCGTCGCCGGCGCGTTTGTCGCCGCGCACGATTCGGTCATCGAGACGTTGATTCAGACCGCGCGCAGCTACATCTTTACCACTGCCGCGCCGCCGATGCTCTCCTGCGCACTGGCGGCGAGTCTTGCGCTGATCCGCGACGAACCCGAGCGGCGGGTACATCTGTTCGCGCTGATCGATCGCTGGCGCGACGCGGCGACTGCGCTGGCGTGGCTGACGCTCCCGTCGGCGACCGCGATTCAGCCCCTGATACTCGGAGCGAACGCCGAGGCGCTGCGCGTCAGCGATGCGTTGTGGGATCGCGACATCTGGGTGCCGGCCATCCGTCCGCCGACCGTGCCGCAAGGCTCGGCGCGCTTGCGCATCACGTTTTCCGCCTCGCACTCCCTCGACGACGTCGACCTCCTGGCCGAGGCGCTCGCCGATGTCGCGCGATGAGCGTCCATGTCGAGAGCGTGGGTCGCGGCCGGCCGCTGGCGATGCTGCACGGATGGGGAATGCATTCCGGACTGTGGTCTCCGTTCTTGCCGCGCCTGATCGAGCGCTACCGGATGCACCTCGTCGATCTGCCGGGTCACGGATACAGCGACGCGTTGGGGACGCCATTGTCCTTGAGCCGCATCGTCGAAGCGGTCGAGCTTGCGATCGCAGCAACATCGGAACCGGGCCCGTTGATGGTGCTGGGCTGGTCGCTCGGCGGCCAGGTTGCGCTCGAATGGGCGCGCTTGCGGCCTGAGCGGGTCGACGCGCTGGTGCTGATGTCGACCACGCCAAGCTTCCTCCAACGACCGGGCTGGCCGCATGCGATGGAGGAAACAACGTTGAGACAATTCGGCGACGAGCTGCGCGTTGCCTACCGGCCGACCTTGCAGCGATTTGTCACCCTGCAGGTGCAGGGAAGCGAACATGCTCGCAACGCGCTTGGCTCATTGCGCTCACACCTGTTTGCGCGCGGTGAACCTTCACCGCAAGCGCTGCGCGAATCGCTCGAGCTGCTCGCGTCGAGCGACCTTCGCGGCGGGATCGGCGCGATTTCGCAGCCCGCCCTGGTCATCGCCGGCGATCGCGACACGATGACCCCGGTCGCCTCAGCACAATGGCTTGCGAGCGCGCTTCCACAAGCCACGCTGGTAATCGTTCCGGGTGCCGGGCACGCGCCGTTCCTGTCGCATCCGGAGTCGGTCGTCGCTGCCCTGGACGCGTTTGCGGATCCCATATGAGGTCCAATGACGTCCACTGAGCACGCCACCGGACCTCTGGATCTCGATCGTGCGCAAGTGCGCCGCACATTCGAGCGTGCCGCAGCGACGTATGACGGGGCCGCCGTGCTGCAGCGCGAGGTCGGGCAGCGAATGGGCGAGCGCCTTGGCTTCGTCAGAATGCAGCCTGCCTCGATACTCGACGCCGGCTGCGGCACCGGCGCGGCGCTGGGCGAGCTGCACGCGCGTTACCCCGACGCTCGACTTATCGGTCTCGACCTCGCGTTGAACATGACGCTGCTGGCGCGCCATCGCGCCGGTGCGGCGGTGAGATCCGCGCGCTCGCTGCTCGGACGCGTCCTGGGCCCGCTCGCGCCCGCACGCGAACCGCGGCCGTGGTGCGTCTGCGGCGACATCGAATCGCTGCCGATCAAGTCGGGAAGCATCGATCTGATCTGGAGCAATCTCACGCTGCAGTGGGTCGGCGACCCGCAAAAGGCGTTCGCCGAATTCCGACGCGTGCTGCGGGTAGGTGGCCTGTTGTCTTTCACCACCTTCGGTCCCGACACGCTCAAGGAGCTGCGTACGGCGTTTGTTGCCGCGGACCGCGCGACACACGTCGGCCGCTTCATCGACATGCACGATATCGGCGACATACTGGTGCACGCGGGCTTTGCCGACCCGGTGATGGACATGGAAACGCTGACCGTGACCTATGGCGACGCGATCAGCCTGATGCGCGATCTGAAGGCGATCGGCGCACACAATGTCACTGCCGGGCGTCCGCGAGGCATGATGGGCCGGCAACGCTGGCAGCGCATGCTTGCCGCGCTCGAAGCCACCCGCCGCGATGGGCGCCTGCCAGCGAGCTTCGAGGTCGTCTACGGTCATGCGTGGAAGCCCGAGCCGCGGATGACGGACGACGGCAGCGCGATCATCCGCGTCCAACCGCGAGCCAGGCGATGACCGGGGGCGTGTTCATCACCGGCACCGATACCGCTGTCGGCAAGACGACAGTTGCCTGCGCACTGCTGCGCAGGTACGCCGCGGCGGGGTTGCGCGCCATCGGCATGAAACCCGTCACGTCTGGAGGCGGAGAAGATAACGGTGACCTCGTTGCGCTTGCGGCGGCTGGCAACGTCGACGCACCGCTGTCGGCGCGGTGTCCGTACGCTTTCGGCGAAGCCATCGCGCCGCATCTTGCCGCGCGTGCCGCCGGCGTCGCGATCGACCTTCATCGCATTCGAGAGAGCTACGAGGAATTGAGCGTTCGCGCCGATCGCATCGTCGTCGAAGGTGCGGGCGGCGCGCTCGCGCCGCTGGGTGAGCGGATCGACATGCTCGATATTGCCCGGGTGCTTGCCTTGCCGGTGCTGATGGTCGTTGGCGTGCGCCTCGGTTGCCTCAACCACGCGCTGCTGACTTCTCTAGCGATTCGTGCGCGCGGCCTCGAGCTCGCCGGCTGGATCGCCAACAGCATCGATCCGGCGATGGCCTGTCAGGACGAAAACGTCGCTGCGCTCGAGCGACGATTGTCCGCGCCGCGACTCGCGAGCATCGGATGGGGGCACGCGCATGCGCCAAAGTGGAGCGCGATCGGAGCGAGCCTCAACTTTTCGCGTCAGGACGATCCATGCTAAGATCGCCCGGTTTTTCATAGACAAGTTTTCGCAGTGGAGCGGGCCTCGCCGGCAAGGCATTTCTGCCGGAGGGCGCGCAATTCGAGGAGCGCGCAAGCGCAATTCCCTATGTCGGTCGAGATCGACCTGTCATTGCCGGTTCGGTCGGAGTTCTGCGCGGTATCGCGGCGCAACGATTCGCTGGGCTCGCGCGCACGGTGGAGGTTGTTCGCGGGCCTGTGCGCACTGTCGATGGCGATGGCGTTTACCTTCGCCGCCTTCGGCGCGTGGCCGGTGTTGCCGTACTCGGTAATGGAGATGGGCCTGCTTTGCTGGGCATTCAGATGGATCGAGCGGCACGCGAACGACTGGGAGCGAGTGACGGTGCGCGGTAATCGAATTGTCGTCGAGCGCATTCGTGGCGGAACCAGGACGCAGCGCGAGTTCAACATGTTCTGGACGCGGCTGGACGTCGAAGCCGACGCGCGCAACCGGGTCGCGCGTCTGGTGTTGCGGCATCGCGGCGAATCGCTGCCGTTCGGCGACGAGCTGACCGCACATGAGCGCGCCGCGATCGCGCGTGATCTGCGCCGAGTGTTGGCGGCAGGTAACGCGCGTTAGCGCAGGGATCAAAGCCACGCCGATTTTTTTTGCGAATCGTTGACGTTTTCGGGGAAAGCATGGATTGCATCAAAGCGGCGGAGCGGGTGGAAAAAGCCGTCACACCAGTTGCGAAGAAGGCCTCGCTGGCCGCAATGCTCGGATTTGCGCTGATGGCGGGCGCAGCGCGCGCGGCCAAGGAATACAACCTGCAGCCGCCGGTCACGCCGATCGGTGAACAGATATACGACCTCCACATCTACATCATGTGGATCTGCGTCGTGATCTTCATCGGTGTCTTTGCGGTGATGTTCTATTCGATCTTCGCGCATCGCAGGTCCAAGGGTCATCAGGCGGCCCAGTTTCACGAGAACACGATGGTCGAAGTCGTCTGGACCATCATCCCGTTTTTCATCCTGCTGTTCATGGCGTTTCCCGCGACCAAGACGATACTGGCGATGAAGGACACGACCGTGCCGGACATGACCATCAAGGTCACCGGCTACCAGTGGAAGTGGGGCTACGACTACATCGATCAGGGATTCGGTTTCGTCAGCAATCTCAAAACGCCTTATACGCAGATCCACAATGAGGAACCCAAGGGCGAGCATTACCTGCTCGAAGTCGACCAGCCGATGGTCGTTCCGGTGGGCAAGCGGGTTCGCGTGCTGATTACCGCCGGCGACGTCATCCATTCCTGGTGGGTTCCGGCGTTCGGAGTCAAGCAGGACGCGATTCCCGGCTTCGTGCGCGACTCCTGGTTCCGCGCCGATAAGCCGGGCATCTATCGCGGGCAGTGCGCCGAACTGTGCGGCAAGGAGCACGGCTTCATGCCGGTGGTCGTCGAGGTCCTGCCGGCGGACCAGTACGCGGCCTGGGCCGATGCCCAGAAGAAAAAGGCGACCGCCGCGGCGGACGATCCCGCCAAGGTCTGGGACCCGAAGGATCTCATCGCGCGCGGCGAAGGTGTCTACACTGCGAACTGCGCTGCCTGCCATCAGGCCACCGGCAAGGGCGTGCCGCCTGCGTTCCCGCCGCTCGACGGATCGAAGATTGCGACCGGGCCCGTCGAGGCGCATCTCGACACCGTCCTCAACGGCGTCGTGAAGAACGGCCAATCCACCGCGATGGTCCCCTGGAAGAACACGCTTTCGCCGACGGACATCGCGGCCGTCATTACCTACGAACGCAACTCGTGGGGTAACCACGTCGGCGACGCGGTACAGCCAGCGCAAGTCGTGGCAGCCAAGAAATAGTCGAGATCAGAGGCTTAAGGAGCGTTGAACATGAGCAGCATCCCCCACGATCATGCCGCCGGCCATGTGGTTGACCACGGTGTCGACCACGGCCACGCGCACGACGAGCACGCGCATTATCCCGGCGGGATCATGCGCTGGATCACCACGACGAACCACAAGGACATTGGCACGCTTTACCTTTGGTTTTCGTTCATCATGTTCTTCGCCGGCGGCTGCCTTGCGCTTACCATCCGCGCCGAGCTCTTCGAGCCGGGCCTGCAGATCGTCGATCCCGAATTTTTCAATTCGCTGACCACGCTGCATGGGTTGATCATGATCTTCGGCGCGATCATGCCGGCGGCGGTCGGATTCGCCAACTGGCAAGTGCCGCTGATGATCGGCGCTCCCGACATGGCGTTCGCGCGCATGAACAACTGGAGCTTCTGGCTGCTGCCGTTTGCCGCGACGCTGCTTTTCACGTCCTTCTTCGTTCCCGGCGGTGCCGCCGCGGGCGGCTGGACGCTCTATGCCCCGCTGTCGGTGCAGGCCGGCATGGGAATGGACCTGACCATCTTCGCAATCCACATCATGGGCGCGTCGTCGATCATGGGTTCGATCAACATCATCACCACCATCCTCAACCTGCGCGCGCCGGGGATGACGCTGATGAAGATGCCGCTTTTCGTGTGGACCTGGCTCATCACCGCGTACCTGTTGATCGCTGTCATGCCGGTGCTTGCCGGCGCGGTGACGATGTTGCTGACCGATCGCCACTTCGGCACGAGCTTCTTCAACGCGGCGGGCGGCGGCGACCCGGTCATGTTCCAGCACATCTTCTGGTTCTTCGGGCACCCCGAGGTCTACATCATGATTCTGCCGGCGTTCGGTATCGTGTCGACGATCATCCCGGCGTTCTCGAGAAAGCCGCTGTTCGGTTACGCGTCGATGGTGTACGCGACGTCGTCGATCGCGATTCTCTCGTTTCTGGTGTGGGCGCACCACATGTTCACCGTCGGCATGCCCGCCGCCGGGCAGATATTTTTCATGTACATGACGATGCTGATCGCCGTTCCGACCGGCGTGAAGGTGTTCAATTGGGTCGCTACCATGTGGAAGGGCTCGATGACTTTCGAGACGCCGATGCTGTTCGCGATCGGATTCATCTTTCTGTTCACGCTGGGCGGCTTTACGGGGCTGGTGCTGGCGATCACGCCGGTCGACATCCAGCTGCAGGACACCTATTACGTCGTCGCCCACTTTCACTACGTGCTGGTTGCCGGTTCGCTGTTTGCGTTCTTCGGCGGCATCTACTACTGGCTGCCGAAATGGTGCGGCCGCATGTACAACGAGACGATGGGCAAGTGGCACTTCTGGCTGTCGATGATATTTTTCAATGTGACTTTCTTCCCGATGCATTTCCTGGGGCTGGCAGGCATGCCGCGGCGGATCCCGGACTACGCGACTCAGTTTGCCGATTGGAACATGGTGGCGTCGATCGGCGCCTTCGGCTTCGGGCTGTCGCAATTATTGCTACTGTACAACGTGGTGACAACCATCCGCAGCGGGCCGCTCGCGCCGGCGAAGCCCTGGGACGGGGCCGACACGCTGGAGTGGACACTTCCGTCGCCGGTGCCATATCACACATTCGAGACGCCGCCGCACGTCGAATAGGGATGAGCCGCCTGGATGCTTCTTGAAGTGGATACGATAATGCAACGAAGGCAGGACAACGCGGGGCCCGGTCACGCAAATGACCGAGAGTCGCGGCGCGCGGCGAGCCGGCGCACGGCGCTTGTTCTGGCGTCAATCGCCGTGGTGTTCTTCGCAGGCATCATCCTCGCGCAATACTCCGGTTCGCCCAGCGTGGGAATCGCCGTCCTCGGTTTCGCCATCCTCGGTTTTCTGATCGTGGCGATCGGCAGAAACGTACGAAAATGAGCGAACGCGATAAAGACGATGAAATGGACGACAGGAGGCGGTCGAATCGCTCGTTGTTCAAGAGACTCGGTGTCGTCGTCCTGGTGATGTTCGGCTTCGGTTTTGCGATGATTCCGTTCTACAACAAGATTTGCGAAGTCACCGGACTTCGCAACATCGACATTGCCGACGACGCCGTCAACACTCAGATCGATACTGGGCGCACGGTTCGCATCGAGCTCGACAGCAACCTTAACAAGCTGCCGTGGCGCTTTCGCCCACTGACGCCGATCGTCAACGTGCATCCAGGCGAGGTGACACAGGTGATGTACGAAGTCGAGAACACGACCGATCGCCCGATGACCGGGCAGGCGGTTCCAAGTTACGGACCTCAGCTCGCGGCGCAGTATTTCAAGAAGCTGGAATGTTTTTGCTTTGCCAAGCAATCGTTCGGCCCGCACGAGAAGCGCCAACTGCCAGTGGTGTTCGTGGTCGATCCGAGGCTGCCGGCCGACGTCCCGACGATCACGCTTTCGTATACGTTTTTCGAGGTCGAGGGCAACGAGTCATAGCGGGCGCCAGCGGCGACCCACGGAACATCCGATGGAAGACGAGGAGTAAAGCGAAATGAGCGCAACGCAGAACGGCACGGGCCCCTACTATTTCGTGCCGCAGCCCTCGCACTGGCCGATTACCGGTTCGTGCGCGCTTTTGTTGATGGCCTTCGGCGCGGCGTTCTGGTTCAACGCGTATGCCGCGGGGCCGTGGCTGGTGCTGGCCGGGTTTTGCGTGCTGGTAACGATGATGTTCGGCTGGTTCGGCACGGTCGTCGGCGAATCGCAGCAGCATCTCTACAACCGCAAGGTCGATCTTTCATTTCGCTGGGGCATGAGCTGGTTCATTTTTTCCGAGGTCATGTTCTTTGCGGCGTTTTTTGGCGCCCTGTTTTATGTCCGCAATCTCGCGGTGCCGGATTTGGGGGGCATGGAATCCAAGATCCTGTGGCCGAATTACACGCCGGCATGGCCGACCAACGGCCCGTACATCAAGGACGCCTTCACGCCGATGAAGGCGATCGGTATTCCGCTGCTGAATACGATCATTCTCGTGTCCTCGGGCGGCACGCTCACCGTCGCGCATCACGCGCTCAAGTTGGGCAATCGTGGCGCGCTCAAGTTCTGGCTGTTCATCACCATTGTCCTGGGGTTTACATTCCTTGGACTGCAGGCATTCGAGTACACCCACGCCTACAGCGAGCTCAATCTCAAGCTGTCGACGGGAGTTTACGGCTCGACATTCTTCATGCTCACCGGGTTCCACGGCTTTCACGTGACGATCGGCGCAATCATGCTGACCGTGATGCTGCTGCGCACCTTCCGCGGCCATTTCGACGCGCAGCATCATTTCGCGTTCGAAGCCGCAGCCTGGTACTGGCACTTCGTCGACGTCGTCTGGCTGTTGCTGTTTATCCTCGTTTACTGGCTCTAGCCTCGGGCGACGACGGGCAGGAAAAAGCCGCACGGAAGCCCGTGCGGCTTTTTTGTTCAGCGCAGGCCACTTTCTCCGATCCATCCGAAATGGTAGCTGATGAGAAGAAAGGCAATCAGGCTTGCCGAAAGGGCGACCCGTATGGCGAGTGCCTTGACCATGCGCGTACCCTGGCCGCGATCGTGGTAGAGGTAATAGAGCGCGGTGCCGAGGCTGAACACAATGAGCACCAGCGCGACGATGACAACAATGCGAACCAAGGCAGTCTCGCGGGATCGAATGAGCGATGCAATCACCCACAGTGTAATTCATAGACGGATGCCCATGCGCGTCAGTTCCTTCTTAGCGACGCATCGATTTCGTCCGACGCCCTTGCTCACCGTTGCGATGGTCGCGCTGGCCGCGCTTTGCATCGCGCTGGGCAACTGGCAGCGGGACCGTGCCGACGAAAAAGGCGCCGCCGCCGCGCTGGCGTCGGCGGCGGCTCGCGAAGCGTCGCTCGATCTCGCTGTGGCTGACAACGACGCGCCCGCGGTGCTCTATCGCACTGTTCACGGCTCCGGCGAATACGATGCGGCTCACGCCGTACTGATCGACAACAAGCTGCGTGGCGGGCGTCCGGGCTATGAAGTCGTCACGCCGTTCAAGATCGCGCCAGGCAATCGCTATGTGCTGGTCGATCGCGGATGGGTGGCGCAAGGCCCGACACGTAAGCAGTTGCCGTCGGTGCAAACGCCTGCGGGAATCGTCGAGATCACGGGTCGCGCGACGCTTCCTCCCAAGCGCTACCTCGAGCTCAAAGCAGACGGCGCAGAGAGTGTGCTGCGACAGAATCTCGACATCGACCGGATCGCCGACTCTTCCGGATTGATCTTGCTGCCGTTTGTCGTCGAACAGGCCGATCCGGTGACTCCGCCCGACGAGCTGCTGCGCGACTGGCCGCAGCCCGATTTCGGCGTCGAGAGGCACCTTTCGTACATGGTGCAGTGGTACTCGCTCGCCGCGCTGGCGATCGTTCTCTGGCTGGTGCTCAACTGGCGACGTAGTGTCGAAGACTCTTGACGCCGGCGCTTAAGACCCGGGGCCGGCGCACGCTTTTGATACTCGCGCTGGTTTGCGCCGCGCCGGTCATTGCTTCTTACGTCACATACTACTGGTTTCGTCCCGCGGGACACGTGAACTACGGCGAGCTTCTCGAAGCAAGGCCCGTGCAGGAAATCGTCGGTACACGACCCGATGGCGAGAAATTTCGACTGTCGGATTATCGCGGCCGTTGGCTGTTCGTCGCGGCCGATGCGGGCCCGTGCGAAGACGCATGTCAGCGCATGCTGTACGCGACGCGGCAGGCGCGCACGATCCAGGGACGCGAA
>JADGRP010000260.1 GCA_017880805.1 Burkholderiales bacterium
GAGAGTTGCTTTGAGCGCGAACGGCTCGCGAGAATGAGAGAAAGGCTCGCGAACACCATGACGGTGAAGGCCAGCGCGCGCGCCTCTTCCGTACTTTGGTCCCGGTGCAGCGCGACACCGTAGACGGCCAACAACGCCGCCAGCACGACCGCCCCTTGGACGCATCCGAGAAAGACAGTCGCGCGGTCGAAAAGTGACGCGTCACGCGGCCGCGGCGGCTTCTCCATCGTATCGGGCTCCTCCGGCTCGGCCTCGAAGACGATAGAGCACGACGGGTCAATGATGAGCTGCAAGAAAAGAATGTGCACCGGCAGCAGCAGCAGCGGCCACCCGAGGAGGACGGGAATCACCGACATCCCGACAATCGGGACGTGCACGGCGATCACGAAGGCGAACGCCTTCCGCAAGTTGTCGAAGATCCGGCGCCCCAGGCGCACCGCGGTGACGATCGACGAGAAGTCGTCGTCGAGCAATACCAGTGCGGCGGCCTCACGTGCGACGTCGGTGCCGCGACCACCCATGGCGATGCCGATGTGGGCGGATTTGAGCGCCGGCGCGTCGTTGACGCCGTCGCCAGTCATCGCAACCACTTCGCCGCAGGTCTTGAGTGCAGTGACGATGCGTAGTTTGTCCTCCGGAACGGCCCGGCAGAAGATGTCGACTTCCCGGACGCGCGCCGCGAGTTCCGCGTCGCTCATTTGCGCCAGCGTGGTCCCGGTGACGTAGCGGTCCGGCGCCGCGAGCCCGATCTCCCGGGCCACGCTCATCGCAGTGGCGGGGTAGTCGCCGGTGATCATCACGACCCGGATGCCCGCAGCACGGGCCACGGCGACTGCGCCCGGCACCGTTTCGCGAACGGGATCGGCGAGCCCGATGAATCCGATGAACGCGAACGCAAAATCGTGCTGCAGCGATGGCAGCCCGCCTTGCCGGAATGTCGCCTTGGCCACGCCCAGCACCCGCAGTCCCTGTGCGGCCATCGCGGACGAGGTGTGCTCCAACGCAGCCACCGCCTCAGCCGGCAGATGGCACAGGTCAACGATGGCCTCGGGTGCACCTTTCGCCGCGATCACATAGTTGGCGCGATCGGGCGATCGCCATACGCGCGAGATTGCGAGCAGTCCAGGCGACAGCGGATATTCGTCGACGAGCATCCAGTCGAGATGAACGTGTTCGGTACCGCCGAGGAGCCGTGCCGTGGTCGACTTGATCGCTTTGTCCATCGGGTCAAACGGATCGCGCTGGCTCGCGAGCATCGCGAATTCAAGGAGCTCGTGGAAATGCTCGGGCAATCCGGAATCGGGCGTCGTCGCAACAGCAAGCTCCCGACCGTCGGCGTGCAGCACGGCAAGCGACATCCGGTTCTGTGTCAGCGTGCCGGTCTTGTCGACGCACAGCACTGTGGCTGACCCTAGCATCTCGAGCGCTGGCACGTGCCTCGTTAGCACGCGATTCTTGGCGATGCGCCAGGCGCCGAGCCCCAGGAAAATCGTGAGAACGACGGGTAGCTCCTCCGGCAGGATTGCCATCGTGAGCGTAATGCCGGCAAGGATCGCATTGAGCCACTCGCCATGCATCAATCCGTACGCGACCGCGACCAGCACGCTCAATCCCGCACCACACCACGCGAGCCGCTTTACGATGCGGGCGGTCTCTTGCTGGATGCGCGTGGGCTCGGGCCGAACCGCCGCGAGCACGCTGCCGATCCTTCCCAACGCCGTCTGCGTGCTAGTCGCGAGCACGCGCCCCATGCCCTTGCCCTGGACAACGAGCGAGCCGGAGAACACAAAGGGCGTCTGTTCTCCTCCAGGCGCGGCCATGCGCTCCGCAGGTTCCGTCGCGGCGGTCTTTCCTACTGGCACCGCTTCGCCGGTGAGCAGCGACTCGTCCACGGCGAGATTCGTCGCGCGGCAAACCAGTGCGTCCGCGGCAACGCGGTCGCCCTCGGAAAGCACGAGGAGATCGCCGACGACGACATCGCGCCCGGCGATGCGCCTCTGCTCGCCCTCGCGAATCACGAGCGCCCGAGGGCTCGACAGATCGCGCAGCGCCTCCAGCGCGCGTTCGCTCTTGCGCTCCTGGGCGAACGTGATGCCGATGATCACGAACACGAACGCGAGCAGCATCGCAGCCTCGCCCTTGTCGCCCAGCATCAGATAAATTGCACCGCAGGCGATCAGCAGCAGGAACATGGGCTCGCGCACGACATCAGCGGCAATCTCGAATACGCGCCGCGGCTTTGTGGTCGGGAGCTCGTTGTAGCCGTCGCGCGCCAGCCGGGCGCTTGCTTCCGCCGTGGTAAGTCCAGCGTCGAAGAGTGCGTTCGCCATGACCGTAGTCAGCCGCCGAATCTGGTCTCGTGCAGTCCGACGACAGTTGGCGTGGACGCGAAACGTGCGCCAGACGAAGGCGCCTCGGCCGCTGCGCGCTCGGCAGTACTTGACGCGATGCCAGACGCGTGGGTACTCATGGTGCAATTATAGCGACGAGCTACCAACGCTCATTTGGGCGGTAAGCATTCGTTGAGACTCTCCACCTAGTCTCCTGTCCGTCGACGCCATCGCGGGAGATGGATTGGTACTATGTAGCCAAAGGACTGCGCGAAGCTTGGACTCGGCTGCGAGAAGTGTCTCGAGAGATGTGAGGGCTCGGGCGACTCGGATCTCCAATCAGTAATGGATTCCGACAATGAACTTTAATACCCACCGGTCTGACTCGCTCGTGAGTCCGCGTCCGATACCTGCGTTCAAATCGAATTGACCCAGTTGGGTGTCGATGACGCCGTAAACCGTTTGACTGAGCTTGCTGATGTGTCCAAGATCGCGTAGCGGACCCATTTCGTTGTAAGTCTCAATTCCAAGCTGAGGACCGGCATCCGTCTTGTAAGCAAACTTGGTATCGAGCTCCATCGACACCGGCGTGTTGACTTGCCCGGACAAGCTCCAATCGAAATTGGAATTGACCGCAAAAATCCACCGGTCGGTTCGATAACCGTAGATACCCTTGAGCTCCGCATTCCAGGGCGCTTCCGAGACACGAATACTGGTTTTGCCGATCTCGAGGTTCGCGCCCCAGAACGACCCGTGATTCTCATCGTGCGGAGCGATGTACTTAACGCGGACCTTTTCTCCTTCGTAGCGGGTGATGAATCCGGGTCTCGTTGTCGTAAGCAAGTAAACGCCTAGCTCCAGCGTATCGCTCACACCGTAGTAAAACTCCGGAGTGAAGCGGTAAACGTGTCGGGGCGCGATCGCGCCATCGTAATGGGGCGTGCTACTACCGGAAATTACGAAGTTGTTGTGTAAATCGGTGCCGAAGCGACCAGGTTGGGTCACGTCGTCCAAATAGACTTGGATTTCCTCAGGAGCGGCGATGCATGCAGCGCTCATCAGCGCAAGTCCCAAACCTGTCGCGGACTTGAAAACAACGCGCCTGCTATTATTTGATGCGAGTGGGTTTAGCATACTCTCGCTTTTCAACAGATGCAGCGCAAATGGATAGAATACTGTACCTTAAACGTGGCACCATCGGCCTGTAAGCAGCCCATAGCTAAAGCGGATGGCCCGCGGCACTCAACAAGACATATCGGTCATCTCAACGGGATAAATGCACATCATGCGAACAAATGTGATTTTCGCGAGCGCTGTTCTCTTATTGTCGCTGGCCACCTTTTCTTCTGTGACGGTCGCGGCAACGACGGTAGTCAATGTGCTGCTGGAGGATTCGAGCAGCGATACCGCAATCGGTAACATGCGCATGTCGCTCGATCACGCCACGGTCACTGCCGGTCGGGTAACGTTTCGAGCGAAAAACCAATCGAAGAACCTGGTCCACGAAGTAATAGTGGTCAGGATCGATCCGAAGAAGCCAGCGCTACCATACGATGAGAAGAAAGGCGAAGTGATCGAGAAGCAAATTCACCACCTGGGCGAAATTTCGGACTTGAAACCGGGGGCTTCTGGTGCGATCACACTCAGCCTGAAGCCTGGCTCGTACGTGCTCATATGCAACCAACCGGGACACTACAAAGCAGGAATGGAAGCGAATCTTTTGGTGAGTAGGTAAAAAGCATTGGACTTCGCGGCGTTGCTGGATTTCGTGCATCGCGATCGAGCGTGATGTCGTATCCTTGTGGTCCGCAAAACTCGATTAGGCGGCCGGGCCACGTGGAGCTGCATCCGGCTAGCCATGGTATCAAAGTCACGTGGTCGCGCTTGCCAAGACCGCCGCCCTGCTGTTAGCGGACGAATGTGGGTTCGCCCGGCTATGGTTGCGCTCGCGCCGGCCGTCGAAAGCCGAGAACTTCCGCACCCTTAGCCGGCGTTGTAAAGAACGGGGAGCCTCAAGCGGTGGCGGATTGGGGCGTGTCGCCGACTCGAGTATCGAATAAACCGTACGCTGGGCGCGGATAGCGTGGGAATGTTGCGTCCGGACGCTTCTCAGAATACCGGCACCGCTATTTGGGCAAACAGGGTCCTTATCGCCCAAGCCCGCGATTTCGGGTTACGAAATAAGAGCGGGCCCCGTTATTTTTGACTCTTACTTAGTAGCGTTCCAGCAGGGGCCGACTGGAACTCGGACCGATTTGAGCTGGAACAAATGAATATTGCGGGCGCAGCGGTAACCTTGGCTGATGCCATGCGGCGCGGGTTCAACCGCTATATCGAGTGCCGCCGATCAACACTTGCTGAAGGAAACCGGCATGCGAAAAATACTGATCCCCTGCGACGGTTCGGACAATGCATTACGGGCGGTGCGATATGCAGCATCTCTAGCGAAAGAGCTCTCCGATGTGCAACTGGAATTGCTGAATGTGCAGGATCCTGTGCCACAGAAAGTGCACGCCGCCTTGTCCGAGCAGGAAATCGCGCAGTGGCAAGCCGGCGAGGCCGACATCATTCTGCAACCGGCCAGGCAGATTCTCGTCGCCGAGAAGGTTCAATTCCAGGTACGCTCCCGCGTCGGCTCACCGGCCAACGAGATTGCGCGGCATGTCCACGAAACACAGTGCGACGCAATCATCATGGGAACCCGTGGCCAGACTCCGATAGTCAACTTGGTGATCGGTTCGGTCGCCACCAAGGTTATCCATCTGGTCGAGGTCCCGGTGACTCTGATCAAATAAGCGCGGCGCGCACGACCACAGTTGCGCGACATGCTAACCGTCCAGATGGCCCGCCGTGCTGCGTCACCTGGCCAATCAAAAACAAGCGGGACTCTCATCATGACGGCTGAATTAGAGCTCAGTACCAACCAGATCACGCACTTCCACTCGGCATCCAAAAAACACGGTTGAGATGATTCGGTTGTTGGACTTGCTCGTCGAGCAGTGCGCCGGACATCGAACACTTTACTTCTCATGGGATGCTTCGTCCTGGCATACATCACCGCCGCGACCAGCGGCAGCTTCGCCTACGCGATACAGGGTTGGGTGTCTCGAGGGCGCGCCGGGCGCGCTACTTGCGATAGTGGGCCTCCTGCACACGTTCGATAGCCATCGCGCGCACAAAACCCCCCAGTTGCTCACCGACGATGCCGAGCAGGTCATCAAACGTGACGATGCCGGCGAGCTCGCCCGTCGCCGCGACGACCGGAACCCGACGAATTCCGCGTCGACGCATGACCTCCATCGCGTCCAGTATCGACGCCTCCTCGCGAATCGTGATCGGATCAGCGGCCATTACCTCGCCCACCGTCAGCGTGCGCGGATTGAGATCGCTCGCAACGACTGCGACGACGATGTCCCGGTCAGTCAGGACGCCGACTGGCACCCGCCCTCCCTCGCCTTCGTCGACGACGACAAGGCTTCCGACATGATTCGCACGCATCAGCCTGGCCGCGTCTCCGAGTGGCGTTGCCCGGTAGGCGGATATAACCTCGCGTTTGCATACTTGTCCAACATTCATCGATGTCCTCCCTTTCTCTGTCTCCATTAAGAAGCGCGCACCGCATCCGGGCGAGCAGTCCGGTCGAGCCGGGGCGCGAGCCGGACCCGGCGATGCGATGGCCACCTTCAAGGTCAGTGCTTATGGGTCCCCGGAAGCGCTTCTGCCGAACCGCGCGGCCTGCGTCCTAGCGCTTGCTCGATCTCACGCACGGCCTGGATCGTACGCAGCACCGTGTCGGGCGTCAGGCTGATACTGTCAATGCCCAATTCGACCAGGTATCGAGCAATCTCCACATGGTCCGATGGCGCCTGGCCACAAATGCCCGAGTGACGCCCATTGCGCTTTGCCCCCTCCACCGCGAGCTTGAGCATCTTCAGCATGCCAGGGTCACGCTCGTCAAAGGATTCGGCGACGATGGAACTGTCACGGTCCACGCCGAGTGTCAGCTGTGTCAGGTCGTTGGAGCCGATGGAAAACCCGTCGAATAGCTGCGCGAACTCGTCGATCAGCAGCACGTTGTTCGGAATCTCGCACATCACGTAAATCTGAAGACCGTTCTCGCCGCGCTTGAGGCCATGCCCGGCCATCGCGTCGAGTACGCGGCGGGCCTCGTCGAGCCTGCGGCAAAACGGCACCATGATCTTCAGGTTGGTGAGCCCCATCGTTTCGCGCACACGCTTGAGCGCGCGGCATTCGAGTGCAAATCCTTCGGCATAGGCCGGATGGATGTAGCGTGCCGCCCCGCGAAAGCCCAGCATCGGGTTTTCTTCGTGCGGCTCAAAGGCGCGTCCGCCCATCAGCGTCGCGTACTCATTGCTCTTGAAATCCGACAATCGAATGATCACCGGCCGCGGGTAGAATGCGGCTGCGATGGTGCCAACGCCCTCGGCCAGCTTTTCCACGAAGTAGCTCGCACCATCCGCGTAGCCCGACCACATTGCCTCCACGCGCTGGCGTTCGCTCGCGTCAGCGATGCGCTCGGGGTGCAGCACGGCCATCGGGTGCACCTTGATGTGCTCGTTGATAATGAACTCCATGCGCGCAAGGCCCACACCGTCGCAAGGCAGCAGGCTGGTCTGGAATGCGAGCTCCGGGTTGCCCAGATTTACCATGATCTCGGTGGCCGGCATTTTCATGCCTGCGACATCGGTCACCTGCTTGTGAAACGCCACCGCTCCGGCGTAGACCTTGCCGACCGCTCCTTCTGCGCACGACACGGTCACCGTGTCGCCATTGCGCAGGACCTCGGTCGCGTGTTCGGCCCCCACGACCGCCGGAATGCCCAGCTCACGCGCCACGATCGCGGCGTGGCAGGTGCGCCCGCCACGGTTAGTCACGATCGCCGCGGCGGTCTTCATCACCGGCTCCCAGTCCGGGCTCGTCGTGTCAGCCACCAGCACCTCGCCGGGCTTGAACTCCGCGAGATGGCGCGCGTCGGTGACGAGCCGCACGGATCCGCTGGCGACCCGCGCGCCCACCGCCCGACCCTTCGCCTTCACGAGCCCGACGCCGTCGAGCACGAACTCCTCCAACAGTGTGCCAGAGCGGCGCGACGCCACCGTTTCAGGCCGCGCCTGCACGATATAGATCTTTCCGTCAGGGCCGTCCTTAGCCCACTCGATGTCCATTGGCCGCAATACCCCGGCCTGGCGGCTGTAGTAGTCCTCGATCTTGATCGCGGCATCGGCAAGTTCGAGCACATCGGCGTCGGCCAGGCAGAAGCGCGCCCGGTCGGCCTTGGGTGTCGGACGGTTGACTACCGGCTCGCGCGTGCGGCCCGGCGCATAGACCATGCGAATCTGCTTGTCGCCGAGGGTCTTGCGCAGGACGCTGCGAAACCCCTTTCGAAAGGTCGGCTTGTGGACGTAGAACTCGTCGGGGTCCACGGCCCCTTGCACCACGTTCTCGCCCAGCCCCCACGCCGCCGTGATGAACACCACATCGGGGTGCCCGGATTCGGTATCGATGGTGAAGATCACACCGCTGGACGCCAAGTCGCTGCGCACCATTTGCATCACCGCTACCGACAGCGACACCTTGAAGTGGTCGAATCCCTGATCGGTTCGATACGAGATTGCGCGGTCGGTAAACAGCGAGGCCTGGCAGCGCTTGACGGCATCGAGCAGCATCTGCTCGCCGCGAATATTGAGGTAGGTGTCGTGCTGGCCGGCGAAGCTGGCGGTGGGCAGGTCTTCCGCGGTCGCCGAACTGCGCACCGCAACGCTCAAGTCTTCACCTAACTGTTCCTTGAGCTCGCGCCATGCCTGACGGATTCCCGTCTCGACCGCCTTGGGCATGGGCGCCGCATAGACCGCTTCGCGCGCTCGTGCGCCGACGCGGGCCAATGCATCGGTGTCGCGCTTGTCGAGTCCGTCGAGGAGACGGTGCAACTCGCCCCACACGCCGGCTTGATCCAGCGCCTCGCGATAAGCCGGCGCGGTAACTGCAAAGCCATCGGGAATCCGCACTCCCAAGGGCGCGAGCTGCTGGAACATCTCACCCAGCGAAGCGTTCTTGCCGCCCACGAGCGGAAGGTCTGACATCGACAAGTCGCGGAACCAGCGAATGTAGTTCGGCGCAGTCATCAACGCGCTCCTTCGGCCTCGGTGCGAGGCCGCCCTGCGCCACCCCGTGCCGGTACGGTTCGAACATTCACCATGTTGGTCGCTCCTTCGCACAAATGCATCCACGGCCTTATGCTGCGCCCGACGTCCCGGCCGGGTGTTGACGAAAGTCAATGCGGCCCGACGCCGCGCTGCCACCATTGCCGCACATCGCTGCGGTACTCCGGCAAGCCGCTAGCGCTTTGCGCGGTGCTCGCGCCTCTGCTCTTTTGACACGATGTCGGCCAGTGCGGCGGCCTGCGCAGCGTGCAGTGTGAGCATGTCGTCCAAAGTAACGATCCCCATCAAGCGGCCAGCGTGATCGACCACCGGCAAACGCCGAACGCCATGCAGTCGCATGCGTTCGACGGCATCCGAGGAGTCCTCTTCGGCACCTGCGATCACGAGCTTACTGCTCATGATCTCTGCCACCTTCGTTTCGGCGAGGTCGAGTCCGTTGGCCAGCACTTCCACGACAATGTCCCGGTCAGTGACGATGCCCACCGGAACCCGGTCCCCATCCGGATCGTCGACGACAATCAGGTCGCCGGTGTGGTGTTGCCGCATCAATCGGGCGGCCTCGAGAATGCCCGCATCCCTACCGCAGGATGCCACGTCCAATACGCAGATTTCATTGACTAGCATTTTTTACCTCCGTTGCGTTGTCATTGCTGCTTCCGTTGGGCGCGTCGATCTCGAGTTGTCGTTCTGGGCTCACTGGGCGAGGATGCGCGCGAGTTCGAGCAAGCTCATGTCCAGTGGCTTTGTGCGACCGACGACGTCGCCGAGCGGCGTGCCGACGACCTTGCCATCGATGACGCCCAGCAGCACACCGTCGCGGCCCGCGTCGAGATGTTCGATGGCGGCTGCCCCGAGCCGGGTGGCGAGCATCCGGTCCGCGACACCCGGAGCGCCGCCACGTTGCACGTGCCCGAGCTTGCAAACCCGCAGCTCGAAGCCGAGACGCGCCTCATGTTCTTTGAAGTATTGCGCCAGTGCCGCGGCGTCGTACTTCGCGCCTTCGGCTACCACCACGATCGCGTGGCTCTTGCCGCGTGCGTAGGCGTCTCGCATCTCCATTGCGATGGCTTCGGGGTCTGATGAAGCCTCTGGGATGACGATGGCTTCGGCGCCCCCGGCGATGCCGGCGATAGTAGCCAGGTAGCCGCAGTCGCGGCCCATGACTTCAACCAGGAAGCCGCGCAGATGCGACGACGCGGTCACGCGTAGCCGGTCAATGGATTCGAGCGCGACGTCGATCGCGGTGGCCGCACCGATCGTGATGTCCGATCCCACGAGGTCGTTGTCGATCGTCGAGGCCACGCCGACGAGCGACAACCCCTTTCGCGACAGCGAATATGCACCAGCTTGCGAGCCGTTGCCGCCGATGACGACCAGCTGCGAGAGGTTGTGGCTTTGCATCTGACGCAGGGCCTCGTCCCGTCCAGCGTCCGACTTGAGGTCGGCGCAACGAGTCGTGCCCAGGATCGTGCCGCCACGCTGCATGATGCCGCCGACATCCCTGAGCCCGAGCGGCACGAACTCGCCGGCAATCAGGCCCGTGTACCCGTGACGCGCGCCGAACACTTCGAAACCGCGCGCGACTCCCATGCGCACGACCGCGCGGATTGCCGCGTTCATTCCCGGAGCATCGCCACCGCTGGTCAGGACAGCCAAACGCTTCATCGTCGAAGCTTCCTCGTCGCCGGTTTACTGGAGTGCGATCGCAGAAAATGCCGCTGATTGCACATACCGATGCTGAGCCCTGCCGACCCACATCGCGTTGATATGTGTCAATGGTGTGAGGTATATCGCAACCCGCAGCCGCGCCCTCCGCGCGGTCCCGATCGTCGGGGCTCCGAGCGTGGCGCCCGGCGCTGCGCGCACCGCCCCGCGGCGGCGATGTCAGCTCAGCTGATGGAGCCGCTGTCCGAGCATCTCCGGGATGATCAGCCTGACGCCGCTCTCGTCACAAGGCGCGCGACTCACCTCGGCAAGACGGCGGTTGCTTCCAGTTCGATCTTGCCCGGGCTATCGAGCAGATCAGCGACGAAAATCATGCTCATCGCCGGATAGTGGTTGCCCATGTGCTTGCGCCAGATCGCTCCCAGCTCGCGGCGCGCGCCAACGTACGCGGGCTTGTCGCAGCAGTAAGCAGTCATGCGGCAAATGTGGCGAGCTTCGCCGCCTGCGGCGGCCAGAACCGCGAGAACGTTCTTGAGGGCCTGCTCGAATTGCGCAGCGAGTGCGTCCGACTGAAAACACTGTTGCGCGTCCCAGCCCACCTGGCCTGCCACGAAAACGATTCGCCCCGAGTCGACCGCGATGCCGTTGGTGTAGCCGATCGGCGGAGCCCAGCCGTCGGGCAGAAGAAGCTCCATTGCAAGCCTGCTCAATCCGTGTAGCTCGCGGGGTCGGGGTCGTTCGCCCAGTTTCGATCAGGCTTCGGCAGCTTTTTAATCCAGGCGCGGACGAGTTTGACATGTTCCCGCTCTTCCGCCTGCAGTTCACGCGCGGCCGCGCTCACCGATTCCACGGTGGCTGCCCGCGCGAGCTGGGCGAAGAAGCGCTCGGCTCGCTGTTCGTTGACCAGCGCGAGCTGCAGTGCGTGATAGGGATGCATGAGGTAATGCACTTCGTCGCCTGGCGTCGTCTCCGGCGCTTCGAATCCCTCCCAGCCTGGCTTGCCAGACGGCAAGGCCGGCATATCCTTCCAGCCCATCTCGACCATGATCCGCGTCGCGTGCTTGCGCTCGATGCCGGCCATCTTGCGAAACAGCGTCGCGACCTCGCGGTTGTTGTGCATTTCCATAGCGTCGGCGAGGTCGGAGTAACGCTGCGCAGCTTCGCTTTCCATCGCCAGCGCCTGTGCCATGAACTCGTTCAGCGTACGCGGCGCATTGGCCATGGGATGACCCGCGCTCTTGCCTGCAAGCTTTCCTGCGATTGCGACCGGCTTGCGGGCTGCGGGCTTCTTCGCCTTTTCGGCCGCCCTTCTTGCAACAGCGGCGGCCTTGCCTATGCTGCGCGGCCCTGTCTTTGCAAGGCGCTTGTGCACGCCTGCCGCCTTGGTGGACTTGGTCGATGCGCGGCTCATAGCTCGAACTCCGCTTCCAGGTCGGAAGACGTGCGCTTCGTCTTGACCGCGAGTGTCGGATACGGCGCGCGATCGCCGGCGTATAACACGCCGATGTTGAAGCCGTCATCTGTCATGATCCGGCGCGCGGCACGGGCCGGATCGTCGGTCGCCGCCACCGGCGCCGGATGGACGTGTTGCTTCCACTCGCGTTGTTCCGGGCGGAAGGTGACGCAGGGACTCAAGACCTCGATGAACGAGAATCCCGGATGGCGAATCGCTTGCGCAATCACCTCCGCGGTGCCGTTCGGATCGCCGGAGAAAGCGCGAGCGACAAAGTTGGCGCCGGATGCGAGCGCAATGACCAGTGGATGGAACGACCGTACCCCCGTGCCGCCAGGCGAGAGCTTCGAATCCCAATCGGGCTCCGTCGTGGGTGAGGGCTGGCCCTTGGTCATGCCATACACATGGTTGTCCATCACGATGTACGTGAGGTCGACATTGCGCCGGCATGCGTGCATAAAGTGGTTGCCGCCGATCGAGTATCCGTCGCCGTCGCCGCCGGTGACCAGCACGGTCAGCTCCGGCCGCGCGACCTTGAGTCCGGTAGCCGCTGCGAGCGCGCGGCCATGCACCCCGTGGAATCCGTAACACGTCGTGTAGGCGGGGATCCGCGACGAGCAGCCGATGCCGGACACGACCACGACTTCCTCAGGCGGTACGGCCATCATCGCCAGCGCCTTGGTGACGGAACTCAAGACCGAATAGTCGCCGCACCCGGGACACCAGATCGGCTTGTACGAAGACTTGTAGCTTTGCGCGGTCAAAGGCGCGGCGGTAGCGATGTCATTCATGAATTTCTCCACGCCAGAATCGTATCCGTGAGCTCGCCCGGACGAAGCGGCAGTGGACCCGGGCGATGGAAGCTGGCCGGCTTGCCCGGCAGGTCGTAAACCGAACGCAAGTACCGATAAAACTGCGCGCTGTGGTTTTGCTCGACAACGAGCACGCTGGTGACGCCGTCGAGCGCTTCGGTAAACCGCTCGGGCTGCGCGGGCGCCAGCAGTCGCACCGCGATCAGTCGCACCTTCACGCCTTGCCCGGCGGCGCGCAACACGGCTTCGCGCACGGCGGCTGTCGCCGAACCGAATGTAATCACTGCGCCCGCACCGTCGCCTTCGACGTCGGCCCACCAACGCCCGTAATCGTATTGCAAGAGCTTGCGTTCGCGCTTGTCGAGTTGTGTGCGGTGATCGCGCGATTGGCTGCTCGGAATGCCGGCCTCTGTGTGCTCGAGGCCGTCGGCCGTATACACGACGCCTGGCGTCCCCGGAATGGCCATCGGAGATACTCCCGATTCCGTGTTCCGGTACCGCTTGTAGTCCGGCGTGTTCGCCGCCGCAGTCAGGCGCTTGCCCACAAAGCTCAGATCCGCCGGCCGGTCGATGATCGCGCGCGACTGTCCCATGAACTGGTCGGACAGCACGATCGCCGGCGCCTGCATCGCTTCGGCGAGCTGCACGGCCCACTGCGTGGTATCGAGGCAATCGGCAATCGACGTCGGCGCGAGCACGAGCCGCGGCGCGTCGCCGGACAGTCCGCTTACGGCAAAAGAAAGATCGCTCTGCTCACTCTTCGCAGGGAGCCCGGTCGATGGGCCGCCGCGCATCACGTCGACGACGACAATCGGAACTTCGGCGCTCACCGCGAGGCCGATGCCCTCGGTCATCAAGGCGAGTCCCGGGCCGGCAGTGGCGGTTAGCGAAGGCACGCCGCCGTAGGATGCGCCGATGATCATGTTGACCGACGCGAGCTCATCCTCGGCTTGGAGCAGCGTGCCCCCAACTTTGGTCAATGCCGGTGCCATCCATTCGAGCAGCTCGGTCGCAGGCGTGATTGGATACGCGGCAACGAAACGGATGCCGCCGCGGATCGCGCCGTAACCCGCAGCCTCGTTGCCGCTGATCAGCCACCGTCTGCCCGCCAGCGCATTGGCACCCTTCAACTTCGGCACGCCTTCGATGGCGGAAGCGGCCACGAACCCTGCCTGCAATGCGGCGAGATTTGCCTGCAGTGCGGCGTCGGCCCTTTTCCAGGAATCTCGCAAAGCGGATTCGAGCGCTGCCGCTGGAATTCCGGCCAGTGCGCCGGCCAAACCGAGCGCAACCATGTTGGTCCAGCTGCCCGGAATCGCCTTCGCCATCTTCTTCAGCGACAGCGGTACGTAGCGCGCCCCGGTGTTCTTGAATACCTCCGGCGTTTCGCCTTCGTCCGGGTCGCCGATCATCACGCTCGACGCGTCGAGTGGAATCTCGTCGGCAAAGCGGCTGACGTTTTGCCAGTCGATCGCCAGAAGCAGGTCGAACCCGTCGTCCAGCGAATGTGTCGGTTGCCGAGCGAGCCGCAGCAGCGCTGCGGCTTCGCCACCGCGGATCTGCGGACCGTTGGTGCGGACCATGAGGCCGTACAGACCGGCTTTGGCGGCCGCATTCAACAGCAGCGTTCCCGCCGTCATTACGCCGCTGCCGCCGCTGCCCGCGAGAGCGATGGAGAGACTTAATTTCAAGTCGCGCGCTTTCGCGGTCGGGTCCATGCGTGTTCCTGTCGCACTGATCGTTGCTTGCACGTCGCTCCTTCAACCCGGGTCGGGCTCGACCAAGTAAACCGGCTCTGAGGCAGGTCTGGTTTGATGCAGATCAAGGCGTTTGCAATCCTCTTGCTGCATCATAATTCACAGTAATCGGTATTACGGTACTATAATACGACAATAGTCTTCCGGACCTGCCCGGTCAAGTCTTTCGGAAGCGCTACGCAGGGGCGCGAAGCGAAACATAGAACCTGATATGGAGGAAGTGCATCGATGAGCCTCGAAGCCTATCGCTGGCTGATGACCGCGGTGAATACGCCGATGCAACGCGTGGCGTTTCGCGCGGAGCCGGGCCCCGGCGAAGTCGTCGTCGACATCGCTGGGTGCGGCGTCTGTCACACCGACCTCGGTTATCTCTACGACGGCGTTCGGACCAACCACCCCCTGCCGCTGGCGCTAGGACACGAAATCAGCGGCCGTGTGGTCGACTCAGGTGCGGGTGCCGAGGGCTGGAGAGGCAAGGCCGCAATCGTGCCCGCCGTCCTCCCGTGTGGCGAGTGCGATCTTTGCCAGCGCGGGCTCGGCACGATCTGCCGCCGGCAGAAGATGCCGGGCAACGACATCCAGGGCGGCTTCGCCTCGCACATCGTGGTCCCCGGCCGCGGGTTGTGCGAGGTGGACGAAGCGCGTCTCGCCAGCGCAGGACTGGCGCTCGCCGATGTTTCGATCGTCGCCGATGCACTGACTACCCCATACCAGGCCGTGCGGCGTGCCGGCGTCAAGCTCGGAAGCGTCGCCGTCGTCGTTGGCGCGGGCGGCGTAGGCGGTTACTGCGTCCAGATCGCCAACGCGTTCGGCGCCAAGGTCGTTGCCATCGATGTCGACGACGACAAGCTCGTCGCCCTATCGCGCCACGGCGCGGCGCTAACGATCAACAGCCGCGCGCAAGACGCCAAGGCGATCAAGGCTGCCGTCGCCGACTTCGCGAAAAAGAACGGGCTGCGTGCGACCGAGTGGTGCATCTTCGAATGCTCCGGCACGGCAGCCGGCCAATTGACGGCTTACAGCCTGCTCGTTCACGGCGCAACGCTGTCGGTCGTCGGCTTCACGATGGACAAGGTCGAGGTGCGCCTGTCCAACCTGATGGCATTCGATGCGCGCGCAATCGGCAACTGGGGCTGCCCCCCCGAGTCCTACCCTGAGGCGCTCGACCTCGTGCTCGACGGCAGGGTCCAGATCAAGCCGTTCGTCGAAGCGCACCCGCTCGACGATATCAACCGCGTATTCGCCGCCGTCCACCACCGCGAGATCAAGAAGCGCGCGGTACTGGTCCCGGCTCACGCATAGGAGTGACCCGATGAATGCCCCCGACGCCCGACCCGCCCTGCGCGAATTCAAGAACCACGACCTGGTCGACGATATTGCGAAGCCAGGAATCCGATACGAATCGCGGCCGGCGAAAACACGTGACGGCACCACCGTGCCCGGCCTTTACAACGCATGGATCACGCTGGACAACCCCACGCAGTTCAACTCGTACACGACCGACATGGTAAAGGGCGTGATTCTCGCCTTTCGCGCGGCGTCGAATGCCCGTGACGTGAACTGCGTCGTATTCACCGGCGCCGGTGACAAGGCTTTCTGTACCGGCGGCAATACCAAGGAATATGCCGAGTACTACGCCGGACACCCGCAGGAATATCGCCAGTACATGCGGCTGTTCAACGATATGGTCTCGACGATCCTCACCTGCGACAAACCGGTGATCTGCCGCGTCAACGGCATGCGCATCGGCGGCGGTCAAGAAATCGGCATGGCCTGCGACTTTTCGGTCGCGCAGGACCTCGCGCGCTTCGGTCAGGCCGGCCCGAAGCACGGTTCGGCGCCGATCGGCGGCGCAACGGACTTTCTGCCGCCGATCATCGGGAACGAACGCGCAATGGTCGCCGGCGTGTTGTGCGAACCGTTCTCGGCGCACAAAGCCTATTACTGGGGCATGCTTGCCGACATCGTTCCGGCGCTTAAGGTCGACGGCAAGTTTGTCGCCAATCCGCTGGTGGAGACCCAGCGCGTTGTCGACGACTACGGTCGTTTCGTCTTCGGCGAGCCGAGAATCGGCGACGCGGCGAAGGAAGCCAAAGCTTTGCTTGCGCGCGGCACCGTCGACCTCTCGCTGCTCGATGGAAAGGTTGAAGAGCTTTGCTCCAAGCTCTTGCTCACCTTCCCCGACTGTACGACCAAGACGCTCGAGGAGTTGCGCAAACCAAAGCTCGACGCATGGAACCGCAACAAGGAAAACTCCCGCGCGTGGCTCGCACTCAACATGATGACCGAGGGGCGCGCCGGATTCCGCGCCTTCAACGAGGGTACGAAGGAGTCGCGCGAAGTCGATTTCATTGCGATGCGCCAGGCACTCGCGCGTGGTCAGGGCTGGGACGAGGCGTTCACCGACAGCCTGATGCCGGGGCGGCGCGGGTGAGCGCCGCAGGGCCGCCCCAAGGCGCGAATTGCGCCCCCTCCGGGGGCAGCGCAGCGGCGGCAGCCGCAAGCGTGGTGGGCACACCAACGACCGATATGCGCGCCGAGGCAATTGCCGTAACCGGGTTAATCAAGGTCTGGCTCGAACGCGATGGCGCGCTGTTGCGTGTGCGTCTGGCGCGGCCGAAGGCCAATCTCGTCGACGCCGCGATGATCGCGGCGCTCCATGGCGCGTTCGTCAAATATCGCGACCATGCGGGTCTGCGCGCCGTGCTGCTCGACGCCGAAGGTCCGCACTTCAGCTTCGGCGCGAGCGTCGAAGAACACCTCCCGGACCGCTGCGCGACGATGCTCGCGTCGCTGCACGCACTGATTCTCGCCATGCTGGAGTTCCCCGCACCGATCCTCGTCGCCGTGCGCGGTCAGTGCCTCGGCGGCGGGCTCGAGGTCGCGCTCGCCGGGGGGCCGATCTTTGCGGCGCCTGACGCACAACTGGGTCAGCCCGAGATGAAGCTCGGCGTCTTCGCGCCGGCGGCTTCGTGCCTGCTGCCGTATCGCGTGAATCAGCCGGACGCGGAAGACCTGCTGTTCTCCGGCCGCTCGATCAGCGGCGCGGAGGCGAAAACAATCGGTCTCGTTCAGACCGTCGCCGTGGATCCCGAGGCGGCTGCCCTCGCCTACTTCGAGCAGCATCTTGCGAACAAGAGCGCTGCTGCGCTCGCGTGCGCCCTCGAGGCCGTGCGCGGTGCATACATTGCCGATGTGCGCAGTCGACTCGCTGTGGTCGAACGACTTTATCTCGATCGGCTCATGCAAACGCGCGATGCAAACGAAGGGCTCGTCGCGTTCCTCGCCAAACGCCAACCGCAATGGGAGCACCGCTGATGACCACGATCCCACCCGTCATCCAGATCGTCGAGCGCTGTCAAGCGCTCTTCGAGGATCTCGAACTCAACGCCGTCAAGCAATGGAAATCGGCGGAGCCCGGTCGCAAGGCGATCGGCTACATGCCGATCTACGTCCCGCGCGAACTCGTCCATGCGGCAGGCATGCTGTCTGTGGGCATCCTCGGCGGCGGCGACCAGATTGAAGTGATCCAGGGTGACGCGTACTACCAGAGCTACATCTGCCGCATACCGCGTTCGACGATCGAGCTCGCGCTCACCGGCCGGCTCGACTGCCTCGACGGCATGCTATTCCCGTCGATTTGCGACGTGATACGCAACCTGTCGGGCATGTGGCAAATCCTGTTCAAGGATAAATACGTGCGCTATTTCGACGTTCCGCAGAACTACGTGGACGCGATCGGCGGCACCTACTACGTCCATGAGCTCGAGACCCTGCGCGACGATCTCGGCAAGCTGCGGGGCGCGCCAATTACCGACGCAGAGCTCAACGCATCGATCCGGGTCTACAACGAGAACCGCCGAGCGGTGCAGGACCTCTACGCTTACCGCGCCAAGAAGCCTTGGCAGGCGCCCACCTCCGAGGTGTACCTGGTGCTGCGCGCGGGCATGGTGCTGCCGCCGGAGGAGCACACGCAACTCGTCCGCGACTACATCGCGGCAGCCGATGCGCTGCCGCGACCGAAGCGAGACAACGCCCGCGTCGTGTTGAACGGCTCGTTCTGCGAGCAGCCGCCGCTCGGGCTGATCAAGTCGATCGAGATGGCCGGCTGCTACATCGTCGACGACGACTTCATGCTGGTGACGCGCTGGTTGCTCGACGACGTACCCGCGAGCGGCAATCCACTCGAGGAGCTCTCGAAGGCGTTCCTCCACCGGTCGGCAACAACCGCGGCGAAATACGACACGAATCGCGAGGACAAGGGCGTCTTCCTCCTCAAGCAGATCAAGACCAGCGGCGCCGAGGGCGTGATTTTCGCGGCTCCATCGTTCTGCGACCCGGCGCTTCTCGAGCGTCCGATGCTGCAGGACGTGCTCTCGAAGCACAAGGTGCCGCACACTGCCTTCAAGTACGCGGAGAACACCGGCCAGATGGCTCCGATCCGGGAACAGGCGGGCACGTTCGCCGATTCGATCAAGCTGTGGAGTGCGGCGTGAGCCCGCCGCCCAGGACACTGCTCTTAAACACCAAGGAAGCCACCTCATGAACGCGACTGCCGCGATGCCCCAAAGTACCAAGAAGCCACCAGTCCAGAAGGAGGACGCGATGTGGCTGCAGAAGGAGATGATCAACCACAACTATCATGAGCTCGCCACCTCGCGGGAGCAGGGCCGCAAAGTGGCTGCGACGTTCGTGCCGGGCAACCTCAATGAGCTTTTGATGTGCTTCGACTTCGCGCGGAGCCTCCCGGAAACCAACGCGCTGCAGAACGGCTTGCGCAAGAAATCGGGCAAATTCATTCTTGACGCGGAGCGCGACGGCCAGTCCGAGGACGTCTGCAACTATGTGAAGGCCGACCTCGGCATGATGCTGGGCGGCGAGATCGGCCCCACCGGCGAGGCATTGCCCAAGCCGGACATCCTGCTGCTCTCGTACACCGGCTGCTTCACCTTCATGAAGTGGTTCGAGCTGATCCGCCACAAGTACGGCTGCGAGAGCGTGATGCTGCACGTGCCGTACCAGGGCGAGGGCAAGATCGCGCCGAACATGCGCGAATACGTGGTCAAGCAATTGAAGGACACGGTGATCCCGACGCTCGAGCGCATCTCCGGCGTCAAGTTCGACATCGACCGGCTGCGCCAGTACATGAAGGAATCGGCGAAGGCCGAGGAGGATCTGGTCGCGGTTCTCCAGTCGGCGAAGAACCGGCCGTCACCGATCGACGGGTACTTTGGCGCCGTCTACTACATCGGCCCGATCTTCACCGCGTTCCGCGGCACGCCGGAGGCGACCGAGTTCTATCGCGTGCTGCGGCAGGAGATCGAGCAGCGCGTGCGCGAAGGCAAGGGCCCGATCACGCCCGATGGCGAAATGGGAGAGGAAAAATACCGGCTGGTCGTCGAAGGCCCCCCCAACTGGACCAGCTTCCGCGAGTTCTGGAAGATGTTCTATGACGAGGGCGCAGTAGTCGTGACTTCCACCTACGCCAAGGTCGGCGGCGTCTACGATTTCGGCTTCCGCCACGATCCCGAGCATCCGATCGAATCGCTCGCCGAGTACTGCCTCGGCTGCTATACCAACCTCAATCTGCCGTCACGGATCGACATGATCTGCAAGTATATCGACGAGTACCAGGCCGACGGCCTGTTGATCAACTCGATCAAGAGTTGCAACAGCTTCTCGGCAGGACAGCTTCTTATCCTGCGCGAGGTGGAGAAGCGCACCGGCAAGCCGGCGGCGTTCATCGAGACCGACTTGGTCGACCCGCGCTATTTCTCGGCCGCGAACGTGAAGAACCGTTTGGAGAGCTACTTGCAGATGGTCAAGCAGAAGCGGACTGCGGCGGCCGCGGCCGCCGCACACTGAGGGCGATGCCATGCGCTGCTTCATCGGCATCGATTTGGGCTCCACGACAACCAAGGCGGTGGTCCTCGACGAGAACCGGAACATCCTCGGGCGCGGCATCACCAACTCGCGCTCGAACTACGATACCGCGGCGGCAATCGCCAAGCAGGAGGCGCTCGTCAACGCCCGCTTCTACCTTTTCCGGCAGGCGCTAGTCAGTACTTCGGCGCTCAACGGCGCGCTCGATGGGTTTATCGGCCAACTCGAACGAAGCTTTCGCCTCGAGCAATATCTCGAGCAACTCGCCGACCTCGAGGCTACCTGCCAGCGCAACGTCGGGACCGCCAAGTTTGGCGACAGCGCGGCGGCCGTCAGCGCGGCGCTGACGGAGGTATTCAAGCGGCTCTCCACCGAGGTGGCGGCGCTGTTCGCGCCCGGGGCCAAGCCCAAATCGGACTTTTTCCGTGACATCGCCGGCGCCCAGTACCTCGCGATCGGCGAGGCCGTCGCCAAGGAATCCGGCATCCGCTACGACTTCCTGCTCAACGTGTTCGACCGCTCGATCATCGAGGTCGAGAACCGCGTCTACGGCGACTCGATCAGGCGGCACCTGCTCGCCGCACTCGAACGCACCTTCCTGGCGCTGCCCGACACCGCCGGCCGCAGGGACAAGGTCGAGGCGCCGATCAAGGGTATCCTCGACATGCCGATGGAGGAGACCTACGTCGTCGGCACCGGCTACGGCCGCGCCCGGCTGCCGTTTTCCAAGGAGCATGTCCGATCCGAGATCCTGTGCCACGGGCTGGGCGCGCACGTGATGCATCCCGGCACGGCAACGGTGCTGGACATCGGCGGCCAGGACACCAAGGCGATTCAGGTCGACCCGAACGGCATCGTCGAGAGTTTCCAGATGAACGACCGCTGCGCTGCCGGTTGCGGGCGATACCTGGGCTACATCGCCGACGAGATGAACATGGGCCTGCACGAACTGGGTCCGATGGCGATGAAGTCGACCAAGACCATCCGCATCAACTCGACGTGCACGGTCTTCGCCGGTGCCGAGCTGCGCGACCGGCTCTCGCTCGGGGACAAGCGCGAGGACATCATGGCGGGACTGCACCGGGCCATCATCCTGCGCGCGATGTCGATCCTCGCGCGCTCGGGGGGAATCCGCAACGAGTTCACCTTCACCGGCGGCGTCGCAAAGAACGAGGCAGCGGTGAAGGCGCTCAAGGATCTCGTCCGGGAGAATTACGGCGCGCTGACCCTTAACATCAATCCGGACTCGATCTACACTGGCGCGCTCGGCGGCGCAACGTTCGCGTGGCGAGCGGTGGTCGAGGAAGGAAAAACTGTGGAGGCACGGTCGTGATCTGCACCATCGGCATCGATATCGGCTCGGGCGCGGTCAAGAGCGCACTGTTCCGAACGGACGGCGGCAAGCACGAATGGCTGGCCAAGCGCTTGGAGCGCATCCGGCGGCGCGACCCGATGCAGCTGGCGCAGGACGGCTACGAGGGCGTGCTCGCGGACGCCGGCCTCAACGCCGACGACATCGACTACATCGCGACCACCGGCGAAGGCGAGAACGTCAAGTTCGCCACCGGTCACTTCTACTCGATGACCACGCATGCCCGAGGAGGCGTATTCCTGCATCCGGGAGTGAGCGCAGTGGTCGACATCGGCGCGCTGAACGGCCGTGCGATTTATGTCGACGAGCGCGGCAAAGTGCTCTCGTACAAGATGACGAGCCAATGCGCGTCGGGGTCGGGGCAATTCCTCGAAAACATCGCCCGCTACCTCGGCGTCGCGATCGAGGAGATCGGCCCGCTATCCAAGAGCTCACAGAACCCGGAGAAGTGCAGCTCGATCTGCGCGGTGCTCGCCGAGACCGACGTGATCAACATGGTGTCCCGCGGCATCGCGACCAACGACATCCTGAAGGGGATCCACCTCTCCATGGCGTCGCGGATCGTGAAACTTCTCAAAGTCACGGGTATCAAGGAAGGCACGGCGCTTATCACAGGCGGGCTCGCGCTGGACACGGGCTTGCTGGCGGCAATCCAGGAAGAGATGGTCAACGAGAAGGTGAACGTGACGGCCGTCAGCCACCCCGACTCGATCTACGCCGGGGCCGTCGGCGCAGCGCTGTGGGGCGCCTTTCGCCACGCCAAGCTGCGCGAGCTCGCAGAACGCGCCGCGGCGTAGAAGTCAGATCCCGATTTTCGCTTGCAGGGGTCTGGCCCCTGCTTTGCAACAGGAGTCAAACATGGCACTGCTCATCAACGACAACTGCACCGCCTGCGATGCCTGCAAGCCGGTGTGTCCCAACGAGGCGATCAGCGTTGGCGACCCTAAGTATGTGATCGATCCGCTGCGCTGCACGGAATGCGTCGGCGCCGAGGACGAGCCGCAGTGCAAGCTCGTCTGCCCAGCGGACTGCATCGTCGTGAATCCGGATTTTCAGGAATCGCCCGAAGACCTGATGGCGAAATACGAATCGCTCCACGGCTAGCGGCGCGAGCCACCGGGCGAGGGACCCGCGAAGCGGGATCGACCGGGAATTGCGAGTCGACGCATGAGGCCGACTACTCGACGGTTGATGTTCGTCGGAGGTTAGAGGAGGCCGAGGCCGCCCACGCTACCGAGCGGAGGCGCTTCGCTTGCCGCGCACCGCGGCGCTCACCGTGCTGACAACGAATGCAGCAAGCGCCAGCGCATTGAGCAATCCGCCTACGCGCGTCCAGGCATACTGCCCCGACGCATCACCGGCGACGCGCGCTAAAAGCGAAACGTGCAAGAGCGCAAGCGGCCCATAGAACGTCGGATGGTAGGGCACATTCACGCGCAGCACCGCCGGGAAGATGATCGGCGCGTGACCGAACACCATCGAAAAGACGAAGCCGAGCCCAAGCGCGTGCAGCGCCGCGTCATAGGACGGCGCGCCGGGCGATAGTCCGCCCGACGCGAGGATGATGGTCCCGCCAACCGCCAGCCACACATAGCCCGACAGCAGGCACACCGCGATAAAGCGGGTAAGACCCCGGTTCCGGACCGTGCGGCGCGCGATGTCCTGTTTCAGGAGCCATGCCGCGAGCGCCAGGAGGCCGGTTGCGAAAGCTTGCGCTCCCCAACGTGACGATGCGCCGAAAAGGCCTGCGCCTATGACGACGATGATCACCGCGAATGTCCACTTTGCCACTCGCGACGGCGCCAGGAAGCGTGAAAGCTCCAGGCGCTCACCGGCGATGGTAAGGATGAGGAAAGCGAACCACCACGTCACGACATCGTGCACGGTCGAGCCTGCGGCCCATAACGAATTTCCCACCGACCAGCACGCTGCACCCAGCGCGAGCGTGAACGTGAACAGCGCCGTCTGGCGACGGTAGATGTCGATGGATGCCGCGAGCAACACCAGGCTGCCGGCGACAAAAAACCATGCTGCGATGGCGCTCGCACCCGCGATCGCGGCAACGCAACCGACCCCGCCAAAGAGCGGGCCGAGATACGCCCAATAACGGCCGATCGCGACCGCCCGCTCAAGCGAGATGACGACGCCGAAAAAGCCGCAGATCATCAGCGGCCCGTGCAGCGACGTCACCGCCGCGGGCGCGGCGGGAACGCTCCAGCCGAGCCGCGCAAGCCCTGCGCCCGCACCGACGAGGAGGCCGGCAAAACCCAGGACCAGCAAGGGCACGCGCTGCAGCGGGCGCAGGTCCCCAGGCTTGACGGGAAGGACGGTCGTGTTGGCGGGCAAGGGCACGGTCATCGGTGTCGACTTTGGCGGCGGGAGCGCGTTGCGGGCTGCCTTGGCGACGCCCGGGACTCGCCGAGCCGAGTAGCTACAACGTCCAGCCGAAGTGCTCTTTGGCGATGCCGGTCATCTTGTCGGGCGTCCACGGCGGATCCCATACCAGCCGTACATCCACCGCCGTTCCTTCCGGTACGATCGCCGCGATGACGCTGCGCGCCTGGTCGGTGATCATGTCCGTCATCGGGCAGGCCATGGTGGTCATGGTCATGTCGACGCGTACGGCGTCCGCGGTAACGTCGACGCCGTAGACGAGGCCGAGGTCCACAATGTTCATGCCCGCCTCGGGGTCGTCCACCTGGCGCAGTGCTTCGCGCACCGCTTCATCGTCGGGCATGGAGGTCATGGGCATTCGTGACGGTCGCGCGGCGGGGAGGCACGAGATCCTGGCGGCATTTTCGGCAATCGCCGGCACGCCCGCCGGCAATTGCCGAATCCGACCTCAGTTGGGCCCACCTAGTCGAGCCACCGCACGAACGGAAGCCGCTGCGATGGAGTGAAGCCGACGTCGTAGAGGAAGCCGAGCAGCGCGAGGTCACGCGGGGCCACCACGGTCTCCACGCGCTCGATGCGCAGCGCTCCGAGATTGACGAACAGTTGCGACAGCAGCGCGTGTCCGACGCGCCGGTGCGTGAAACCGGAATCGACCCCGATGGTGTCGATGACGGCCACGGGTTCGGTGCGGCCGAAATCGCCCAAGTCCACTCGGGCCATCAGGAAACCCGCGACGGTGCCGTCCTGCCGCGCGGTCAGCGAAACACGAATTGCCGAGTCGTGCATCGCCTCGACCAGCTTGTGCTTCATGTAGTCCTGGCGATCGCGCCCTGTGATGCTGCGGTCGATGCGAACGATGTCGGCGAGGTCGCCGGGCTCCATCGCGCCGACTTCGGCGTTGTCGCGCGCGAGGCGCTCGAAGTCGTTGCCGGGCCGGCCGCCGTAATTGATCTCGGGCACGGAACCCTCGCCGTTCGGCGTGGCCGCGGGATCGTCGCGTTGCGGCGTGTATTCGCCGCCGGCAACCGCGCAATCGACCACGTGGTTCGGCGCAAGCGTGAAGCCCATCGCGTCCATCCAGCGCAGCATTCGGTGGTCGTTCCATGCGGCCGTCGTGCGCACGTCGGCGTACCCGTGGCGGCGGCCATAATCGCTTAGTGCGTCGAAGAGGCAGGCGCCCACGCGATGCCCCTTCGCGTCGCCGCGCACGCCGATCACCTCGAGGCGCAGCCCGGGCGCAAGGCGACCAAACTCGCCTTCCAGCACGCGGGCAAGAATGTACCCGGCGAGGCCCTTGTCATCGGAGGCCGCAAACTGTGCGTGCAACTTCGGCTCGCGCAGTGCGGCGTCGAGGCGCCGTTCGAAGTAGGCGTGGCGCGTCCATCCCTCGATGCTGGCGTCGATGGCGACGACGGAAGCAAGGTCTTCGCGCATCAGCGGTCGAATCACGACGCGTTGCAATGCAATGGCTTCCATGGTCGCTTCCTCCTGTCAGCCAGTAACCGGCGTTAGGTGGCCGCGTAGCTCATCGACAGCTCGCGGTCCGTATCGTCGTCGAGCAGGTCGTCGAGCATCGGCAGCAATGCCATCGTTTCCTTCTGGATATGCGCGACCTGCCGCTCGACCATCTCCAGCGCTCCGCGCTTCAGTGCATCCCAGCCGGCGTCGTCCAGTGTCCCCGCCGCGGCCGCGTGAGCGAGAGGCAATAACTCGGCGGCCACTTCACGGATCGCACCGTGCTCTTCCTTGAGCAAGCCCGCGATGTCGCCCTCCCCGGCCGCCTCGAGCCGCGGGAAGAGCTCGCGCTCCTCGAAGTCAAAGTGACGCCCGATGTCCTGCTCGATATGTCGCGCAAACGATGCGGCGAGCTTCGCCAGCTCGGGTTCGCGCGCCCCGCCCGAGCGGTGTGCGCGCGCGAACGCCTGCTCGACCCTGCCCAATAGATCCAGGTTGGTGCGGTGCTCCTCGTCGAGTGCATGGCTTACCTGGCGCCGAAAATTCATGGCGATCCTGGAATTGATAATCAGTTACCACAATAGCGCAAATGCCGCTAAGGTTCCCTTGATCCCGATCAACCGGCAGACGCTTGGCGGCGGCCGGCTTTAGGGTCGGGGGCGGACATCCGCCTCAGCACGATCACGAAGAAACCGGCGAACGCTGCGGCGCCCGCGCTGCCGACTAATGCCCCGGCAGATGCGACTCCCTCGCTGCCGGTTGCGACGGCCAATGCAAGCAACGCCAGCGCCGCGAGATGGCAGACGAAATGGATCGAAAGTGGACGCTGCGCGGTCAGCGAGGATGGCGTCGGCGGCAGCCTCTTGCCTGGGGCCGCGTGCATCGAGGCGAGAAATGGCATGATCCGCTGCAGGATGCCGACAAGGAAGGTGAGCAGCCAACCGCCGATCAGCAGAATACCGAACAGCGTAGCCATACCGGCGACAGGCACGTCCATTGCGACGCCAAGCGCCGCGGCCAGGCTGGCGACGAGCAAGGCCCACGCGATCCGAACCAGCGTGAACGAACGTCCTAGCTCCCGCCGCATACCGGACTTGAGCGCGGCGTTCATCAATCGCAAATGCAACGCGACCGCGACAGTCCCCGTGCCGATCGCGGCCATGCGCAACGGCTGCTGCGCAATGCCGGATGAAGCAGCCGCCGACAGTAGCAGCGCAATCACCGCGAGCGTCAGCGACATCCATGCGCGGCGTTCGTCGGGCGCCGCCGATAACGCGAACAGCGGCACTAGGATGTACGACAGCCCGAGGGCGAGCAATCCCATGAAACCGTATGCAGCGAAGGTGACGTGCAGGGAAAGCCCCATGCCCCGCCCGAACCCGGAAAACCCGAGATAGGCGCACGCCAGCGACAGCGCGGTCGCGAGCATTACGACAAGCGACCCGAGCGCGGCCCAGCCGTGAGCGACGACCACTGGCATGCCCCTGGCTCCGATGAGATTGCACGCGAGCAATAGCGCGTAGCCGCCAAGCGCTGCGACCACGGCGACGGCGCCGCCCGCCAGCAGTCGCGGCGATGCCATGCCCATGCCGAGAGCAACCGCCCCAACGCCGGGCGTGTATAGCCACCAAATCATCGCCGGCCACCGTTCAGATCGCACTGGCTGGCGCGTTGCGACCGGCAGCAGTTGCAGGCTCGCGCCGATCGCTGTCATCGCGAGCACGCCGAGCGTCACCAGATGCAACGCAGCAAGCGGCCATCCAAGCCCTCCAGTGAAACGGGGCACGCTTTGCGCGCCGGCGAAGAGCGCGATCCACGCGAGCAGATGATAGGCGACAGCAGCGCCGAAGAAACGAAACGGGATCGATGGCGGCAGAAGGCGACTCGCGGCCCCTGCGATAAAAGCGCCGGCGGCGAGTTTCATCGCCCACGTTCAAGTCTAAGGCGCACTTCGCCCGGCGCCCCATCGATGCGCACGGCAGTCCAGCCGATTTCCGCGAGCTCGGGATAGAGCATCTGCGGGTCGCGCTCGTGATGGACGATCACCGGCGTCGAGTCGCCGATCGATCCGACAAGCTCGAGGATCGCGACCAGCGGCGCCGGCGGCGGGAGCCCGCGCACGTCGATGTGCACGCCATCCGCCTCGACCCAGCGCTTCCCAAGCGCCTGCCTGTCGTCGGACGCGGAAGCATTCATCGGTCCGCGTTTCCCGTGCCGTTTGCCGATCTGACCGAAGGTCCCGTTCGCGCCGGAGTCGCATCCGCCGTCGCCTCCACTGCCATCGTCTCGAGCACCCTGGATGCGATGACCAGTTTCAGCACTTCGCTCGCGCCCTCGTAGATGCGCAGCGCTCGAATTTCACGATAGAGCCGTTCCACGGTCATTCCGCGTACCACGCCCAGGCCGCCGAAGATCTGCACTGCCGCGTCGATGACTTGCTGCGCAGATTCGGTGGCGAACAGCTTCGCGATCGAGGCCTCACGCGTAATGCGCGCGCCCAAAACGTCCCGGGTCCAGGCCGCCCGATAGACGAGCAGCGCGGCGGCGTCGACGGATACCGCCATGTCGCCGAGCTTGGCCTGGGTCAACTGGAACTCGGCCAGCGCTCTGCCGAACATGCGCCGCTTCAGCGCCCACAGCGTTGCCTCGTCGAATGCTCGCCGTGCGAAGCCCAGCGCCGCGGCGCCCACCGTGGACCGGAAAACATCGAGCGTGGCCATGGCGATCTTGAAGCCCTCGCCCGCGTTTCCCAACAGACCATCGGCCGGAACCCGGCACTCAGTGAAGCGCAGCATACCCAACGGGTGCGGGGCGATGACATCGATGCGCTCTGACGCATCCAGCCCCGGCGTGTCGGAATCGACGATGAAGGCTGACAAACCCTTGGTTCCGGGCCCCTCGCCTGTGCGAGCGAAGACGACGTAGCAATCGGCGAGACCGGCGTTGGAGATCCAGGTCTTCACCCCATCGAGGCGCCAGGAATCGCCGTCGCGCGACGCGCGGGTAGCGATGGCACCGACGTCCGATCCCGCGTCCGGTTCCGACAACGCGAAGGCACCGACAATGGTTCCGCTGGCTATCCCTGGCAGGATCGCCCGCTTTTGATCGTCGCTGCCAAACAACGTGATCGGGGTGCTGGAGAGACCCTGCATGGCAAATGCGAAATCGGCGAGGCCCGAGGCCCGTCCCAGAATCTCCCGTGCGAGGCACAAGCTGCGCACGTCGATTTTTTCACGCACGCCGCCATACGCGGCGGGAACGCAAGCGCGCAACAATCCGGCGGCCCCGAGTTCGCCAACCAGCCGCCCGACGCAGTCGTAGACCGCGTCGAGGTCACCATCTGCCCCAACGAGCAAGGGCGGGAGCACCTCGGCCGCCCACCGCTCGAAGTCGCGCGCCTGCTGGCGATGGCCGTCGTCGAAAAACGGCCACGCAAGGAAGCTCTGATCGGCCATCAGTTGCCTTCGAATACGGGCTTCTGTTTGGCCACGAAGGCGTGGTAGGCGCGCTTGAAGTCCTGCGTCTGCATGCAAATCGCCTGCGCCTGGGCTTCTGCCTCGATGCATTCGCCGAGGCCGGAACTCCACTCCTGCCACAACATGGTCTTGGTCATCGCGTGTCCGAAGGTCGGGCCGTTGGCCAGGCTCACGGCCATCGCCGTCGCTTCCTCGAGCAACTTCTCGGGCTCGACGAGCCGATTGTAGAAGCCGAAGCGCTCCGCCTCCTCGCCCCCGACGACGCGTCCGGTGTAGAGCAGATCGGCGGCACGCGACAGCCCGATCAAGCGGGGCAGCAGCGTGCATGCGCCCATGTCGGCGGCGGCAAGGCCCACCCGGACAAACAGGAAGGCGAGCTTGCTGCGGGCCGTAGCGTAGCGCAGGTCCGAGGCGCAAGCCACCAGCGCGCCAGCACCAGTGCAGACGCCGTCGATGGCAGCGATGATCGGCTGCGGACAGCCACGCATAGCCTTGACCAGGTCGCCCGTCATGCGCGTGAAGGCGAGCAAGTCGGGCATGTCCATTTGCACCAGCTTGCCGATGATGTCGTGGACGTCGCCGCCGGAGCAGAAATTGCCACCTTCGCCGCCGAACACGATGGCCTTGACGTCGGTGGCATAAACCATCTCGCGGAACAGGTCGCGCAATTCGCCATAGGACTCGACCGTGAGCGGATTCTTGCGCTCGGGCCGGTTGAGCGTGATCGTGGCGACCTTGCCCGAGACCGAATAGCCGAAGTGGGCAGCCTTGTAATTTGCAAGTTGGATGCGTTTCATGTTCGTTTCGCTCCTTGCAGCGCGGATTGGTAGATTAGCCGACCATCGTCAAACCGCCGCTGACACTCAAGACCTGTCCAGTGATGTAGCTGGAGCGGTCGCTGGCGAAGAACACAACGGCATCAGCGATTTCGGAAGGCTTTCCGAATCGCCGAAACGGAATGGCTTTCTTGAACGCTTCCAGGTGCTTCTCCGGCACCGCGAACAACAGCGGCGTCTCGGTGGGACCCGGGCAGACGCAGTTGACATTGATGTTGTAGCGGGCCGTTTCGCGGGCCAGCGATTTGGTGAAGGCGATGAGCCCGCCCTTGGCGCCCGAGTAAATAGTCTCACCTAGGCTGCCGACGCGACCGGCATCGCTGGCGATATTGACGATTTTGCCGCTGCCGCGCTCCATCATCTTGGGCAGCAGGGCTTTAACGAGTTTCATCGGCCCGACGAAGTTCAGCGAGATCAGCTTTTCCCACAGATCGGGGGTGCATTCCCAAAACGGCTTGGTCTGGCCCCAGCCGGCGCCGTTCACGAGAATATCGACCGCACCGACCTTGGCATGAACAGCCTCCGCGAAGGCGTTGATGGAAGCCTCGCTGGTCAGATCGACGAGCAGGAACTCGGCCCTTTGTCCCTTTGCGCGAATAGCGGCGGCTGCCGCTTCACCCTTTTCTCTCGCCACGTCGGCGACGATGACCGTCGCTCCGCCCTCGGCAAGCGCCTCGGCTGTTGCTTGGCCGATGCCGGACGCGGCACCGGTGACGACGGCCATCTTGTCTTTGAAGCTCATGGGCTCTCCTTCGTTATTTTCGCGTGACGCTTGTTTAGGAATTCGGAGACCTTTGCCACGGTCTCGCGGTGGTCGTAAAGACTTCGCGTGGCGGTGATTTCCTCGGCGAACCCATCCCGGCTCGGATCGGCTTCGGCATGAATGCAACGTTTGCTCATGACCAGCGCGGCTTTGGGCATACGACTCAGACGCGCCGCCAGCTCGCGTGTCCAGCCCGCGAGCTGTTCGCGTGGCCGCACCCATTGCACAATCCCCAGACGCAGAGCTTCCGCACCGTCGATCAGTTCCGCGCCAAGTATCAGGCGCTTCGAGGTCCCCTGACCGCATAACCGGGTCAGCCGCTGGGTACCGCCCGCCGCTGGAATCAGGCCCAGCCCGACCTCTGGCAGCCCCAACATGGCGTCAACCGCGGCGACTCGCAGATCGCAAGCAAGCGCCAGTTCCAGCCCCCCGCCCATCGCCGCGCCACCGATTTCCGCGAGCGTGACGACGGCGGCGGTCTCAAGGCGCATGAAGAGCCGCTGCATGCTCCGCACCACGTCGACCATCGTACTGCGGCCTTCCGAGTTGGCGAAACACGATCGCATCAGAGCAAGGTCGGCGCCGGCGCAGAAGCTCTGCTGGTCGCTGCGGATATGCAGCACTGCAATCTCCGGGTCGGCGGTCACCTCGTCGATCACCGCGTCGAGGCGTGCGATCAACTCGCCATCGAGCGCGTTGACGGGCGGTCGGGCGAGTGTGGCGACCACGACGCGGCCGACTCGTTCGGTAGCAAGCATCTGTTCGATCCTAATGCTGCGCGGCAACAGCGAAGCTGCCCGGGGAATTCGCTTTTCTTATCTTCATCCAGAACTTTTTCAGGCGAGCGCCACCAGTCGATCGAGCACCGCAGCATCGGCCAGCAAGTCGTTGCTGGACGCGTGATGGACCACCCGGCCGCGATCGAGGACGATCGCCTGCGTGGTTAACGCAAGCGCGACACGGGCGTGCTGCTCGACGATGATCACGGCGAACTCGCCCGTGCAGACCAGATCCTGGATCACTTTGACTACTGCCCTCACATTGACCGGCGCGAGCCCTTCCATCGGTTCATCGAGCAGCAGCACGCTCGGATTGGTCATCAGCGCGCGCGCGATCGCCAGCATTTGTTGCTCTCCTCCGGACAACTGATTGCCGAGATTGCGCCTGCGCTCCGCGAGTCCCGGAAAGGCCAGGTAGATCCGTGCCAGATCCCATGGGCCCCGGCGCGCCACGACGTTCAGGTGCTCCTCCACGGTGAGCGATGGGAAACATAAGCGCTCCTGCGGCACCCAGCCCAATCCGCAACGCGCGCGCAGGTAGGTCGGCTCGCGGGATATGTCCCTGCCGCGCATGAGGAGTCGGCCCCGTCTGAGACGAGTCAGCCCCATCAGCGTAAGGAGCAGCGTGGTCTTGCCGACACCGTTGCGGCCAAGAAGCGCAAGACTGCCGCCTTGCTCCAGCGCAAAGGAAACCCCTTCCAGCACGATCGACTCGCCGTAGCCAGCGAACAGTCCTTCGGCCACGAGGAGTTCAGGCACAAACCGCCCCCAAAGCATTCATCCGGCTCATGCCTCGACCTCCGCACGATTTGCGCGAATCCAATACATTCCGTGTCGGCCTCATGCGTCTCCGGCCTCCTCAACGTTCGACGAAGTTTGAATCGCCGAGTAGTCGGCCTCAAGCGTCGACTCGCAATTCCCCGTCGATCCCCATGCTACGCACGGGGCCCCGCGCCGGGAGGCTCGCGACGCTACTCGCAATTCCCCGTCGATCCCCGTGCTACGCACGGGGCCCCGCGCCGGGTGGCTCACGCCGCTACTTTCCCGGGTCCTTCTGGTCCGGGAACTTGTCGAACTCCACGTTGTACAAGCCGCCGGACGTTTTCTCGACCTTGCGGATGTACACGGTCTGCACGACGTCGCGCGTGTCCGGATCGATCATGATCGGCCCGCGCGGGCTCATGAGCTTCATGCCCTTCATCGCCGCGATCAGCTTGTCGCCGTCGGTCGAACCGCTCGTCTTCTTCAGCGCCTCGTAGATCGCCGCCATGCCGTCGTAGCCGGCCGCGGCCATGAAGTTCGGACGCAGCTTGCCGCCGTTGGCGTCGGCGTAGGCTTTGACAAACGCCTTATTCTCCGGCGAATCGTGCGCGGCCGAGTAATGAAAGCTGGTGATCAGCCCGACGGTCGAGTCGCCCATCGTTTCGAGCACGCCGTCGTCGGTGATGTCGCCGGTGGCGATCAGCTTGATGCCCGCCTGCTTCAGTCCGCGCTCCTCGTAGCCCTTCATGAACGCAATCCCCTGCTCGCCCGCCGGCAGGAACAGGAACACCGCTTCCGGCCTGGCGTCCTTCACCCGCTGGATGAACGGCCCGAAGTCAGGGTTCTGCAGCGGCGTGTGCACGCTGCCGACGATCTCGCCGCCGCCGGCCTTGAACGCCTCGGTGAATGCCTTTTCCGAATCGAGCCCTGGACCGTAATCGGCGACTACGGTGTAGACCTTCTTGATGCCGTTCTTGGCCGCCCACACCGCCATCGGTTGCGTCACCTGCGGCAGCGTCATCGAAACGCGCACGATGTAAGGCGACTTGGTGGTGATGATCGAGGTCGCCGCGTTCATGATCACCATCAGCTTCTTCGCTTCGCTCGCCACCGGCGCCACCGCCAGCGCGTTCGGCGTCAGCCCGAAACCGACCAGAATGTCCACGTTATCCCGCGTGACGAGCTCCTGCGCCAGACGCTTGGCCACGTCCGGCGACGGGCCGGTCGTGTCCTTCTGCACGATCTCGATCTTCTTGCCGGCAACGCTGTCGCCATGCAGCTTCATGTACGCGTTCATCCCCCCCAGGATCTGCTGCCCGTACTGCGCGAAGGGCCCCGAGAACTCGGCCACCAGCCCCAGCTTGACGACGTTCTGCGCCGACACGGCGCCGGCGACGGCGAATAGTGCAGCAATGATCAAGGCGCTTCTGACAAGGTATCGGCAATGCATGTGAGTCTCCGGTTATCGATGGTGATGCAATGGGGTTGATTCAATCTTCGGTCGCCGCTTCGGCGGCGAGTGTGGCGTGCAGATCGCGCAACCGCCGGCGTACCAGTTTGCCGGTCGGCGTGCGTGGCAGCGCCTCGACCGGATGCAGCCAGCGCGGTCGCTGATAGGGTGGAAGGCGGTCGGCATGGTCGCGCAGCGTCGCCGCATCGAGCACCGGAGCGCCTGGCTCCGCGACGAAGAACAGCGCGACCGCATCGACGCCGTCGGCATCGGGAACCGTGACCGCGGCCGCCTCGGCGATGCCGGGGCACGTGAGCGCAATCCGCTGCTCGAGTTCGACGAGATCGACCCAGCGGCCGTACACCTTGACCAGCGAATCGTCGCGCCCGGCGAAGCGCCAGCCGCCGCCGTCCACGCGCTCGAACAGGTCCGACGGCGCGAACGCACCGTCAAGGAAGTGAGCGGCCTGCGCGTCGGGGCGGTTCCAGTAGCCGAGCGCAATGGTCGAGCCGCGAATCAAGATGCGCCCAGGCGCTTCGGGCGCCGGCGATCCGGGTTGCGACGCAGGGGCGCGCTCGTCGAGCGCAGTGACATCGATGCCCGGCGAGACGCGCAAGCCGTGGCCATCGTCGCTGTCAACGAGCACTAGCGCCAGCGTTTCCGAGGCGCCGAAGCCGTTGACGATCGTGCGTCCGAGCTGGCGCTTCCATTCGTCGCGCAATGTTGCCGGGAGCGCCTCCCCTGCCGAAACGTAGAGCCTCACGCCGCATTGCGCGAGCTGGCCGGCCAGGCCTTCCTTCAGCAGGTTGCGGTACAACGACGGCACGCTGAACAGCACGTTCACGCGCCTCGCCATGATGGTCGCGACGACGCCTTGCGCGGTTGGCCATTGCGGATCGAGGATGATGGTCGCGCCGACTTTGAGCCCGGTGAAGATGCAGTTCGCGAGCGGGTAGGCGAAGAACAGCTTCGAGCTCGCGTAGATGCGGTCGTCGGCGGTGAGCCCGAGCCGCTCGCGACCGACGCGCTCGATCTCGCGCGCGATGCGCTGCGGATGCATAACGGCCTTCGGATGGCCGCTGGTGCCTGACGAGTGGACCCATAGCACGGGATCTTCGGGTCGCATCGGCTCCGCATCACTCGGTGCGGCATCCGCCATCTCCCGCCGCCAGTCGTCCAGCGAGACCACCTGCCTGCTCCACGGCGCCGGCGTGTCGTCGCCGGCTTCGGCGAGGATGAAAAGGAACCCCGCCGCATCCAGGATCGCAAGCCACTCGTTGGCAGGCACGCGCGGGTTCACGCCCACCACAACGCCACCGGCCCAGATCACGCCGAGGTAAGCGACGACCCAGTCGATACCGTCGGGCAGCTTGATCGCCACGCGATCGCCGCGCCCGACGCCGCGTGCACGCCATTTCGCCCCGGCTCGCGCAACCGCTGCACGAAGCTCGCCGCGGCTTATTTCCTCGGTGCCGCAGACCAGCGCCACGCGTGCGTCGTCGTGATCGGCCAGCAATACCTGCGCGGCGTTCATCGTCGTGGCGGCCCCGGCCGCGAGTGGCGGCGGCTCGTGGCCCGCGCCGAGCAGGCCCGATTTGCCCTCGCGCCAGCGCGCCTGCTCGGTTTGAAGCAGCGCGGCGTGCTCGCGTTCCTCCGCCGCCAGCTCGCGGTACAACCGCTGTGCCGCAGATCCGGCCGCGGCGCTTGCGGCGGTCGCTTCGAAGAACGACGCGGCGCGCTCCTCCATGTCGATCGCGACGCGAAACAGATCCTCGGCATCACCGACACGGCGGTCGCGGCCTGCGAAAACGACCGCATGCTCGACCGCATGCGCATCGAACACCGGCGCCAGGTCGACGTGGTAGCGACTCGCCAGCGTGTCCATGTGCTCCCGCTCCATTGCGGCGAAGCGGGCGAAGAGCTCGCGCAGCGCCGGGTCGGGCGCGCTCGCCACGGCACGGTGGTAGAAGGCCTGACCGCCAAGCTCGATCTCGAATGCCTTGCGCACGGCGTTCATCGCCGCCGCATCGCCGAGCGGGCCCGGATCGAACAGTTCAAGCTCGCCGCCGCACAGCGGGCATCCCCCGTAGGGAAACGCGAAGCCTTCGCTGACCTTGGCGCAGGACCGGCAGTGCCACCGCAGCGTCGCGCCCGCACAGCAAATGTACGGCTCGACGCCTTCGTCGAGCGGGCGATGGCATTTCGGGCAGAGCATCGCTTCCTTCTTCACAGCGCGGCCTCGATGCGGTACACGTCCTCGCTCCGTCAGGCGGAAAGCTCGCGCAACAGCCGCCGCGCCAGCACCGACGCAACCTGCCGGCGGTAGTTCGATGCGGTCGCAGTCGTGCGCATCGGGCTTACCTGCTTTTGCACCAGCTTGGCGAGCGACGAGAGCGTGTCCGCGCCGACAGGTCTTCCCAGCAACGCGTCCGTACCGGCAAGCATGATCGGCTGCGGATTGGTGCCGGTGAGCGCCACGTGGAGTTCCGCAAGCTCGCCATCGCGAACCGAGAGCGCGCACGCTACCCCGGCCAGCGGGAAATCGATCGCGCCGCGGACACAGGCCTTGCGATACCCGGATACGAGACCGGCGGGCGGCGTTCGAAGGAAGACGCGCGCGAGCAACTCGTCGGCGGCGATCGTCAGATGCGCGGCACCGTCGTCGCGATACAGAGCGGAGAGCTCTATGCGGCGCGTGCCGCGGCTTGCAACCAGCTCTACCTCGGCACCGAGCACGAGCAGCGCGGGAGCCACATCTCCCGAGAACGCGGCATGGCAATGCCTACCCTGCGGCGCGACGTGGCAGACCTCACCGCCGCGCTTCAGGCAGTATCCGTTGGTCGCGCGCCACCATTCGCTCTGGTTGTAGAACACGCAGCGGGTGTCGAGGCAGAGATTGCCGCCGACCGTTGCCACGCTGCGATGACTCGGGCCTGCAACCGTGCGCGCGGCCTCGGCGATCGCCCGATAGCCGTGTACGATGCGGGCGTCAGCCGCAAGGCGAGATAGGGTCACGCCGGCGCCCAGCGAGAGCCCCTCGTCGGTAAAAACGATGCTGGCGAAGTCGTGAACCGCGCCGAGGTCGACAAGCATGGCGGGGCATTCGATTCCACGGCGCAAATTCGGCAGCAGACCGGTTCCGCCCGCGAGCAGACGGGCACCAGGCTCGGACGCGAGCAATGCAGCGGCTTCGGCAACGCTTTTCGGACGCTTGACGGAGAACGCGGACATGCGCTCCATCTCACCCTCCCACCGGTGCGCCGTGCGTGAGCGCAGCGGCGCTGGCCCGAAGACGTTCCTTGCGCTTGCGCGTTTGGATCGCCTCGAGCACGCGATCGGGCGAGGCCGGCAACTCGGTCAGGCGTATGCCGATGGCGTTGCAGATCGCGTTGGTGAGCGCCGGCGCAAAGCTGTGCAACGAACCTTCGCTCGCCTCTTTCGCGCCGAACGGCCCGAGCGGATCATGGCTCTCGACGAGCTTCACCTCGATCGGCGGCGACTCGACGATCGTCGGGATGCGGTAATCAAGCATGCTGGGGCGGAGCGGAAGCCCTTCGTGATATTGCGTCTCTTCCGAGAGCGCCTGTCCCATGCCCATCCACACCGCGCCTTGGACCTGGCCCTCGACGGCGAGCGGGTTGATCGCGAAGCCGCAGTCGTGCGCAACCCAGACGCGCTCGACGGTGACCGCACCGGTATCCTCGTCGACGCTGACCTCGACGACCTGCGCTGCGTACGAGAACCCGGCCGTCGAGCCGACGGCCGCACCGCGGAACTTGCCGCCCTGTGTTTCGGGCGGCGTCGACCACGTTCCCTTGACGATCAGCGTTCCCGTGTCGACCAGCGCAGCGTCCACCGCCGCGGCGAAATCGAGACCGCGATCGGTCCCCGAAACACGGCAGTGCTCACCGTCCCACTCGATGTCATCGGGCTGGACCTCGAGACGCTTCGCGGCGGCGGCCACGAGTACACGCTTCATCTCCTGTGCCGCGCGAAGCGCCGCGTTGCCCACCATGAACGACACGCGTGAAGAGTAAGAGCCGTTGTCCTTCGGCGTGAGCGCACTGTCGGTCGCGATGACGCGGATGCGTGCGAGCGGCAGCGAGAGCACCTCGGCCACGATCTGCGCGAGCAGCGTGGAGGAGCCCTGACCGATGTCGGAGGCGCCGGTGAGAATGGTGATTCCGCCGTCGAAGTCGAGCTTGAGGTTGATCACCGCGTGCGGCTCGCCGCTCCAATGCACCGGTTTCGCCGATCCCGAGACATAGTGCGAGCAGGCGAGCCCGAGGCCGCGCCCGCGCGGCAGCTTGCCGAGGCGCTTCTTCCAGTCGGAAGCCGCCTCGACCCAATCGAGGCACGCGGAAAGCCCATATGAGTTGACCTGCAGGTCGTTGAGGGTGCGGTACGGCGGGGCGATCAGGTTGGCACGCCGCACCGCGAACGGATCGAGGCGAAGCTCGCCAGCCATGGTGTCGAGCAGCGATTCGAAAGCGTGCCGCACATCGACGGCGCCATGCCCGCGCATCGCGCCGCAGGGAGGCGTGTTGGTGTAGACGCGATAGCCACGGTACTTCACCGCCGGCACAGTGTAGAGCGCATGCAGCAGGGCGCCGGCATAGAGGATCGTGACCAGCCCGTAGCCGCCGTACGCTCCGCCGCGCTGGACGATCTCGCAGTCGACCGCGGTGATCTCACCGGTCGTCTTGAGGCCGAGCTTCAGGCGGATGTCGGTCTCAGGCCGCCCGCGATGGGTGAGGAAGCACTCCTCCCGCGACAGCGCCATTTTGACAGTCCCGCCGGCAGCGCGCGCGAGCAGTGCCGTGATCATCTCGAAGTTGAGCGGCTCTACCCGATGTCCGAAACCGCCGCCGACGAAGGGCTTGACCACGCGGATGCGGGAGCCGTCCATCCCTAGGCAGCGGGCGAGCGTCAGGTGCAGGTAGTACGGCACTTGGGTCACCGAATGCGTCGTGAGCCGATCGCACTCGGGCTCGTACGCCGCGACCGCCGCATTGAGCTCGATCTGGCCATGCGCGACTTCGGCATAGTGGAACGTCTGCTCGCACACGAGATTCGCGGCCGCAAAGCCCGCATCGACGTCACCGAACGACTGATCGACCTCGCGTTCGATATTGCCCGCCTTCTTCTCGTGGAGCAGCACGGCGTCGGCGGCGCGCGCCTCGGCGGCGTGAAAATACGCGGGCAAGGGCTCGATGTCGAGCACGATGGCGGCGAGAGCCGCTCCTGCGGTTGATTCGTCGACCGCGGCCACCGCGGCTACGGGCTCGCCGCGATAGCGAACCTTGTCGCGGGCGAGCGGCCACTCGTTCTGCGCGATCGGGATCACGCCGTAGGGAGCGGCGAAATCCTCTCCGGTAACGACGGCACGCACGCCGGGAATCGCCCGCGCCGCGGTCGTGTCGATGCCCCGGATCAAGCCGTGCGCGATCGGACTTCTCAGGATCCGTCCGACGAGCGTTTCGCCGAAAGGAAGATCCGCGGTGTAGCGCGCCCGTCCCGTAACCTTCTCGATGCCGTCGATCAACGGAGTTCGTTGCCCAACCGTGCGCTCCCGCGAGGCGGCGGGCGCCGCCGGCGCCTGGCCACGCGCGGCCGTGTCGACGATGTCGTTCATCGCATCAATCTCCGGCGGCCGCCTGCACCGACTCGATGATCTTCACATAGCCGGTGCAGCGGCAGAGGTTGCCCGATAGCGCCTCGCGGATCTCGACCTCGGTCGGGCTCGGGCGGCGTCGCAGCAGCCCCTCGGCCGCCATGATCATCCCTGGCGTGCAAAAGCCGCACTGGGTGCCAAGCTTTTCGTGGAACGCCTGCTGCAGGCGACTCATTCGGCCGTCGATCACAAGGCCTTCGATCGTCTCCACGTTCCTGCCTTCGCAGCTCGCCGCAAGCGTGATGCAGGCGAGCCGCGGCTCGCCGTCGATCAACACCGTGCAGGCGCCGCATTCGCCGCCGTCGCAGCCTTCTTTGGTTCCGGTCAGCCCCGCGGTTTGGCGCAGATAGTCGAGCAGCAGCATGTGATCGGCAACCGCGTCCTCGCGCGCGCGCCCATTGACCGTCAGTGCGACGAGGCGTTTGGCCACGGTCATTCCTTCGGCCGCAGATCGCGCACCCGCACCGCCTTGCCCTGGGAGCGAGGAATCTCGTCGGGTTTCTTCACGACCACGTCGGTGGTGATGCCGATCAGCGACTTGATATGGTGCGCGACATCGCGTGCAATGGCCTCGAACGCGTCGGGCGGGACGCCATGCCGCACTTCGACTTCGACGGTCATATGGTCGAGGCTCCCGCGGCGTTCGACGACGAGCTGGTAGTGCGGCGCGATGTGTGCGGTGCCGATGAGCACCGCCTCGACCTGTGACGGATAAACGTTGACCCCACGGATGATCAGCATGTCATCGGTGCGTCCGGTGATGCGAAGAATGCGCAGATGCGTGCGTCCGCAATCGCAGGGGGCACGTGTCACGCGCGTGATGTCGCGCGTACGGTAGCGCAGCATCGGCAGCGCCTCTTTGGTCAGCGTGGTGATCACGAGCTCGCCGGCATGCCCCTCGGGCACCGGCGCGTTGCTCTCCGGATCGATGACCTCGAACAGGAAATGGTCCTCCCAGCCGTGCAGGCCGGACCGATGCTCGCATTCACATGCGACCCCCGGCCCCATGATCTCCGAAAGGCCGTAGATGTCGATGGCCGTGAGCCCCAGCCGCACCTCGATTTCCTGGCGCATTGCCTCGCTCCACGGCTCGGCTCCGAACAGGCCGACCTCGAGCGCGCTCTGGCGCAGGTCCACGCCCTGACGTTCGGCCAATTCGGCAATCGCGAGCGCGTAGGACGGTGTCGAGCAAAGTACGCGCGCGCCAAAGTCCGTGATCAGCGCAATCTGGCGTTCGGTGGATCCACCCGACATCGGCACAACGGTGGCGCCGAGTCGCTCCGCACCATAGTGCGCGCCCAAGCCGCCGGTGAACAGTCCGTAGCCGTACGCGTTGTGGACGAGATCGCCGGGCCGCGCGCCCGCGCAGGCAAACGAGCGCGCCATCAGATCGGCCCAAGTGCGCAGATCGTTCTCGGTGTATCCGACGACGGTCGGCTTGCCCGTCGTGCCCGACGACGCGTGCAGTCGCGCAAGACTGCTGCGCGGCCGCGCGAACAACCCGAATGGGTAGTTGTCGCGCAGGTCGGTCTTGACGGTGAACGGCAAGAGCCGGATGTCGTCTAGGCTGCGCACGTCGTTCGGTTCGATAAAGGCAGCATCGAGCCTTGCGCGGTGAAAAGGCACGTTCTCGTAGGCGTTCTTTGTGGTTGCGCGCAGTCGCTTGAGCTGCAGCGCCGCAAGCCGCTCGCGCGGCATCGTCTCGCGCGCACGCTCGAAGTAGTAGTGGCTCGCGCCTGCGACGCTCACTCCCGCTTCCGCCATCGTCGTTGCACCCATCGGGTCTCCTCGGATCGGTCGCATTGTCGTCTACGGGCGCGCGCCGCGCACGGGAAGATGCGCCAGCGCGAAACCCTGGTTGAAACCGGCGCGGGTGACGATCACGAGCTTGACCCAGGCGCCGGCAAGTGCCGCCAGCAATCCGGCCAGCGCCGCGATTGGCAACGCGAATACACCGGCGAATGCCGCGGCCGCGGCCAGCACGAGCGGCAGCAGCGTGCCCGCGAACATCAAGACGCGTCCCGCGGCATCCAGCGCCGCTCGCGCTCCCGGTGCCACGCCGCCGGCGAGGCGTCGCCGATACGCGACCCAAACTGCGAACCGCGCGATTACGAGCGCACCGAACAGCATCACCGTCGCGCCCGTTGCGGCGCCATGTAGCGGCGCTGTCAGCAGGAACACGCCGCCACCTTCGGCGAGCCCCGTCGTCACGAACAAGGGCTGCAGAAGTGGTTCGCGCCACGCCGGGATGCCCTTCGCGGCCTGCAGCAGACGCGCCTGGCAATAGACAAACACCAGCGCGAGCGCGGCGGCGGCCCAGCCAATATCCGCCACTCCCGCCGCCGCGACGAGGCCGACGGGGAACAGCAGCATCGCGGTCCAGGCCTCGCGTGCCATCCATGATGTGCGCGGATTGCGCAGCACTCTGATCGCCCGGAGCGGTCGTCCCAGCTCGAGCGCAACGCAGAGCAGTCCCAGGCCAACGAGCCCGAGCCCGGCCAGCAGCAGCGCCGACAGCGCCGGCCCGGTCGCGCCGGAAAGCACGGCGAATATGACAAGACTCCCGCCCATGCCGCCGCCGATGAAATTGCCGGCCGCACGAGCGTCCCAGCTCGTCTGCTGCCACGGTTTGGGGCCGTAGCTCCCGTAGGCTTTCGCCGGACCCGTCATTCGGCCGCCTCCGCATTCCGATCCCAAAGGTAATAGAAGCCCGGGCCCGTCCCGAGCTCCTCGTGCATGCGGAAGGTCGAGTTGTGCGCGAGGAGTTGCGACACGTTGCTCTGCGGGTCGTCGAGGTTGCCGAACGCCAGCGCCTGCGCGATGCACGAGTTGACGCATGCCGGCGTTGCCTCGGGATCGGCGCCAGGCGTCATTCCCTGCGCGAGGCCTGCGTCGATCCGATCGACGCAGAACGTGCACTTGGTCGCGACGGCGAGCCGCGAATCATCGCGCCGTTTGGCCTCGTTCTCCATCTCGGTACCGTACGCAAACGCCGGTCGCAACGTCTTGTGGCGTGCCTGGTACGGGCACGCGACCGCGCAATAGGCGCAACCGATACAGATGTCGTAGTCGATCGTGACGATGCCGTCGGCGCGCTTTTTCGTTGCCGTCGTCGGGCAGACGTCCATGCACGGCGGGTCGTCGCAATGCTGGCAACCGACCGGCACGAACGCGCGCGTTACGTCCGGGTACTCGCCCTGTTCGATGTCGAGGACGCGGCGCCACTGGACGCCGGGCGGAGTCGCGTTGGCGTGACGGCAGGCCGCCGTGCACGTCTGGCAACCAACGCAGCGGCGAAGATCGGCCACCATGACCCAGCGCGTCATCTGGCGGCCCCTTGCTTCGCATTCGCTGCGGCGGGGGCGCGCACTGCGGCCGCCGCGGCGATCTTCACGCGCACGATGTCGGCGCCGGAGCCGGTCGCGTCGGTGAGGTCGAGCGACATCGTCACGAGCGAGTTCATGCTGGGCATGCCGAAATCCCTGGTAAACGGCGTCGCCCAGTGGTCGAACTGACCGAGCAGGAGCAACGTGTCGGGGCGGATCCCCTGCCGCAGAACGGCGCGGCCCCGCACGCTGCGCTGCGGCGTCGCAATCTCCACCTGCTCGCCGTCCGCGATGCCCAGCTTCTCGGCCATCCCTGTGTTGATAATCACGCCGCGGTGGCCCGCAATGTTGTCGGCGACCTCCTTGATCAGTTGCATGCCGACGTTGGCGCCCCACGCATACTGCATGCTGCGTGCGGTCAGCAGCCAGAACGGATAATCCTTCGGCTCTCCGCCCGCCTTAACTACGGCCGCGATCCACGGCGCGCTGAAATCCTTGCACACGGGCAAGGTCTGATATTCCTTGAGCTGCGTGTCCCACCAGTGCATGTCGTTCTCGTGCAGCCGACGACCGAGCTCGGCGCCGACGCGCCATAGGCGCTCCTGATACGGCAGCTCGAAGCGCAGCCCCTGCCTGACGAGCTCCGGGAACAAATACCAATTCACGCGCGGGAAGGGCTTGGTCGCGAGGCCGTGCTCCTTCCACCAGGCAAGACCGTGCTGCTCCCGGCCGTCGCTGACCTCCGCGCTCGCCGCGCGGCAGACCGCATCCCAGATCTTTTCCGGCGGATGCGCCTCGGTCGTCGGTAGCGAGAAGTCCCAGCACGGACCCTTGAGCGGAGCGCCGGCTGCGCCACGATTGATCGCCGCGTTGTACTTCTCGAGCAGTCCAACGCGCTGCGAAAGCTCAGTGGCGATTGCCGTGAAGTCGCGCGCGTCACCGCGGGTCGCGACGGCCGGCTGCCGCAGCGCGAAGCCCTGCCGGTCCCAGAACTGCTCGACGAACTTCGAGCCGCCAATGCGGATCAGCTGGAGGCTTTCCAGGTCGGTGGCCTCGGGAAGCAGCAGATCGGCGAAATGATTGGTTTCGTCCCGCGTATATGCGAAAGCCACCATGAACGGAAAGCGCGCCATCTTGTCGGCGACGGCGGCGGTGTCCCAGAACGAGATCGCGGGATTCGTGCGGTAGACGAACCAGACGTCCGGCAGCGTGACGCGCGGCAGGCCCTTCGGTGTCTCGTCGAGAAACATCCACGAAAAATGGGTGGGACCGAGCGCCTGGCTCCACGGGCCGTTCCCCGCGAGGGGCACCATGGTCCGATACGCATTGCGGATATTGGGCTGCGGAGACCAGTGCGCCTTATCGGTCGGGTTGAGCGGGTACGCCATGAAGCCGTCCGGCCCCGGCTTCACACTCTCGATGCGCGCGGTCACCTGCCGATTCAGGCGCACCGTCGTGCCGAGCGTACCGCCGGGCACTTCCAACGCGCCGACGAGCGCGGCAAGCATGGTGCGCGCCCAAACGCATTCGAAACCACCCCAGCCATTGTTGACCGTCTTGCCCAAGCTCACGGCGACCGGGCGATAGGGCAGCGTGACACCGTCGATCTCGATCGTTTCGCCGATACGCGCGTGCTCGACGAACTCGTGCGCGATGCGGCGCATGGTCGCGGCGGAGACGTCGCAGATACCTTCCGCCCACTCGGGGGTGTACGCCGCCATGTGGAGGACGAGCTTGGTAAACGCGGTTTCGCCGGTGAGGGACCCCTCGGCAAGCACCTCGTCGTCCGCTCCGATCTCCATCGAGTCGGCGTCGTACCGCCCTTCGAGCGCCTCGGCCAGTCCTGGCGTGTCGAACGGCACGGCGGCGTTGCGGGCCGTGTCCCACACGAGCGGTTTGCGCGTCGCGCGATCGCGCAGGTAATAACCGTTCGGCCCGACTAGATACGGCGACGCGGTGTGGCGAGAGAGGAACGCTACGTCGAGCCGACGGCGCGGAATCTCGTGCAATAACGTGTGAACGAGTGCGTAGAGAAACGCGGCGTCGGTCTTGGGCTTGATCGGAACCCACTCTGCGGAGCAGGCCCCGGTGACCGAGAGATGCGGCTCGACCTGCACGCGTTTCATGCCGCGAATGCGGGCGTTGGCATGGCGCCACACGCCGACGACACCGCCGGATGCCTCGACGTTCGCACCGCAGGAGATAAGGTAATCGGTGAGCGGGGTGTCCGGCGAGACCGTGAACGCGCGGTGCCAGAACTCGCCGTAGAGGTGCTCGGAGTGGTAGCACTTCACCCCCTGCCCCGACCCGAAGCCCATGTCGACCGGCCCCCAGGCCGCGAGGAATGCGGCAAACGTGCCCATGTACGACTGCGGCGTGCCCGCTCCGCCCAGACTCACGGCGAGCCGCGGATAGCCCGATTCGTCGGTCAGACCCTGCTCGCGCACGCGGTTCAGCCGTTCGGCGATCAGCTCGAACGCCTCGTTCCAGCCGATCGGCACGAATCCGGGATCCTCATCGCGACCCTTGCGCGGGTTCGTCCGCTTCATCGGTGTCAGCACGCGATTCGGGTTGTACGTCTTCTGCACCAGCCCGTACGCTTTCACGCACACCTTGCCGCCGCCAGGATGCACGCCCGCCGCGCAGAAATTCGGTTCCACCTCGGTGGCCACGCCGTCGACGACTTTGACGGTGAGCAAATCGGGCCCGGCAACGCACTGGTAGCAGTACGTCGGCACGCGCAAGACGCGTTCGGCCGGTTGGTTCAAGCGAGCCCCGCCTTTTTCGCCTTGGCCGCGAGCCGTGCCTCGGTGGTCTTGACGTCGACGACAAAGCGCTGATGCTTGCCGCGACAGATGGCGTCCACACTGTCTCGACCCACGACGTCCAGCGTGACGGCGCGACCCTTGACCTCGGCGATCGTCACTGTGAGCTCGACCGGCATGTCCATCAGGGTCGCGGCGAGATGATCGAGCTCGATGCGTGTGCCGACCGAGTCCTCGCCGGGATCGAGGTGCTGGAGCAGCAGCTCGCGGCAGGCGACCTCGATGTCGCGCACCAGCATGGGGGTCGCGTACACCCGCGCCTTTTCTCCCATGAAATCGATCGTACGCTCGCGGTCGACCGTCAGCTTTGAGGTTGCGGTCACGCCTGCGACCAGTGAAGACTTCATTCGATGCTCCGGTTGTGCGTTGAAATGAACGGTCGCATTACGTTGCCACAAGCCATCATGGCTGTGGCTGCTGCGTTAAGGGACCTAGGTGGTCGCGGGGATCGCATGCCGGTCATAGCCCGAGATACGCCTGCTGGACCTTTGGATTGTCGAGCAGCTCCGCACCCCTACCCGACAGCGCGATGCGGCCGACCTCGAGCACATAGGCGCGATCAGCGATCGCGAGCGCCGCGCGGGCGTTCTGGTCGACCAGCAGGATCGTCGTCGCTGCGTCCCTGAGCGATCGGATGATCGAGAAAATTTCGGCCACGATACGGGGCGCGAGTCCCATGCTGGGCTCGTCGAGCAGCAGCAACTTTGGTCGCGCCATCAGGGCACGACCGATCGCCAGCATTTGCTGCTGTCCGCCCGAGAGTGTTCCCGCGGTTTCGCGGCGCTTCGCAGCCAGGATCGGAAACATGGCAAACACGCGTTCGAGGCCACCGGCTGTCTCGCGTGCAGGACGCACGAATGCGCCGAGACGCAGATTGTCCTCGACCGACATCGGCCCGAACACTTGTCGGCCCTCCGGGACCTGTACGATGCCCATGCGTACGCGGCGGCGCGGCGAGATGTGCGTGACGTCGGAGCCCTCGAAGCACACGCTGCCCCGAGCTGCCGGCTGAACGCCGGAGAGCACGCGCAGCAACGTCGTCTTGCCTGCGCCGTTCGCGCCGACCAGCGCTACCAGCTCGCCACGGCCAACGTGAAGGTCGACGTCGGCGAGCATCGGAATGCGGCCATAGCGGCTCGAAAGCGCGGCGACCTCAAGCATGTGGGGCTTCCGGCGAATTCGCGACGCCCAGGTAGGCCTCGATCACGCGCGGGTCGTTGCGAACCTCTTCCGTCGTTCCTTCGCTCAATCGCCGCCCGTAGTCGAGCACCAGGATGTGATCGGAGACGCCCATCACCAGATGCATGTTGTGCTCGACCAGAACGACGGTCGTGCCCGCGGCGGCGAGCCTCTTGATCAGCGCGGCGATCTCGAGCGCCTCGGTCGGATTGAGACCGGCTGCGGGTTCATCGAGGAGAAGCATCTGCGGCTCGCCGGCCAGCGCACGAGCAATCTCCAGACGCTTGAGCGCGCCGTAGGGCATCGCATCCGCGCCGGCTTCCGCGTAGTCTGCGAGCCCGAGGAAGCGCAACAGCTCCAACGCCCTTTCCCGGCACTCGCGTTCGGCACGGGCGAGGCGAGGTGTGTGCAGCAACGCGTGCAGCAGCCCGCAACGCTCGCGCAGATGGCGCCCCGTCATAACATTTTCGAGTGCGCTCATGTTGAAAAAGATCTGCAGGTTCTGGAAGGTGCGCCCGATGCCAGCCTCTGCGAATGCGTGCGTCGGCGCACCGGTCAGCTCTCGGTCATCGAAAGTGATGCGACCCGCGCTTGGAACGTAGACGCCGGTCAACAGGTTGAGGAGCGTCGTTTTTCCAGCGCCATTGGGACCGATGATCGAATGGACCGTACCGGCGGCCACCTTGAAGGAGAGATCCTCGACGGCGTGGACGCCTCCAAACTTCTTCGACAGGCGCTCGACGCACAGCGCGCTCACCTCGCCCTCCGCTGCAGGTAGGCTCCCAGAGTCGGCACCACGCCGCGTGGAAAGAAAATCATCGTCAGCATCATGAGCGCGCCAAATACCACCATTTCATAATCCTTGAGCAGCGTCAGTGCCTGGGGCAGCACCGTGAGAACCGCGGCGCCGACCACCGCGCCGAAAGTCGACGCCATGCCACCGAAGACGACCATCGTCACCAACTCGATCGAATGCAGGAACGAAGCCTTGGCGGGCGTGACGAAACCCGAATAATGGGCCGTCAGCGCGCCGGCAACCGCGGCGAACACCGCCGACACAACGAAGACCATGACTTTGTAGCGAGCGCAATCGATGCCGATGATTTCGGCTGCCACTTCCGAGGTGTGCAGCGCCCGCAAAGCACGGCCGGCCGGGGATTCGATGAGATTCAGCGCCAGCCATACTGCGACAAGCAGGCAGGCTCCGACCACCCAATACCAGGCGTGCTCGCCGACGACCGCGAAGCCGAAAAGCGTCAGCGGGGGTACCGACATCCCGTCGGGTCCGCCCGTGACGCGGTCCTCGGTGGAGAGGACAATCGATACGATGACGCCGAGCCCCAGCGTTGCCATCGCGAGGTAGTGACCCTTCAAGCGCAGAATCGGGCGGCCCACCACGAAGGCGACGAGCGCAACGCCAGCGGTCGCCGCAATCAACGCGCCAAGGGGCGGCCACCCGTAACGGGACGTGAGCAACGCCGAGCCATAGGCGCCCAGGCCGAAAAAGCCGGCGTGGCCGAGGCTGATCTGTCCGGCGTAGCCGATTAGCAGATTCAGACCAACGCAGACGATCGCGTTCAATCCGACCAGAATCGCAACCTCGTACAGGTAATTGTTGGCGAGCGCGAACGGCAACAGGGCGATGACCAGTGCGAGCGCCGCCAAACCGCCATTGCGCGAATGAGCCCACCGCACCGTGCTGGCGCTGCCGCGACTAGACACGTTCGCTCTCGAGTACGCCAAGTATTCCACTGGGCCTGAAGAACAAGACAACGAGGATGATGACGAACGCAATCACGTCCTTGTAGGCAGAAGAAACATAGCCCGCGCCGAGGCTCTCCAGCAGCCCGAGGACGAGGCCGCCGACGATCGCGCCTGGAAAACTGCCGAGGCCGCCGAGGATCGCGGCGGCAAAACCTTTCAGTCCCAGCATAACGCCGACGTCATAGGACGTAAAAGCGATCGGTGCAATCAGCACGCCGGCCACCGCGCCGAGCGCCGCGGCCAGGCCGAAACTCGCGAACAGCACCTTGCGGACATCGATGCCGACCAGTTGCGCGGCAAGCCGGTTGTAGGACGTGGCGAGCATCGCCTTGCCCAACCGCGTCCGGCCGAAAAACCACGACAACGCGCCTACGATCGCAATCGTGACACCGAGTACCCACAGACTTTGCGGCACGATCGTCGCGCCGAAAATCTCGATCGGCCGGTCACCCGAGAGTGGCGGCAGCGCGTGGATCCCCTTGTCCCAGACGAGTTGCGCAACGCCGCGGAGCAGGATCGATGCACCGATGGTGATGATGATCAAGGTCACCACGTCGGCCCGCCGCGCCCGTTCCACCGCGAACTTCTCGAGCAGCAGGCCTACGGCGCCCGCGATCACGACGGCGCCCGCAATCGCCGCAGGCATCGGCAAGCCGGTGGCAACCAGCGATACCGCACTCATGCCGCCGATCATCACGAACTCGCCTTGTGCGAAGTTGATGACGCGGCTGGCGTTGAAGATGATCGAAAAGCCCAGCGCCACCAGCGCATAAATCGCCCCCGCCGTCAGGCCGCCGGCGAGAAACTGTACCCACTGTTGGCCCATGCGCAGCCTTTTGTCGGCGCCGGCGCGTTACTTGACGAGGACCCAGTTGCCGTTGCGCACTTCGAGCATCCGGAAGGCGGAAAGGTCGAGCCCCATGTGATCGGTGGCCGACATGTTGACCACGCCACCGGTCCCCACATACCCACGCGTGTTCTCGATCGCATCGCGTACCTTGGCCTTGTCGGCGCTGCCGACGCGCTTGATCGCATCGACCACCAGCATCAGCCCGTCGTAGGCATGGCCGCCGAATGTCGAAACGTCAGACTTGTATCTGGCTTCGTAATCGCGCTTATAGGCGACGACGACGGGCTTCTGAGGATCGCCGTCGGGCAGGATTTCCGCCACGAGCAGCGCCGCCGCCGGCAGGCGAACGCCTTCGGCGGCGTCACCGGCGAGCTTGATGAATTCCTTCGACGCGACGCCATGCGATTGGTATAGCGGCACCGTGAGGCCGAGCTGCTTGTAGTTCTTGGTAACGATCGCGGGCCCCTGTCCGAAGCCGGCATTCAGCAGCGCCTGCACACCCGGCGTCGCCTTGATCTTGGTCAGCTGGGCGGTCATGTCGGTGTCTCCGGCACCGTAGGTCTCGTCGGCGACGATCTCCACGCCATAGTCGCCGGCGACTTTCAGGCATTCGCCTCGCATCGACTTGTCGAATCCTCCGGCGCCCGATATCAGCGCGAGCTTCGTCAGCTTGCGCGCGCGCATGTCCGCGAAGATCTTCTCGCAGGCCATGCGGTCGGTATGCGGCGTCTTGAAGACCCACTTCTTGATCGGCTCGATAATGCCCACAGCCCCCGCCAGCGACACGAAGGGCAATTGCGCCTGCTCCGCCAGCGGAATCGCGGCCATGGTGGCTCCGGTGGTCGAGCCGCCGACGATCACGTCGACCTTGTCCTGCTCGATAAGCCGCTTGGCGAAGGTGCGGGCCTTGTCGGCATCGCCGCTGTCGTCGTACACGATGAGCTGCAGCTTGTGTCCTGCGACACCGCCGCTCGCGTTGATGCGCTCGACGTACATCTCGAGCGTCTTCTGCTCCGGATCTCCGAGAAACGCGGCGGGCCCGGTCACCGACAGAAAGGCGCCGATCCGGATCGGCTCCTGGGCAGTCGCGGTTCCGAAGCAGGCGAATGCGCCCGCGAAAATAATCCCAGCCACCAGCGCTTCCGCGCGAGCGTTCTTGATCAATCCCATAGCGGTCTCCTCCTGCAGTAGCTTCGGCAATGCGGCAACCCAGTCCGTGAGGACTGCTGCCGCTTCAGGTTCACAGAGTTGGCGGTGCTCGCCACGTGCCAACGAAAAACGAGATAAAATTTACGTTTAAGGTCTATTCTGGTACCGGAATGCGCTTATTAACTTGATCTACATCACCCTTTGCCTTTTTTGAGAGCTACGTGAAGACGAAATCGGTGCCACGCAGACCGGCCGGCGCAACGACCCGCGCAACGGCCCTTGACCGCGCCCGAGAACCGCGCGCGCCCTCGGACCCGGTCTCGATCCGGCGTGTGCGGCACGGGGATCTTGACCAGATCATCGCGATCGACGCGACCGTTACCGGTCTGGAGAAGCGAAACTACTGGAAGTCCGTCTATCGGCGCTATGGCGTCGCCGGACCCGCCGAGCGGCAGTTTCTGGTGGCCGATGCGACGGGGCGCGTCGTCGGCTTTGTCATTGGCGAAGTGCGCGACTGGGAGTTCGGCTCGCCGCCTTGCGGCTGGGTCTTCGGGATCGATGTCGAGCCCGGTTCCCGTTTGGCCGGTATCGGCGCACGCCTGCTGGAAGCGATTTGCGCAAGCTTCACGCGCGCGGGAGTCAGGAAAGTACGGACAATGCTCTCTCGCGACAACAAGCTGATCCTGTCGTTTTTTCGAAGTCAGGGCATGATGGCAGGACCGTTCATTCCGCTGGAGATGGATCTTGACGCCTGACTTCGGCCGCTCGACGGGCACGGGAGGCACGCTATGAAACTGCAAAAGAACAGCTCCCTCGCGCTCTACAGCGTGCTCGAGTTCGCGACCGATCCGACGCGCCATATTTCGGCAGCCGAGATCGCGGACAAGTACGGCGTGTCTTCTCACCATTTGGCCAAGGTGCTCTCCGGGCTCGCGCGCGCCGGCATCGTAGAATCGGTGCGTGGAGTCGGCGGTGGTTACCGTTTTGTCGGAAACGTGCGGCGGCTCACGCTGATGGATGTGATCCAGACGTTCGAGCAGCCCGGCTTGCCTGAGGGCGGCCGACGCGAACCCGGAGAACTGACGCCCGTAGGCAAGGCCTTGGGTGCGGTATTGTCCGAAATCGACGAAATCGCCAAGGCGACCCTCAGCTCGATCACACTCACCACGATGCTGCGGCTGATGGAACGTCAACAGCGCGGCGCCGCGGAATCCGTCGCGCGGCGCAAGAACAATGGCGCCCCGGTCCGGGCATAATCGTCGATCGAGTGTCCCGCCGCCGACTACGGTCGGTGGGCGCGCCGGCACGCAAGGCCCGACTCGTTTCGTGTTCGAACTTGCGATGGCGGCCGGCCCAGACCACCGGTTGGGGTCCCGGGCCCACACCCTGCGCGACGGCCTGTCGACCGAGTTGGCGGCTCCATAATCTCCTCCCCGCCTCTTGCCCTACCGCCTGAGCGGATCGCTGATCCTGAGCCGAACGCGACGATGACTACTTGATACAGATCAAGCGGACGCCGAAGCCGTGCCGGATGCGGCAGTGGCGCTGTGACGAGCTGCTCGCTCGAAGATTCGGCAGCAAGCTCGGCGTCGAGGCTAATCGGGGCAGCCGCGGCGTCCCCAGTTCGTTGACACGAATCAATGCCGTCAGGAGCACCATGCCGCACAGTAGGCGGAACGCATGCCGGCGGCTTCTACAGGACACCCGTTACGACAAGCCGTATGCTTGCAGACGGGGTTTGGATCTGCGCTGCGATCCATAGCGACCAAACAGGGGGCGAAGAATATGCAGTTGCAAGGCAGGACGGCAATTGTTACGGGTGCGGCGCAGGGCATCGGCGCGGCCGTCGCCCGTGCATTCGCCGACAGCGGTGCCCGCGTGTGTGCGGTTGATCTCACTCTTGAGCGGGTGGAGGCGCTTGCAGACAGACTGCGCGCGGGCGGCGCCGAGGCGATCGGCATTGGTTGCGATGTGTCTCGCCGCGACCAAGTCGACGCGATGGTCACCGCGACCCACCAACACTTCGGCCGAGTCGATATCCTGATCAACAACGCAGGCATCACGCGTCCGGCAATGCTGCACAAGATGACGGAGGCGCAATGGGACGAGGTCATGGCCGTGCACCTGAAGGGGAGCTTCAACTGCCTGCAGGCGGTGGCGCCGGGAATGATGGAACGGCGTTATGGCCGCATCGTTAATGTGACTTCGACTGCGGGCATTCTGGGGACGATCGGCCAGATCAATTACAGCGCCGCCAAGGCGGGGGTCGTCGGGCTGACAATGTCCGCCGCGAAGGAATTGGCGAAGTACGGCATCGTGGTAAATGCGATCGCGCCGGGCGCCGCGACGCCGATGACCGAGACGATTCGCACCGACGCGCGCTTCAAGGAAAAATACCTGGAGCGCATCCCGATGGGACGCTGGGCGGAGCCCGAGGAGATCGCTCCGGTTTTCGTCTTCTTCGCCTCGGACGCGGCCAGCTACGTCACAGGGCAGGTGCTTGCTGCCGACGGCGGCATGACGATCCGCTAGCGAGCGCCGACACGCCGCTCCCGAGCATCACGACACACGATGAACAATTCCGCCGCGCCACCGCAGTTCCGCTGGGATGACCCACTGCTTCTGGACGAGCAACTTACGGAGGAGGAACGCCTCGTCCGCGACTCGACCCGCGCCTCTCGAAACACGGACGAAAACCGAATGGAATTCCACCGTTAGCGTAGCGGGTCATGCAGTGATCCGATCGACGAAAGCCGTCATCGCCTCCATCACCGCTTCGGGCTGATCCCGATGCGGCGAGTGCCGGCAGTCCTTGAGGGTCAACAGCTCGACATCGGCAACCTGCCGGCCGATACGCGCAAGCTGTTCCATGCTGCCGTACTCGTCGTCCTCGCCCTGCATCGCAATCACCGGGCAGCTTACGCGCGGCAGATAATCCTCGATATTCCAGCGCCGAAAGTCGGGATGCAGCCAAATGCGGTTCCAACCCCAGAACGCTGAATCGACGTCGGCGTGATACGGCGCAAGCTTGGCACGCAGATCGCTGGTCTCATAGGTCACTTTGGCCGCGGCGATGCTCGCGATCGAGATGTCTTCCACAAGGACATGCGGCGCCATCAGGACGAGACCACCGACAGGGCGCCTGGCCCCACCGGCGTGGATCAGCGCGATGGAGCCACCGTCGCTATGCCCAACGAGGATCGGCCTGTCGATAGCGAGTTGGTCCAGCAGCTCCGGCAACGTGGCGAGCGCTTCGTCGTGCATATAGCTGACCGTTCGCGGCTCTCTCAGCGGCTCGGAACTGCCGTAGCCATACCGCGAATACACCAACGCGTTGCAGTTCGTCGCGTGCGCCACGCGGCTCGGGAAATCTCTCCACATCGCGACCGAACCGAGCCCTTCGTGCAGGAATACCAGCGTCGGACGGTCCGCACGAGTCACCACGACGCGCTCGTATTCGATGCGGTGGGAACAGACGGTAACGAATGGCATCGAGAGGCTCTCAGACCCCGAGATGCCGTCGCAGCACCTCAGGCTGCGCTTTCAATGTCGGGCTGTCACCCTCGAACACGACGCGGCCTTTCACCAGGATCACGTTGCGATTGGCGATTGCGGTTACCGCGGCGTAATTTTTGTCGACGATCAATATGGCGATCCCGTGCTCACGGATATCGCGGAGGATTCGCCAGATTTCGCGCGCGATCTGCGGCGCCAGGCCTTCGGTCGCCTCGTCGAGGATCAGCAGGTCGGGGTTGGTCATCAAAGCCCGACCGATGGTGAGCATCTGCTGCTCGCCGCCGGAGAGGCGCCAGCCTCCGTTGTCGAGCCGCTCGGCAAGTCGCGGAAAAGTCACCAATACGCGCTCGTACGTCCAGTCGTGGCGCCCGTCGGGTCCGGCGCGCGCGGCCATGACGAGATTTTCGCGCACGGTGAGGTTCGGGAAGATACCGCGGCCTTCCGGCACGTAGGCGATTCCCTGGCGCGCGACGAGATACGGCTCGGCGCCGGTCATCGGCGTGCCGCAGACCCAGACCTCGCCGTGGCGAGGTTTGACGAGCCCGAGCATGCTGCGGATCAGCGTACTCTTGCCCATGCCGTTGCGTCCCATCAGGCCCACGGTCTCGCCGCGATCAATGCGAAAATCAACACCGTGGAGCACATGGCTCGCTCCGTAATAGGTGTGCAACTCGCGGGCTTCGAGCAATGCTTCGCTCATTCGTGCGACCCCCGTTCAGTCGCATGCCCGACTCCGCGTCGCTGCGCTTGCGGGGTCCCTGCTTCCCGGCTCACGCGCCTGCCCCGTCTCCGAGATACGCCTGCCGCACCGCGGCGCTGCTGCGGATTTGCGCTGGCGAACCGCTTTCCAGCACCTGGCCATCCACCATGACTGTGATCACGTCGGCCACGGCGAACACCGCATCCATGTCGTGCTCGACCAAAAGAATCGCATGTCCGGGCGTGAGCTTCTGCAATAGCGCGACCATGCGCCCAACCTCCTCCGCCCCCATGCCGGCCAGCGGCTCATCGAGCAGCAGGACGTCGGGCGCGGTGGCGAGAACCATCGCGATCTCCAATTGACGCTGCTCACCGTGAGAGAGCGCAGAGGCGATCTGGCCGGCGCGTCCGTCCAATCCAGCTGCCTCGAGCGCGCGCCGCGCGGCGTCGCACACGGGCTCGTAGCCGAGGGCGTCGGCGAAGACGTGCAGCACACGCGGGGTGCGCGACTGCGCGGCGAGGCGACAATTCTCGAACGCGGTGAACGCAGGAAAGATATTCGTCTTCTGATAGCTGCGACCGATACCGATGCGCGAGCGGCGGTCGGCGCTGTAGCGGGTAATGTCATCGCCCTTGTAGCTTATGCTGCCGGACGAGGCGCGCAGGTCGCCCGAAAGAAGGTTGATCAGCGTCGTCTTCCCCGCGCCGTTGGGGCCGAGCAGCGCGTGCAGCTTACCGCGCTGCAGCTCAATTGCCACATTGTTCGCGGCCATGAGGCCGCCGAAGCGACGCGAAAGTCCTTGCGTGCGCAGGACCGCGTCACTCATCGTCGGCGTCTCCGACGAGCGTGCGCTTGAAACGGACACCGACGCTTGCGAGCCCGCCCGGAAGGAATATGACGAGCAGAATGATCGTTACGCCGAGCAACAACTGCCAGTGCGTCGTGACCGACTGAAAGAGCTCCTGCAACGCCACGAAGGCGAATGCCCCGGCAATCCCGCCGTAGAGGCTACCCACGCCGCCAAGGATCAGCATCAACAGCACATTCCCGGATTGGTGCCAGGAGATGATCTCGGGGTTCACGAAACCGAATTGCATCGCCGACAGGTAGCCCGCAAGACCGGCGAGCGCACCGGCGAGGGCAAAGCTGGCGAGCTTATAACGATAAACGGGGAAGCCAAGCGAGCGCATGCGGTGCTCGTTGCTGCGGATGCCCTGCAACGCGCGACCGAAGGCCGAGCGCAGCAGCACGCGCAGGAAGACGAGCACCAGCAACATCGCTGCGAACACGAAGTAATACGTATGCGTCGCGCTGGCGAGATCGAACGGCGAAAATCCGCCGATGCTGGCGACCGGTTTGAAATTCATGCTGATGCCGTCGGAGCCTCCGCCGAACTTCGTATCGTGGAAAACGAAGTAGAACATCTGGGCGAACGCAAGCGTCACCATGATGAAATAGATTCCCTTCGCGCGCACCACAAACACCCCTACGAGCAGCGCCGCGAGCCCGGCTGCCAGCATGGCCGCCGGGAGCGTTAGCCAGAGGTTCGCCGCGTCGTATTTCGGCGCCACGAGCCCCAGCGTGTAAGCGCCGATCCCGAAGAACGCCGCGTGGCCGAACGATACGAGTCCCGTATACCCGACGAGGAGGTCGAGGCTCATCGCGAAGATCGCCAGAATCATCACCTTGGTGACGAGCTCGGTGTAGAACGTCGCGCCGGCGAACGGGAACGACGCGAGCAGCGCGAGCGCCACGGCGAACCCGATCCGCTTCCGGCTCACCGGTCGGCTCCTGACACCTGCCGAAGCGCTGTCAAATGGACTCAGACCCGCCTGAACAGGCCTTCGGGTCGCCAGAGCAGGATCGCCGCCATCAGCACATAGACGGTAACGCCCGCGGCTTCGGGGATCAGCACCTTGCCGAACGTGTCGGCGAGACCGATCAACAGAGCCGCCACCAGCGCGCCCCAGATCGAACCGATCCCGCCGATCACCACGACGACGAAGCAGATGATCAGAACCTGTGTCCCCATCCCCGGATAAACGGACGAGACCGGTGCGGCGATCATTCCGGCAAAGGCCGCGAGGGCCACGCCGAGGGCAAATACGAGACGGTAGACCAGATTGATATTGATGCCGAGCGATTGCACCATCTCGCGGTTCGACGCTCCGGCACGAATCATCATTCCGATCCGCGTGCGGCGGATCAGGAAGTACAGCAGGGCCGCCAGCAGGACGCACACCGCAGACATGAATAGGCGGTACACCGGGTAGGAGAGCGTATCGGTGAGCGGCAGCGACCAGTTGAGGATGTCGGGCACGTTGACACCGTGCACATCGTTGCCGACGATGATGCTGCGCAATTCCTCGAACACGAGGATCAGGCCGTACGTCAGCAGGACCTGCTCCAGGTGGTCGCGCTTGTACAGGTGGCTGAACAGCGCCCACTCGAGCACGACGCCCAACAGCACGGAAAGCACCGTCCCGAGAACGATCGCGACAAACAGGCTCCCAGTGAGTGACGCCAGGGAAAACGCCATGTACGCGCCGATCATGTAGAAGCTGCCGTGGGCGAGATTGATGATGCCCATGATGCCGAAGATCAACGTGAGACCGCTTGCGACCAGGAACAGCAGCAACCCGTACTGGACGCTGTTCAGAAGCTGGATCAGGAACGAGTAGACGTCCACGCGAGCGCTCCAGCGTAGGGCAGACAAAAAAAGCGGGCAGGCGACGCGCCTGCCCGCGTCATGCCAGGCTTTAGAGCTTGCAACCCCGCGCCGGGTCGGTCAAGCCCTTGATCGCGACACTGACCACCTTGTTTTCCTTGCCCTCGACCTTGCGCAGATAAATGTCCTGCACCGGGTTGTGGGCCTTGGAAAGCGTAAAAGGCCCTCGGGGGCTGTCGATTTTCGCCGCTTCCATCGCGGCGACGAGTTCGCCACGCTTGCCAACGTCGCCTTTGACCGCGGCGAGGCCCGTGTTCAGCAGTTGCGCTGCATCGTAGCCTTGTACCGCGTAAACGTCGGGCTCGGCCTTATAAGCTTTGGAATACGCGGCGCGGAACCTCTTGTCCTTGGGGTTGGAGAGACCGTCGGCGTAATGCAGCGTCGTCAGCAGGCCCTGCGCAGAATCGCCCTGTGCGTCAAGTGTGCCGTCGGTCAGGAATCCGGCCCCGACGAGCGGGATCGAGCTCTTGAGCCCGGCGGCCGCGTAATCCTTGACGAACTTGACCGCACCGCCCCCGGCGAAGAAGACGTAGACCACGTCCGGCTTGAGCGAAGCGATTTCGGTCAGATACGGCTGAAACTCGACCTGCGGGAAAGGCAGCGACAGCTCCTTGACGACTTTGCCGCCGCCTTGCTCGAAGCCTTCCTTGAAGCCGCCGACCGATTCGTCCCCGGCGGCGTACTTCCACGTAAACGTAACCGCAGTCTTCTTCTTCTGATCCGCCGCGACCTTGCCCATCGCGTAACCGGGTTGCCAGTTGGAGAACGACGTGCGGAAGATGTTAGCCGCGCAGAGCGGGCCGGTGATCTCGTCCGCCCCCGCGTTCGGGATGATGAGCAGCGTGTTGTTGTCGCGGGCCACCTTTGCCATCGCCAGCGCTACGCCCGAGTGCACGGTACCGACCAGGACATCGACCTTGTCGCGTTTGATCAGCTTGTTGGCGTTTTCGGGCGCCTTTGCCGGGTCGGATTCGTCGTCGACCGTAAAGTACTCGATCTCGCGCCCGCCAAGCGTGCCTCCACTTTCCTCGACGGCGAGCTTGAATCCATTGGTGATTGCGTTGCCCAACGCAGCGTAGGTGCCGGTGTAGGGCAGCATCAGCCCAATCTTAACCTTCGTGGGCTGCTGCGCCAGAGTCGACGCGGCGGGAAGCATCATGCCCGCCGTCGCGAAAAGCGCGGCGGCAGTCACCCTGCAAACGCGGCGCCGCGCGCCACTGATATTCGAACGATGCTGCGATCGCTTCATGGCAAATTCCTCCTGTGCCTTTCTCTTGCCGTTTTGGAAGCGCGTAGCAAAGGCACGCTCCCCCGATGATCTCAAGGCGCTCGCTGGCGTAACTTGAAGCGTTGGATCTTACCAGTGGCGGTCTTGGGCAATTCGTCGATGAACTCGATCCAGCGTGGATATTTGTAGGGCGCAAGGCGCGACTTGACGTGCTTTCGCAATTCGTCGGCCAGCGCGTCCGACGGCGCATGGCCTGCCTTTAGCACGACGTAAGCAACTGGCTTGATCAATTCTTCGTCATCCTTCTTGCCGATCACCGCCGCCTCGAGCACGGAGGGATGGGTAATGAGTGCGGATTCGACTTCGACCGGCGACACATAGATACCGCTGACCTTGAGCATGTCGTCGGTTCGGCCCGCGTAAATGAAAAAACCCTCGCCGTCGACCGAGTACTTGTCGCCGCTGCGGGTCCACGGCCCTTGGAATGTGTCTCGACTCTTCTCGCGATTGTTCCAGTACGCCAACGCGCTCGTCGGTCCGGAGATCTGCAGTTCGCCCACCTGCCCCTGCGCAACCGGATGGCCATCGTCGCCCAGAATCCTAAGCTCGTAGCCTGGCACCGGTGTGCCGCTGGTCCCGTAGTGTACGTTCCCGGCGCGATTCGAAAGGAAGATATGCAGCATTTCCGTGGAACCCAGGCCGTCGAGAATCTCGACGCCGAAATGATCGGTCCAACGCTTTCCGATATCCGCGGGAAGTGCCTCGCCGGCGGACGTGCAGCGGCGCAGCCGGAGTTCGTCGCGTTGCGGGAGATCCGGGCTCGCCAACAGCGCGGCGAAGAGCGTCGGCACGCCGTAAAAAATCGTAGGCTGGTGCTTCTTGAGCCGTGCGAAGACAGCTGGGGGCGTCGGACGCTCGGCCATCAGCACCGTGGTAGCACCTACTGAAAGTGGAAACGTGAGTCCGTTGCCGAGGCCATAGGCGAAAAAGAGCTTCGCGGCCGAGAAGACGACATCGTCCTCGCGAATGCCGAGGATCGGCCACGCGTAAAGCTCAGCCGTGGAAATCAGGCTCGAATGCATGTGCACGGTGCCCTTTGGCGCGCCGGTCGAACCAGACGAGTACAGCCAGAAACACACGTCGTCGCACGTTGTCGCTGCGGGTGCAAACCCGGTGCCAGCGTGCGCGAGCAGCTTGGAGAACGACTCGTGCCCGACGAACCCTTCTTCGTCGGCCGTACCGGATACGATCACGTGCTTGAGATGTGGGAGCCGCCCAAGCAGCGGCGCAAAGACCGATAGCAACGGCGCCGAGACAATCAGCGCATGCGCGCGGCTGTCCCGAAGCATGTACTCGTAGTCCGCGGTCGTGAGTAGCGTGTTGGCCGCGATAGGCACGATGCCCGCCTTAATGCTGCCGAGAAACGCCGTCGGAAAATCGATGGTGTCGAGAATGCACAGGAGCACGCGCTGCTCCGACTCGAGGCCGAGACTGATCATTGCGTTGGCGCAACGGTTCACGCGTTCCGCGAGCTCTCCATACGTGTATCTCCCCTTGTCGTCGATGTAAGCGGTCTTGCCCGAGCGGCCCGCCAGAAGATTGCGCTCGATCAGGTCGTGGGCGGCGTTGTAGTCTCGCGGCATGTCGATCCGCGGCGGGCTCGCGCGATGATCGGTGGTGCTGAGTCCCGGCATGGCTGGCTCCTCCTGCGTTTCTTGTTGCGGTGCCCTGAATTCGTCGTTCAGTCCCGGGCAACGTCGATCGAGGCCTGCGGCATTAGGTAAAGGACTAGGGCCTTGCCTTCACCGACAGGCCGCCGGTGCGCGCTGCCGGGCGCATATACAAGCCGGCCACTCCCATGACCGTCGAATTTTACCACCCCGCCCAAGGGCATGATCATGTCGATCTCTCCGTTGGGGCTTCCCGCCCAGGGTTCAAACGCAGGCCTTCACATCAGCAGTTCGACAGGCGGAAGCCAAAATCATCCCAGGCTTGCGCACAATCGCTCTCGGGGACGACAGTTCGCGCAAGATGGGACGGCAGTTTGCGCAAGACATGACACAGATCAAATTTCTGGGGGGTACGGGGCTTGCCGCGGGTGCACTCCGGCGTAGCATGAAGCCTGAGCGAGATAAAGTTTTTCCCGTCATTGCAACCAATGTACAAAATGGATGGCCCGAACGAGCCGCACGGTGGAAGCCGCGTGATCCTGCGCAGCGTCGGTACTCATGCCGACGCTCGGTGCGAATGTGACGCCGGCGTGCAGCGACGCATGTTGCTGCGGAACCGATTTGAGGACGCACGCGATGTCAAGATTTGAAATCGTGGCTCGGAAGGATTTCTCCGATGTCACGTACCTGCTGGAGATCAGTCACCCGCTGATGGCGAAGGCGGCAAGGCCGGGCCAATTCGTGATCGTGATGGCGAATGAACGGGGCGAGCGTATACCGCTGACCATCGCCGATTTCGACCGCGACAAGGGGACGATCACCGTCGTGATCCAGGCGGTCGGCAAAACCACCCGCGAGATGCAGCAGCAGTGCACGGTCGGAACAACGCTCCATGCAGTGGTCGGTCCGATGGGAATTCCCAGTCCGATCGGCAAAGCGAAGAAGGTGCTGTGCGTCGGTGGAGGGCTTGGCGTGGCGCCGATCTTTCCGCAAGCCCGCGCTTTCAAGGAAAGCGGCGCCTACGTGATCGGCGTCGTCGGTTTCCGGAACCGCGACTTGGTGTTCTGGGATGACAAGTTCCGATCGTGTTGCGACGAATTCATCCTGTGCACCGACGACGGATCCGAGGGGATCAAGGGAACGGTCGCGGAGGGTATCCGTCGCGCCATCGAAAAACACCACGACATCGACGAATGCGTGGCGATCGGACCGCCGATAATGATGAAGGGCTGCGCCGAAGCGACGAGGCCCCACAAGATCAAGACGGTAGTGAGCCTAAACCCGTTGATGGTCGACGGTACGGGAATGTGCGGGGGCTGCCGGGTGAAGGTTGGTGGGCAGGTGAAATTCGCGTGCGTCGACGGGCCGGATTTCGACGGCCACGAGGTCGACTTCGACGACCTCATGTCGCGCCTTCGGCGCTTCGCCAAAGAAGAGAAGACCGCTACGGAGCGTTGGTCGGAAAGCTGTCGCATGAAGGACCGGCCCGGTCTCGTTTCACTCGCCTCGCAGTCGCCCGCGCACGCCGCGGATGATGAACCGAATGAGCTCCTCGAGCTACCCGATCCCTTTGAAGAAGTGAAAGGGGGTTAGGTGGCGAAGAAACGGACCATACGCACGATTCCGCAGCGGCGGACACCTGTGCGCGAGCAGGACCCGCACGAGCGGGTAAAGAACTTTGGCGAAGTGTCCTGCGGTTATGGCCAGGAAGACGCGCTTGTCGAGGCCGAGCGCTGTCTGCTGTGCCCCGAGCAGCCCTGCGTGAGCGGTTGCCCGGTAGGGATCAACATCCCGAAATTCATCCAGAAGATCAGCGACAAGGATTTCCGCGGTGCCTACGACGTGATCACCGCCACGAATCTTTTGCCCGCGGTATGCGGCCGCGTCTGCCCGCAGGAAAGCCAGTGCGAAGGCGTTTGCACGGTGGGCGACACCCTTGAACCCGTGGCCATCGGCCGCCTCGAGCGCTGGGTCGGCGATACCGCAATCGCGGAAGGCTGGGTCAATGTGCCCTATATCGAGCCCGCCGGGCTCAAGGTGGGGATCGTCGGTTCCGGGCCCGCCGGCATGGCGTGCGCGGCCGACATGGCCAAGGCGGGTTGCGATGTGACCGTATACGAAGCTTTCCACCTGCCCGGCGGTGTATTGCGATACGGCATCCCCGATTTCCGCCTTCCCAACGACGTAGTCGACGCCGAAATCAGGAACCTCGCCAAGCTCGGCGTCAAGTTCGAGTGCAACACGCTGGTCGGGCGCCTGTTCTCTATCGAGCAAATGATCGACGAGTTGGGCTTCCACGCCGTATTCGTCGGCACGGGAGCCGGGTATCCGACGATGCTGGGGATTCCAGGTGATTCACTGAACGGAGTGCTTTCGGCCAACGAGCTCCTGACGCGCTGCAATCTGATGCGCGCGAAGGATTTCCCGGACTACGATACCCCGCTGCCGCTCGGCAGGCGCGTAGCAGTCGTCGGTGCCGGCAACACCGCAATGGACGCAATGCGGGTCTGCTTGAGGCTCGGTGCGCAGGAGGTCTATTGCATCTATCGGCGCAGCCGCGCGGAATGCCCGGCGCGGGCCGAAGAGGTCCACCACGCCGAGGAGGAAGGTGTCGAATTCCACTGGTTGACCAATCCGGTTGCAATCCTCGACGACGGCAAGGGTGGCGTCCGCGGCATGCGCTGCGTCCGCATGGAGCTGGGCGAGCCCGACGATTCGGGCCGGCGCCGGCCGGTTGCGGTCGCGGGCAGCGAACACGACATCGAGACCGACCTGGTGGTCTTCGCGATCGGGACGAACGCAAATCCGATCATGGGCCAGACCTCGAAGCTCAAGCTAAACAAACGCGGGTACATCGACACTGACGCTACGCTTGCGACTTCCATTGCAGGCGTGTTTGCCGGCGGCGACATCGTCACCGGCGCCGCGACGGTGATCGAGGCAATGGGCGCGGGCCGCAAAGCCGCGCGCAGCATGAAAGCCTATCTCGGCCTGCGCGATGCCGACGCACCATACGCAAGTGAAGGCAAGGGCAAGACCGGCAAGCTATTCGGGATCGATCTGAAGGAAAGGAACTTCGTGCGGATCCGCGTCGCCACGGCTGGTTCCGGCGCCGCGAGCGCGTTTCATGCGGGTTTGCCAAACACATGAGCGAAACCACCCTCGAGAAGACCGCCACGCCCGCTCCCGGCAAAGTGCGCCGCCTTGGCGATAGGAAGAGTGCAACGGCGCTGACGCAGCACGTCATCGAAATAATCAGCGATTCCGGCGAAGGCGCGCAACGGTGCGGTCAGGCGCTGGGCGCCATTGCCGCAAGAATGGGCAACGGCGTGTGGACCGACGAGATCATTCCGGCCGAAATCCGGCCGCCGGCGCGCAGCGTTGCCGGCGCGAGCGGCAACCGCATCCGTCTCGGCTCGCGCCAAGTCACGAACGGCGGCGACGAGACGGACTTCGTCGTCGCTTTCAACGAGCAGGTCTTGCTCGGCCGCGTCCGTGCCGGCGAATTGAAGCCGGGCTGCATCATCCTCCTGGAAAGCATGTGGCGCGACGATGCCGACCCGAAGATCGCCGAGTCTTATGCGGAGACCTACGCCCGCCTTGTCGCGGAGGGCTACAAGGTGCACGAGGTGCCGATGGAGCGTGAGTGCCGCGCCCTCGTCTCTGACGCGCGCCGTGGCAAGAACATGTTCGCGCTGGGCATGATCTGCAACATCTACAGCCTCGATCTGCCGCTCGCGCGCGAGCAGATTGCGCTTACGTTCGGGAAGAAGGCTGCGAGCGTGATCAAGACCAACGTGATGCTGCTCGAGGCCGGTTACCATTGGGCGGATGTGAATCTGGACTTCAGGTTCCGCATTCCGGCGGTGCGTGCGAGCGAGCCGCAGATTGTCGTCAACGGCAACACCGCGCTGGCACTCGGCATCCTCGCATCGGGAATGGAAATCTGCGCGATGTACCCGATCACTCCGGCCACTTCGGCATCGCATTACCTCTCCGACGTGTTCGAGAAGGTCGGTGGTGTCGTGCATCAGGCGGAGGACGAGATCGCGGCGTGCGCTTTCGCCATCGGCGCCTCGTACGCCGGCAAGTGCGCGGTCACCATCACGTCCGGTCCAGGCTACTCGCTCAAACAGGAAGCGATCGGGCTCGCGACCATGGCGGAGATCCCGCTGGTCGTCGTCAACGTGCAACGTGGCGGCCCGAGCACGGGCCAGCCGACGAAAGCAGAGCAGGGAGATCTCTTGGCCGCCATGTTCGGCAGCCACGGCGATGCACCGAAGGTAGTGATGGCTGCCAGTACGATCGAGGATTGCTTCTACTCGATCATTACCGCGCGCAAGATCGCAGAGATGTTCAACATGGTGGTGGTTGTGCTCTCCGACGCGAGCCTCGCCGCGTCGCAAACACCCTTCACGCGCCCGCGGTTCAGCGAAGCGTGGGTCGCGCCGCCAGTGGACCAGAGCCCGGTTCCGCCGGGAGCGAAACCTTACGACTGGGATCCGGTGACCGGCCTCGCCCGCCGCTTCATTCCGGGCCAGCCCAACGGCATGCACACCGTCACCGGTCTCGCGCACGATCGCTTGAGCCACGTCGCTTACGACGCGGACACCAACGAAGAGAGCCTGCGTGCCCGCAGCCTGAAGCTCGCCGCGCTCGCCAAGACACTAAAGGCACCGCCGGTGTTCGGCGACGCGGAGGGCGATCTTCTGCTCATCGGCTGGGGCAGCACCAAGGGAACGATAGAAGAGGCGGTGGAACGCATGCGCGCGGAGGGAGCAAAGGTCTCCTCCATGCACCTGCGCTTCCTGCAGCCTATGTCCCCGGGCATCAAGGACGTGATGGCCCGATTCAAGAAGGTCATGACCATCGAGAGCAACTGGAGCGATCGCCTGGACGACGAAATCATCGACGAGACCAACCGCCGGTATTCGGCTGTCGCGATGCTGCTGCGGGCGCGCTATCTGGTCGATGTCGACTGCTGGAGCCAGGTGCGCGGCCAGCCCATCAAACCCAGCGCGATTTGCGACGCAATCCGCAAGAAGCTCCGACAGTAGGAAGGGCCAGCGACTATGACGACCGCCGCCACCGAATGCATGATCCGGTTGTACGAGGAGCGCCACGAGCTCGAGGATTACCAGAGCGGCGTGCCGCGCTGGTGTACGGGCTGTGGGGACAACGCGATCCTCGCCGCCGTCCAACGGCTGTGCCGCGACGAGCAACTGCGCCCGGAGAAGACCGTGTTCGTCTCAGGCATCGGCTGCTCGAGCCGCTTTCCGCATTACATGAAGACCTACGGCTTCCACGGCATCCACGGACGGGCGCTGCCGATCGCCGAAGGCGTGAGGATGGCGCGGCCGGACTTGAACGTCTTTGTCAATACCGGCGACGGCGACTGCTGCAGCATTGGCGCGGCGCACTGGATTCATGCGATCCGCTACAACATGAACATGACGGTGTTTCTGCACGACAACCAGATCTACGGCCTGACCAAAATGCAGGCATCGCCGACCTCACCGAAGGGGCTCAAGAGCAACACGACGCCGCGCGGCAGCTATCTGGAAGCGCTGAATCCCTTGACGGTGACCCTCGGCGTGCAGAATGTCTCCTTCGTCGCGCAAGCGGTCGACTGGATTCCGGAAATGCTGTACGACATCGTCAAGGCGGCCTTCCACCACAAGGGATTCTCCTTCGTGCGCATCGTCCAACGCTGCCCGGAGTGGTTGCCGAAGCTGTTCGAGCCATGGCTTCACGACCCGCAGAAGGTCCGGCTCCTCCATCATGAACAGGGACTCGAGATCAGCCCGAGCCTTTCCAAGACATACAAGAATCAGGAGCGCCACGATCCGTCCAACCTCGACCGGGCGCGCGAGATCGCATCGTCCACCGACCCGATCCCGGTCGGCATCCTGTACCGGAATCCGCAGGTTCCCTGTTACGAAGATCTTCGCAGTACCGGGGAATTGCGCACAACAGCGCGCATCAAGGCCGGGCTCGAGTCCGAGTTCGACAAGTTCACCGTCTGGCCGCAGGAAACAGGACAAGAGGCGCGGCCGGCGGCATAGCGGCCCGACGCGGCGCAACGCAAGCTCAAACGCGTAGAACACCGGGACCAACATGGAAGTGGAACTCCAGTCGCAGCTTGCATTTCATCTGACCGGCCGCAGACCCGGCGCCGATCTCTGCGCAGTCGACCCGTTCGCGTTGCGTCCGGCGCTGCTCGCGCGTTATCGCGACCTCACGACGCTTCGCTATGACTTTCCGGTCGCGCTGGTCGAAAACGCGCCCGACGACACGTATGTGCAGTCCCTGTCCGGCATCATCGATGGCATTCTGCACGGGGTCGCGCAGGGCGACGATGGCGAACGGGTGACGCGCCACATACTCCGTCTGGAGCAGCAGGTCCGCGCGCTGATGGCGGAAGGCACGAAAGGATCCTTGTCGGCATTGTGGGAGACTGCTGCCGGACGGCTCGGTGTGCGTGCCGATGCCTTGTTGGCGGACAGTCTCGCTCGCGCCCGCGCCGCGCTCGAGGTCGATGGCGAGTTGCTCGACTGCGACGCTGCACTGCCGTACCGCCTCGTGAAGCATGCATGGAGCGCCGTACAGGATCAGAAGGCGCACGGCTTCCGCGACAATATCCGCAGGCTGGTTCAGAAACTCTCCGACATCCTCATCGCCGATTTCGCGCGCTCGGAGGATGGACGGAGCGCGGAGAGCCTCAAAGCGTCGGTCGGCGCGCTGCACGCCGACGTATTCGATTTTGGTGCCCTGTCGCGCGTGCTTGGGAAGACTTCCGCGGAGGCCGCACTTCCTGCCACCCGCCGACAGCGCATCCGCGTGCTGCTCAAGGTCCTCGAATTGCAGAGGTTCTACCCAAGCTCGGTCGGCTCCGGACCCGCTGTCCAGCCCTATTTGTTCGTGTTCGATAACTGCGCGAGCGCGCTCGCGGCGTACCGCGAGCGCAATCCCGAGCTGATTGCGCTCGCCAAGGCCATCGCGATGGCCGAACTCGAGATCGCCGGGGAATTCAGGGAATCGAAGCACGAGGCCTTTTTCGAAGGCTTCGGTGAGGACGGGCTCGATCCAAAGGAGCTTGCGGTTTTTCCCGATTACCTCGTCTGCGTGAACGCGCACAAGCTCGACGCGGTCGAGAATTCGACGCTGATGGAGATCCTGTCGGCGGGCCTGCCGATCAAGATTCTCGTCCAGGTAGACGACATCCCGTCGGCGTTGCCGAACGGCGATGGCCACGTCGCGTTCAGCATGGGCAGCCACCATCTCGCCACCATGGCGATCGGGTTCAACGAGATCTATGTGATGCAATCCTGCAGCGCGAACCTGTTCCAGTTCCGTGGTCGTCTGCGCGCTGGGCTTTCCTATGCTGGACCGGCGCTCTTCAGCGTTTTCTCCGGTGCAGGCCCTGCGGCGGAATACTTGCCGCCTTACCTGACTGCAGCCGCGGCGATGGAGTCAAGGGCGTTTCCTGCCTTCTGCTACGATCCGTCGGCCGGGCCTGACTGGGCTTCCCGTTTCGATCTCCAAGCCAACCCCCAGGCCGAGCTCGACTGGCCGGTGCACAGCTTCGAGTATGAAGACGAAGCGCATCAGAGGGTGACCGACAACATCGCCTTCACGCTTGTGGACTTTCTTGCCTGTGATCGCCGCTACGCAAGGCACCTGGCGCGAGTTCCGCGCTCGAAGTGGAGCGCAAACATGGTCCCGGCGGGCGAGTGCGTAGCTCGCGGCATCAACGGCTCGTCCAACGAGGTTCCTTGCCTGCTCGTGGTCGATCGCGATAACGCGCTGCACAAGGTCATTGTCGATGACAAGATGATGCGCGAGGCGCGTCGCTGCCGCGACATGTGGCGCAGCCTGCAAGAACTCGGCGGGATCCACAACTCGCACGCCGAGCGGCTGCTGGCGCGCGAGCGCAACGCGCGCACAGAGCAAGAGCGCGGTGAGACCGAGGCCCATGAGCGCGAGCGCAGTGCATCGATGGCCACGCCGACTGTGACACCGGGTCCGTCGGATGCGCCCCCGGAAAAGACGTCCGATGACGCGTACATCGAGACCGCCCGTTGCACGAGCTGCAACGAATGTACCAAGATCAACGACAAGATGTTCAGTTACAACGAGAACCAACAGGCGTACATCGCGAACGCGGCTGCGGGCACCTACGCGCAACTCGTTGAAGCAGCCGAGAGCTGCCAGGTTTCCATCATCCATCCCGGCAAGCCGCGCGACTCCAATGAGCCCGATCTGGAAGAGTTGATGAGCCGGGCTGAGGCGTTTCGGTGAGCCCTGTCTCGAATCGCAAGACCCTGCAGTCCGCTCGCGCGATCGAGAACGAGGCGAAACCCGGCGCCGTTTTCAGACATACTAAGGCCGTTCGTTCGGATTGTGTAACCGCTCAGTCGATGCGTGCGTGGCAGGAACGCCCGGACATCGACAATTCGCGTGAGGTACCGATGATCGACACTATCGCGCTACTGCGCGCAGAGCATGTGAACTTCGCCAAGCTGCTTGACCTTTTGGATGAGCAGCTGGACCTCTTTCACAAGGGTGGCTTGCCCAACTACGAGCTGATGCTCGACATCATGTTCTACATGACCCACTACCCGGATTTGTTTCATCACCCCAAGGAGGATCTCGCTTTCGGGAAAATCAAGGAGCGGAACGGCAGCGTCGGGCCGGCGGTCGAGGAATTAATGAAGCAACACGCGCTATTGAAGGAAAGCGGCGAACGGCTGGTTGCAGACCTCGATGGCATCGTGAACGGGTCGATTGTGCCGCGGGAGCACGTCGAAGGACCCGGCCGGACCTACGTCGTGAATTTTCGCAGCCACATCGAAAAGGAGGAAACGGAGCTCTTTCCTGTAGCAGCAAAACTGTTGCGCACCAAAGATTGGTCCGCGATCGATGCCGCCATCAAGCCTCTCGAAGACCCGATTTTCGGCAAGAGCGCGCAAAAGCGGTATGCGGCCATCCGCGACCAGATCGCCAGGGAGGCGGGCTTCGAAAACATGGCCGCCTCGCGTCCTGACTAGCGTTTGCGTAGCGGGCCGATTCTGGTCCACGCCTGGATTTGATGGCCATGCTCTCCTAGGATGTCGGCCCCGGCCGGGGTGCCCCTGACATCGATAAACGTTCGATCAAAGTGTCGCTACCTTCGTTAAGCGAAGACGGCGCAATTACGCTGCGCGCCGGTGATCGCGCTTAGCGAAATTGAACAAGCGCGCCCTCCTCCACACGCTTTTCTTGACCGTGGTCAAGCCCGCGCGCCGAAGGTATGTTACAAGAAATGCGAATCATTCCTGATTCGGCTACTGCCGTCCGCACCGCCGCCATGACCACTGCCGACATACGCGCCGCGCGCCCCTCGCGCTGGGCGAAGTTCCTGGCCGTGACCGGCCCCGGGCTCGTGGTGATGCTTGCCGACACCGACGCCGGCAGCGTGATCACCGCCGCGCAAAGCGGCGCCCAGTGGGGTTATCGGCTGTTGTTGCTGCAAGTCGTGCTGGTGCCCATCCTTTGCATCGTCCAGGAACTCACGGTGCGGCTGGGCATCATCAGTGGCAAGGGCCACGGCGAGCTGATTCGCGACCAATACGGCGCCGCCTGGGCCTGGGTGTCGGTGGGAACGTTGGTGCTGGCATGTGTGGGCGCGCTGCTCTCCGAGCTCTCCGGCCTCGCGGGCGTCGGGCTGCTGTTCGGCGTTCCGGCGTGGCTGACGATGATCGTCGTGGTCGGCGGCCTCACCTTAATGGCTTACACGGGCTCCTATCTATCGGTCGAGCGCATTGCGCTTGCCGTGGGCGCGTTTGAGCTGGTGTTCCTCATTGTCGCCTGGCAGGCCAACCCCGATCTCCGCACGGTCGCATCCGAGACGATCGACATTCCGTGGCGCGACACCGGCTATCTCTACCTCGTCGCTGCCAACATCGGTGCGGTGATCATGCCCTGGATGGTCTTCTACCAGCAGTCAGCCGTGATCGAGAAGAAGCTAACCATCGCGGACTTGCCGGCAGCGCGCTGGGACACGGCGGTCGGGGCCGTGGTGACACAACTGATCATGGCGGGCGTGCTGATCGCGGCGGCGGCGACGCTGGGCATGTCCGGACGGCACGAGTCGCTCGAGACGGTGCAACAGATTGCGCAGGCGCTGACGCCTTTTCTCGGCGAAACCGCGGGCCGCGTGCTGTTCGCCCTCGGCATCACCGGGTCCGCGCTGGTAGCGACGATCGTCGTCACGCTAACGGCGGCGCGTACGCTGGGCGAAGTTCTCGGCGTCAAGCATTCGCTCGAGCATTCGCCGCGCGAAGCCCCGTGGTTCTACGGCATCTACACGGCGGCACTTGTCGCCGGCGCTGTGCTGGTCGCCTCGGGAGCGAATCTGGTGGCGCTCTCCGTCGGCGTGCAGGTGATGAACGCGCTCTTGCTCCCGATTGTCCTCGGTTTCCTCTATCTGCTCGCGCGTCGTCTGCCGCCACCGTATCGACTGCGCGGCGCCTACGAGCTCGTCGTCGCGCTCACGATTGTCGCGACAGCCGGCTTCGGCGTGTACGCCGCATTAACCGGACTGAGAGCGTCGTAAGCGGAGCTTCTTGCAATTTAAATCATGCCGCTATAGATATCACGCACAATAGACCATGCACGATACGACGACGAACATGTTGTCCCCTTATCCAGCAATTGGCACCGTGCGATCGA
>JADGRP010000261.1 GCA_017880805.1 Burkholderiales bacterium
CCTGCGCGACCAGCGCCTGCTGCTGCGCGATCTGCGCCTCGATGCCTTCGCGGCGGCGGTTGAGCTCGGCGATGCGCTCGCGGCACGATCGCTCGGCGAAGCCCGCTTCCTGTGCCGCGCGTTCGGCGAGCCGGGTGCGCTCGCGCCCCCCAGCCAGCGCAATCTCCGCTTCATTGCGCGCGAGGCGCGAGCTTTCCCGTCGCTGCGTGGTCTCCGCCAATTGCCGCCTGCCGGTGTCTACCTCGACGTCGATTGCCGCCAGCGATTCGCGCTCACCGGCGTCGTCGCGGACCAGCGCCGCCATCTCTTCGGCGATCTGGGCGCGGCGGCGCTGCGCGGTCTCGGCCGCCTGCCGCAATTGCATCAGCTCGAGCTCGAGGTCGTGGCAGCGGCGCTGCTGCGACGACAAGGCCATGCTTTCGCCGTGATACTCCTGCTGGCGCGCCTTGAGATCGTTTTCCGCAGCAGCGCGGGCGCTCGCCGCGAGCGCGGTGTCGGCGCGCGCGGCGGTGATGGCTTGCGCAAGCTCGGCAAGCTCGCGCTGTCGCGCGATCACGCCGTGCAGCTCGCTGTCCGGCGCAAAAAAACTGATCGCGTCGGCGCTGACAATGTGCCCGGCCAGGGTAACGAAGCTCCCGCCCACAGCCAGCGACGCCCGGTCGCGCAGTGCGCTGCCGAGATCGTCGCGACAGCGGACGCCTTCGAGCCAGTCGATCAGCACGCGCGACAGCTCGTTGCGCGAAGTCTTGACCTTGGCCAACAAGGCGTCGAACGGCGGCTTCGATGGAACGTCCTTCGCCGCGGGGGCGTAGGCCGCAACGCGTCCGGGAAGCGCTGCGCCAGGATCGATCCACGCCAGCGCGGCGTCGAGCGACGGCAATTCGAGTGCGTTCAAGCGTTCTCGCAACACGGCTTCCAATGCATCTTCCCATCCGCGCTCGATATCGAGTTGTTGCCACAGGCGCGGAACGCTTTGCAACCCCTTGCCCGCCAGCCATGCGGCGGCGTCCTTGCCGCTGTCGATCTTGGCCTGCAATTCGGCGAGCGCCTCGGAACGCGCTTCGCGATCGGTCAACGCGCGGCTAACCTGCTGCCAGGTGTCGCCGGCGGCGCGGTGCCGCTCCTGAAGCGACTGGACCACGGCGTTCAGTTCCGCAAGCGCCGTCTCGCGTCCCGCCAGATCGGCATTTTCCTGCTCGAGTTGCTCCGCGACGGCTGCGATCGGGTCGGTCACCGGCTGCGCCAAGTCGCGCGCTTCGGCATCCAGGCGTTCGCGGCGTACGCCCAGCGCGGCCAGCACTCGGGCGGCGTTCTCCCGCCGCGTGTCTCCGACGCGAATTGCCTGCTCGAGTTCGTTCATGCGCTGCTGAATCTCGGCCATAAGCCGCGACGCTTCGGCGAGAGCAAGCTCCAGCGCCGGCAGGGCGGCCGCCGCGGCGCGTTCCTCTTCGCCGGTTGCGTCGCGCTTGACGATCGCCGCTTCGAGATCGCGTTCCGCCGAGCGTGACTCCAGCCCGATCGTTTCCAGCTGGAGCGTGAACGCTGCCACCTGCGCGGTGATCTGCTCGACCTGCAGTGCCAGCCTGCCTTCGTTCTCGCGCGCAAACTGCAGTTGCTGCTCGAGGCGCGTCACTTCCGCGTTGGCTGCGTAGAACGCGCCCTGCTTTTCGTGCATCTCGTCGCCGGCACGATAATGATCCGCGCGCAGCGCTTCGAGCCGCGCCTCCGCGGCGCGAAGCTCGGCCTGCAGCGCCTCGAATCCGCCAGTGAGATTGGCGATCTCGGCGGCGTGCTTTTCGCGCAAGCGAACCGCGTCCTGCTGCTTGCCGAACCACATCATGTGCTGCGATTGCTTGAGCCGCGTCTCCAGATCGCGATACTCGGTGGCGACCTTGGCCTGAGAATCCAGCTTGGCGAGCTGCGCTGCGAGTTCGATGCGGATGTCTTCCACGCGCGCCAGGTTCTCGCGCGCGTCGCTCAAGCGCCCTTCGGTTTCCTTGCGCCGCTCCTTGTACTTGGAAACGCCCGCGGCTTCTTCCAGAAATATTCGAAGCTCTTCCGGCTTCGCCTCGATGACCCGCGAGATCATGCCCTGCTCGATGATGGCGTAGGCGCGCGGACCCAGGCCCGTGCCCAGGAAGAGATCGTGGATGTCGCGCCGGCGAACCGGAATGTTATTGATGTAGTAAGTCGAGTCGCCGTCGCGGGTGAGGACGCGCTTGATCGATAGCTCGGCGTACTGGCCCCACTGGCCGCCGATCCTGCCCGCGCTGTTGTCGAAGAACAGCTCGACCGAAGCGCGTCCCACCGGCGCCCTGTCACCCGCGCCGTTGAAGATAACGTCCTGCATCGACTCGCCGCGCAACGCCGACGCCCTCGATTCGCCGAGAACCCAGCGCACCGCATCGATGACGTTGGACTTGCCGCAACCGTTGGGACCGACGATGCCGACGAGTTGACCGGGGGTGGCGATAATCGTCGGATCGACGAATGACTTGAACCCGGCCAGCTTGATCTGAGTGAGGCGCAATTCGAATTCTTCTGGACAAACGCAGCGTGCCTCGAAGAGGCGTTCGCTCGCGACAACCCGGATTTCCTAGAGCAAACGCCGAAAACCAGGCGATGCCGTTCAAAAGAAACGAATTATAGCCGATTCAAGGGGCGCACCGGGCCGTTCAGGGCACCGCCACCGCGAGCGGCGCGAGGCGTCCTTCCTCGACGGCGTGACATGCGACCTGGCCCGCCCCGGGCTCGGCGCCCGGGATCGCCTGCAGCGTCGGTACTTCACGCCGGCAACGTTCGTTGGCATAGGGACAGCGAGGATGGAAGGCGCACCCGGTGGGCGGATCGAGAGGATTCGGCACTTCGCCGCCGACCGCGGTGCGCGGCGTGCCGGTCATCGCCAGATCCGGCACGGCGGCCAGCAGCATGCGCGTGTACGGGTGCTGTGGCGATGCGAACAACTGCCGCGTCGGCGCGAACTCAACGATGCGGCCGAGATACATCACGCCGACGCGATCGGCGATGTGATGAACCACCGCGAGGTTATGCGAGATGAACAAATAGGTAAGCCCGAGCTCGCGCTGCAGGCGGCGCATCAGGTTCAGCACCTGGGCCTGAACCGAGACGTCGAGCGCGGACGTCGGCTCGTCGCAGATTAAAAACGCCGGATCGGTCGCCAATGCACGGGCGATGGAAATACGCTGCCGCTGGCCGCCCGAAAACTGGTGCGGATATTTCGCCCCATCGGCGCCGGCGAGGCCGACCTGCTCCAGCAGCGCGACGACCTTCGCCGCCAGTGCCGCCGGCGTCTGCGCGAGTCCGTGTGCGCGGATCGGCTCGGCGACGATATCCTTGACCCTCCAGCGCGGATTTAGGCTGGCGTAGGGATCCTGGAAGATCATCTGCATGGTCCGTCGCAGCGCGAGCTCCGGATCGGAGAAGTCGACCTGGCGACCGTTGTAGAGGATTTCGCCGCGTGTCGGGCGGTAGAGGCCGACGATGAGCCGCGCCACCGTGGACTTGCCGCAGCCGGACTCGCCCACCAGACCCAGCGTCTCGCCTTTTTCGATGGCGAAGCTCACTCCGTCGACGGCGCGAAGAATCTGCCGCGGCTTGCGCTCGATCACGCGGTTGAGCCATGGCGGCGAGACATCGAAATAGCGGGCAACGTCGATCAGTTCGACCAGGGGAACGCTCATCGCTCGCTCACCTGACACCCGTTGACACTCATTTGACACTGGCCAAGTCGCGCGCATGCAGCCAGCACGCAGCCAATGTCCTCTCGGCTTGCAGCAGGTCGGGGCGTTCGCGGCGGCAGCGGTCGAATACCTGGGGGCAGCGCGGATTGAATGCGCAGCCGTCCGGTATCGCTGTCAGGCGCGGCATCGTCCCGTCGATCTGCGCGAGCTCCTCGCGCTCGGCGACAATCGAAGGAATCGATCCCATCAAGCCGGCGGTATAAGGATGCTGAGGCCGATGAATCACATCCGCGACGGGCCCGATTTCGGCCACGCGTCCCGCATACATGACCGCGACACGGTCCGCGGTCTCGGCGATCACGCCCATGTCGTGGGTGATCAGCATCACCGCAGTGCCGTGATCGCGGCATAACCGCTTGAGCAGCGCGATGATCTGCGCCTGAATGGACACGTCGAGCGCCGTCGTAGGCTCGTCGGCGATGATCAGCTTCGGCTTGGCCGCCAGCGCAAGGGCGATCACCACGCGCTGTCGCATTCCGCCGGAGAACTGATGCGGATAATGCTCGATGCGCCGCTCGGGCGCCGAAATCCCGACTTCGTTCAAAAGGTCCAGCGCCCGCTCGCGTGCCGCCTTGTGTCCCAGATCGAGGTGCGTGGTGATGGTTTCGACGAGCTGCCGGCCGACGGTATAAAGTGGATTGAGCGACGTCAGCGGATCCTGGAACACGGCGCCGATCTCGCGGCCACGAATGCGGCGCAGCGCTTCCTGCGAAAGGTTGTCGATGCGGCGTCCGGCAAGACGAATCTGGCCGCCCGCAATGCGCCCGGGAGGATCGATCAAGCCGATGATCGCGGCGCCGGTGAGCGACTTTCCGGCACCGGATTCGCCCACGACGCCGAGCACCTCGCCTGCGGCGATCGTCAGCGAAACGTCATCGACCGCGGTCAGCGTCCCGCGGCGCGTGGGAAATTCCACGCGGAGGTGTTCGACGACCAGCAGCGGTTCCGTGGACGTCACGCGGCCGTCGGATGCGACAAAAAACCGCGACGACGATTCATTCGCGCGCGGCGTCGACCTGGCGGCCCCCAATGTCCCGCCACGGCGACTATTGCAGCCTCGGATTGAGCGCGTCGCGCAGCCAGTCGCCCAGCAGATTGATCGCCAGCACCATGATGACCAGCGCCGCGCCCGGGAAAACCGTGATCCACCACTCGCCCGAAAAAAGAAAATCGTTTCCGACGCGAATCAGCGTTCCGAGCGAAGGCTGCGTTGGCGGCACGCCGATGCCCAGGAACGATAGCGTCGCCTCGGTGATGATCGCGGTCGCGATATTGATCGTCGCGAGCACCAGCACCGGCCCCATCACATTCGGCAGCAGATGGCGCCGCATGATGCCCAGCGGCCGGATGCCGATCACCCTCGCCGCGTGGACATAGTCCTTGTTCTTTTCCACCATAGTTGAGCCACGGACAGTGCGCGCGTACTGTACCCAGTTGGAGATGCCGATCGCAAAGATCAACACGAAAAGCGCTACCGGGCCGTGCGCGTCGCGAGGCAGCACCGCGCGCGCCACGCCGTCGATCAAGAGCGCGATCAGAATCGCCGGAAAGGAGAGCTGAACATCGGCGATGCGCATGATGAAGCCGTCGAGCTTGCCGCCGACGTAGCCGGCGATCAGGCCCAGGCTCACGCCGAGCACCACCGCGAATAGCACCGAGGCGAGACCGACGAGCAATGATATTCGCGCGCCGAACATGATCGCCGACAAAAGGTCGCGCCCCTGATCGTCTGTGCCGAGCAGGTATTCCGGCCGCGCGCCGGCGATGCCGTGGGGCGGCGTAAGCGCATCCATCAGATTCAGTGTCGCCAGGTCGAACGGATTGTGCGGCGCGATCCACGGCGCAAACAGCGCTGCGCAAAGACAGACAAGGAGCAATACGGCCGATACGATCGCCACCGGAGAGTGACGAAAGTTGTACGCCAGATCGCTGTCCCACCCGCGGGAAAGGCGACGGGCGGGCGCGGGAGCGGTCGTCATGGAAAAATGCGGCCCGGGTTCCGCTTACGCTCGCGCGGAAGGACGCAAATAGTTTCCAATCGCTGCGACCCTTCGGGTCTTGCTCTTGGACAAATGCGCAAATGCGCTCCCCCTCACTGCCATCATTCCCGCAAGAGCAGGAATCCATTGGCTTTGGAGGCAACCATGGATCCCCGCTTTCGCGGGGATGACGCGGCTGTTTCCAATCGCTGCGACCCTTCGGGTCTTGCTCTTGGACATCCGCGTCACTTGACGACGACCCACTTGAGCGAATTGGTGTTGTCGGCAAGCTGCACGAGCGCGATATTCTTTTTCATCGCCCAGGCCAACGCCTGCTGGTGAAGCGGAATGTGGCCGACGTCGTCGCTGTGGATCTTGAACAGTTCGGCGATCATCGCGTTACGCTTGGTCTGATCAAGCTCGCTGGCGATCATAGCGCCGAGCTCGTCGACGCGCTTGTTGGAATACGTACCGAGATTGAAAAGGCCCTGCCCGCTCGGGGCGGGAGTCATGAGCAGCGCGTACATCGCGTTCTGGGCATCATAGGAGTCCGGCGTCCATCCGAGCATGTAGAACGATGTATTGCGCGAAAGAATCTTGGGGAAATACGTGACCTTGGTCTCCGCCATCAGGTTCACTTTGACACCGATTTGCGCCAGCATCGCCGTAATCGCCTGACAAATCGCTGAGTCGTTGACGTAACGGTCATTGGGACAATTCATTCCGACCTCGAAGCCGTCGGGGTACCCTGCTTCGACGAGCAACTTTTTCGCGGCGGCGGCGTCGTGCGGCAGACGCTTGTTCAATTCCGGAACAAACCCCTTGACTGCCGGAGCGATCATCAGATTTGTCGGCGTCGCCGCGCCGCGCATGATACGGATCTTGATCGCCTCGATATCGATCGCCTGATAAAACGCCTGGCGTACGCGCTTGTCCTTGAACGGATTCTTGCCCTTTATGTTCGAGAACAAGAGCTCGTCACGCGACTGGTCCATGCCGAGGAATATTGTCCGCAGTTCGGGACCCTGCAGCACGTTCAGGTTCGGATCGGCTTTCAGCTTGTCGATGTCCTGCAGCGGCACCGGCTCCATCATGTCGATGTCGCCCGAGATCAGTGCCGCGACCCGCGTCGCGTCGTTCTTGATCGGAGTGAATACGGCCTCTGTGATATTGCTCTCGATCTTGTCCCAGTAGCCTGGGAACGGCACGAACACCGTGCGCACGGCGGGTTCTCGCGACTTCAGCATGAACGGTCCGGTTCCGTTGGCGCGCAGCGTTGCAGCGTTCTCCTTGCCCTTGCGCACGTCCACAGGCGCCGCGGCATTGTTCTTCTCGCACCACACCTTGCTCATGATGAACCAGGTGTTGAGTGTGTCGGGCAGGATGGGAAACGGGTCGTTCGTCACGAAGTCGACCGTGTAGTCGTCGATCTTCCTGACCTCCTTGACCGGCCCGATCTTGGTCTTCATGTCAGACCCTTCGGCCTTGGAGCGCTCGTACGAGAAGATCACGTCGTCCGCATTGAACGGCGTGCCGTCGTGGAATTTGACGTTCTGACGCAGGGTGAAGCGCCACACCGTCGGCGCGGTCTGCTTCCAGGACGTGGCCAGCAGCGGAATAAGCTCCAGCTTCTTGCCTCGGCCGACCAGCGGCTCGAAGACGTTGCCGGTGATGGTGAGCTGCAGCGATTCGTTGAGAGCATGCGGATCCATCGAAACAGCGTCGCCCTGATCGGCAAATCGGAACGTCGCCGCCGACGCGCTGAATGCGGTCAGCGTGGCCGCGACGAGGACGACCGACGCACGCGCCAGCAAATGTTGAACGCTAATCATAGTTGCACTCCCAGGGTTGCGGTGGCTGTTCAGGCGTATGTCCGCGTCTCGCCGAGATTATCGATCGCCCGCATGCAGCCTTCCACCGCCTGCGTGTAGACCATCTGCTTCCAATCGTCGGCATCGACGTAGAACATGTCGCGAAAAGTACGTTTGATCTCATCCTGCTGCGCCTTGGGCGCCTTCGGGTGATTGTGGATCCAGTTCTCGGCCCGAAAAGCCTGCAGTATCTGCTCCATCGGGTAGGTGCCATATTCGAGCGCAATGCCGGCAAATGCGGCGTTGGGGCATTCGTCGTGCGCCGCGGCGCCGTTGATGCCGGTGAGCGCAGCGGAGGTCGATGTCCCATCCAGGAACGATGTGACGTCAGCACCCCACCACGCCTTGGTGCGCGCGACGTCCGCGGAATAGTCGAGTCCGGCGTAGATCTTTTCGCCGTGCCCGCGCGGGCCCAGCCCGGTGTGGAAATCGATCCATCCCAGAAAAGCCCGCTGGGCCGCGTACTCGTGCAGCATACCCCGCAGGATCTCGTTGCTCCAGGCGGGCTTGCGGCCGCCGTAGAACAGCCCGTCGGGATACTGATACTGGCCCCCGCTCACCGCTGCCTGATACGCCTTCGGGCCATGCTCCGCGATCCACGCGTTGAGCCGGGTTTCGCTCTCGGGCGGTGGCGGCCAGGTCGCCGGCAGAAGCAACGAATGAATCTCCGCGTAAGCGCTATTGACCGGCAGGGGTCCGCCGAAGTCCATGAAGTTGCGATTCAGGTCGGCGTTGTCCTCGTTGACGCGCCGCAGATGCGAGAAGCCGTACGGATTCAGCGCATGCAACATCAGCACCGCGACACCCGCGCGCTCGACCTCGGCCATGAACGTCTCGTCGTGCAAAAGCGCGACCTGACATCCCGAGCCGCAAAAGCCCTCGACGCCGTGAGTTCCCGAAATCAGCAGCAGCAGTCCGGGAGCGTCGGCGCTGCCGAGCAGCGCGAAGTCCATCGACAGCTCTTCGCCCGCGGCGCCTCGCTCGGCGGGATGCACGTGATGCATCAGCTGCGCGCCGCGGATCCGGGCCGCGGCCAGGAACTTGTCGCGGGCCTCGGCATAAGTCTGCGAAAAATGCGGAATCGCGTTCATCGGGAAATCGGCATCGCCGCCTCCGCCAGCGCAGCCAGATAGCCGGCCCCGAGTGGAATCACCTCGTCGTTGAAGTCGTAACGAGTGTTGTGCAGGAAACAGCCGCCTTCCGCGCCTCCCTGTCCCAGGCGCGCGTAGGCGCCGGGCCGCTGCTGGAGCATGAAGGAGAAATCCTCGGATCCCATCGACGGTTCCAGATCACGCACCACGTTCTCGGCACCCACCAGTGTGTCCGCGACGTCCGCCGCAAAGACGGCCTGCCGGTCGCTGTTGATGGTCGCCGGGTAAACGCGCTCGTACTTGAGCGTTGCGGTCGCGCCAAAGGCCGCGGCGATGGAATGTACGAGCTCGGTCAGTCGCTTTTCGATCGCGACCTGCGTTGTCGGCCGGAAGGTGCGCACGGTGCCGATCAGGCGGGCTTCGCGTGGAATTACACTCATGGCCGCCATATTGCCGGCATGCATCGCGCACAGGCTGACTACCGCGGTGTCGACGGGACTCACGTTGCGGGACACGATCGATTGCGCGGCGGTGATAATGTGGCCCGCGACCAGCACCGGGTCGACCGTCAGATGCGGATGCGCGCCGTGCCCGCCGCGGCCCTCGATGTGAATTTCGATTCTGTCGGCCGCAGCCATCGCAGGCCCCGGCCGGACTCCGATCTTCCCTGGCGGCAGCGCAGGCCAGTTATGCAGTGCGTAAATCTCGTCGGCGGGAAAGCGCTCGAACAGCCCGTCGTCGATCATCGCCTTGCCGCCTCCAAAGCCTTCTTCGCCCGGCTGGAAGATCAGATACACGGTGCCATCGAAGCGCCGGGTGCGGGAAAGGTAGCGCGCCGCGCCGAGCAGCATGGTGGTGTGACCGTCGTGGCCACAGGCATGCATTCGCCCCTTGAATCGCGACACGTAATCGAACCCGTTTTCCTCGTGTATCGGCAGTGCGTCCATGTCGGCGCGCAGTCCGACCGCCCGGCCGCTGTCGTGGCGCCGGCCGCGTATCACGCCGACGATGCCCGTCTTGCCGATGCCGGAGTGATGCTCCACGCCCAACGCGGTCAGCTCCCGCACCACGACTTCCGCGGTCCGGTGCTCCTCGAAACCGAGCTCGGGATGCGCGTGCAGATCGCGGCGCAATGCGGTCAGCTCGGCGTGATCGGCTCGAATGTGCTCGACGGGGGTCATGAATTCACTCGCCAACTCAATTCGCGGCTGCAAGCCGCTCGATGCGCAGACGTGGGTCGACGGCATAGTACAGCAGATCGACAACCAGATTGATCAGCACAAAAACCAGGCCGATAAAGCAAAGATACGCGGCCATCACCGGCACGTCCGCAAAGCCGACGGCCTGAATGAAGAGCAGGCCCATGCCGGGCCATTGGAACACGGTCTCGGTGATGATGGCGAAGGCGATGATCGCGCCCAGTTGCAGCCCGGTAATCGTGATCACCGGCACGAGGGTGTTTTTCAGCGCATGGCCAAAATGAATCGCGCGGTCGGTCAGCCCGCGGGCGCGGGCAAACTTGATGTAGTCGGTGCGCAGCACTTCCAGCATTTCGGCGCGCACCAACCGCATGATCAGCGTCATCTGGAAAAGCATGAGCGTGATCGAGGGCAGGATCAGCGCTTTGAGCCCACTCTTGGTCAGGAAGCCCGTCGTCCACCAGCCCAGGGCGATGGTGTCGCCGCGACCGAACGACGGCAGCCATCCCAGAATCACCGCGAACACGAGGATCAACAGGATGCCGATCAGAAACGTCGGCAGCGATACCCCGATGAGCGAAACGGCAAGCAGGATATGCGACAGCCACGAGTTGCGCCTGAGCGCGGTATAGACGCCCCCAGGGATGCCGAGCAGCATTGCGAGCAGCGCTGCGGTGAAGGCAAGCTCGAGCGTCGCCGGGAGCCTTTCCTTGAGCAGCGTCGACACCGGACGTCCCTGGCGCAGCGAAAGCCCGAACTCGCCCTGAACCGCCCGGACGACGAAGCGCCCGAACTGAACGTAGAAGGGCTGGTCGAGGCCAAGGTCCGCGCGCAGCTTTGCCCGGTCTTCCTGAGTTGCGTCCTGGCCCACCATGAACGTTACCGGATCGCCGGTGTAGGTGAACAAGGCAAATGCGATAAAGGCCACGGCGACCATAACCGCGACCGATTGCAGGATGCGACGGAGGATGAAGGCAAGCACAGGGCGACGGTACAGAGGTCAGGTCAGCCGTTCGTGACAGCTGGGTGACGCTTCCGATCATGCCCAAAGCGCCCCGCAGCGTCAATGCAGGCGGCAAAAGACGCTGGGCTTCCGATTTCGCGGAAACGACGAAATCAACGAGCCGAGTGTTACGCCGGAAATGGCTGGCGCCTTCGAAAAAACTGACGTCATCCGCGAGAAAGCGGGGATCCATTTTGCGTCCGATTAAAGGCCAATGGATTCCCGCTCTTGCGGGAATGACGATACAGGCGATCTACTCGCTAGGCGTTAATCTCCGCCACGCGGTGGCACGCGACCAGTGCGCCGTCGAACGGCTCGAGCATCGGCACTTCGCCACGGCAACGCTCGATGGCATAAGGACAGCGTCCGTGAAACGCGCAGCCGGAGGGAGGACTCAGCGGCGACGGCGGCTCGCCCCTGAGCACAGTACTGGTGCGGCGTGCCCCATTCTCGCCTTCCAGCTCTGGGCTGGTGCGTGGAGCAGCGGATTGCGCCGCGGCGCGACGGTTCGAGCGCAGCGACGGAGTGCTGGCAAGGAGCGCCCTCGTATACGGATGCGCCGGGCGCCGGAACACGAGCGCTTTCGGCCCCGACTCGACGATCTTTCCCAGATAGAGCACCGCTACCGTCTCGGCAATGTGGCGCACGACCTGCAGATTGTGCGAAATGAAAAGGTAGGCGATCCCCATATCCTGCTGCAGGTCCATCAGCAAATTGAGTACCTGCGCTTGAATCGAAACATCGAGCGCCGATACCGGCTCGTCGGCGACGAGCAGCCGCGGCCGCAACATCAGCGCGCGCGCCACCGCGATACGCTGGCGTTGTCCTCCCGAGAACATGTGCGGATAGCGGCGCTCGTGCTCTGGACGAAGACCCACGCGCGCCATCATCGCCCGGGCCGCGTCTCGCCGGGCCGACCTGCTCAAGTCTGTGTTGATCGCCAGAGGCTCGTCGAGCAGCGTCACGACCTGCTTGCGCGGGTTGAGCGAAGCGTATGGATTCTGGAACACCATCTGCACCTGCGGCCGCAGCCGCTTGAGCGTCGCGCGGTCGGCGTGCGCGACATCCTCGCCGCAGAGCCGAAGCTCGCCGGAAGTCGGGCGTTCGATCATGGTCACTTGCCGTGCAAGCGTGGACTTGCCGCAACCGGATTCTCCGACGATCGCCAGCGTCTCGCCTTCGCGCACGCTGAACGACACGCCGTCGAGGGCGCGCACCAGGCCTTTCGCTCGGAACGGACCGCGCGAGACGGTGTAATGCCGGGCCAGCGCGCGCGCTTCGAGCAGCGGCGAGGCTGTGGTCACGCCGCGTTCGCCCGCGTCTCAGCGCGTGACTGAGCCTGCTCCTCGGCCCGCCAGCCTCCGGTGGGATGTCCTGTCGCATCCAGCGGAAAATGGCAGCGCACCTTTCGCCCCTCAGGCCCCTCCAGCAATGGCTGATCGTGACTGCAGCGCTCGAGTGCGTAATCGCAGCGCGGTGACAGCAGACAACCAATCGGACGATCGAATTGCCCCGGCACGATGCCGCGAATCGCCTTCAGCCTCGCGCGTTCGAGGTTGTGCTCGGGCAACGCGGCCAGCAGCGCTTGCGTATAGGGATGCTCCGGCGCCTCGAAAATGGCAGGCACTGCCCCGGTCTCGACCTGCTGCCCGGCATACATCACAATCACGCGCTGCACGGTTTCGGCCACGACCGCGAGATCGTGCGTAATGAGCAGCAATGCCATGCCGCGTTCGTGCTGCAGGCGGACCAGCAGATCGAGCACCTGCGCCTGAACGGTCACGTCCAGCGCGGTGGTCGGCTCGTCGGCGATCAGGAGCCGCGGGTTGCAGGCAATCGCCATCGCGATCATGACCCGTTGTGCCATGCCTCCCGAAAGCTGATGCGGAAACGCGTTGAGCCTCGCCGCGGCGTCCGGAATTTCCACTTGTTGCAAAAGCTCCAGCGCGCGATCGCGGCGGCGCCTTGCGCTCCTTCGCTCGGCGTCGGTTCCGTGGATCCTCATGGTCTCGGTCAATTGGAACGCGACCGTAAAGCACGGATTCAGGCTCGCCAGCGGATCCTGGAAGATCATGGCGATATCCTTGCCCACCAGCGCGCGCCGCCCCGCATCGGACAGACCGAGCAAATCGCGTCCATCGAAGCTCATGCGCTTGGCGCGCACCCGGCCCGGAAAATCGACCAGCCCCATCAGCGCCAGCGCGGTAACGCTCTTGCCCGAGCCGGACTCTCCGACGCAGCCGACGATTTCGCCGGCCTCCATCGACAGATCGACATCATCGACGGCAATGAGCGGCGCCGCGACACTCCCGAATTCCACCGTAAGCCCTTGCACTTCGAGTAGCGCCATTCGGATCCTCTAGCGCTTGAGCTTCGGGTCGAGCGCATCGCGCAAGCCGTCGCCCATCAGATTGAACGCGAGCACGGTGATCAGGATGGCGAGCCCGGGAAAGGTCACCACCCACGATGCGCGTTGGATGAATTCGAGCGCGCCGGCGAGCATCGAGCCCCATTCGGGCGTCGGCGGCTGCGCACCCAAACCGAGGAATCCAAGCGCCGCAGCGTCGAGAATCGCGTTCGAGAAGCCGAGCGTTGCCTGAACGATCAGCGGCGCCACGCAGTTGGGAAGAATGGTTGCGAACATGAGCCGAATCGCGCCGGCGCCCGCGATCCGCGACGAGGCGACGTATTCCTTGCCCGCTTCGGCGAGCACTGCCGCCCGCGTCAAGCGTACGTAATGAGGCAACAGCACGATGGCGATCGCGTACATCGCATTGATCAGGCCCGGACCGAGAATCGCGACGACCGCAATGGCGAGCAGCAGGCTCGGCAACGCGAGCATGACGTCCATCAGACGCATGATCGTCGTCTCGACGAGCCCACGGAAATAACCCGCGAGCAAGCCGAGTACCACCCCGAGCGAAAGCGAGATCGCCACGGAGACGAACCCGATGAGGAGCGACAGGCGCGTGCCGTGGATCAGGCGAGACAGCATGTCGCGGCCGACCGGGTCGGTACCAAGTATGAAAGCCGATGTCCCGCCGCCGTGCCACGCGGGCGGCGCCAGAGTGAAGTCGCGATACTGCTCGTTGGGCGGATGCGGCGACACGACGTCGGCAAAGACCGCCAACAAGATGAGCGCGATCACCAGCGTCAGCCCGATCATCGCGCCTCGGCTTTGCGAGTACGCCTGCCAGAATTCGCGCCAGGTGCTTGACTCTCGCGCCGGCGGGCTCTCCTCTGCGATCACAGCCTCATGCATGCCGGATTCTCGGATTGATGACGCCGTAGAGAACGTCGACGATCAGGTTGACGCTGATGACGATTGCCGCCACGAGAAGGATGCCTCCCTGCACGACCGGATAGTCGCGCGACTGCACGCCGTGGATCAGCCAGTTGCCCACGCCGGGCCAGGAAAAGATGGTCTCGGTCAGGATGGCGCCGGACAAGAGCAGTCCGACCTGAAGGCCGATGACCGTGATCACCGGAATCAGCGCGTTGCGCAGCGCGTGCACCAGGACCACGCGCCAATACGGCAACCCCTTGGCGCGAGCGGTGCGAACGTAATCTTCGCGCAGCACTTCAAGCATCGACGAGCGCGTCATCCTTGCGATGACCGCGAGCGGAATCGTGCCCAATGCGATCGAGGGCAGAATGAGATGCGAAAGCGCCGAGCGAAAGGCACCCGCTTCTCCACTGCGCAAGGTGTCGATCAGCATCAATCCGGTCGAGGCCGGCACGTCGAACTCGACCGCGATTCTTCCCGACACCGGCGTCCAGCCGAGCTGCACCGAGAAAAATAGAATGAGCAAGAGTGCCCACCAGAAGATGGGCATCGAGTAACCGGTCAGCGACACGCCCATGACTGCGTAGTCGGCGACGGTGTTGCGCTTGAGCGCCGCCACGATGCCGGCTGGCAGGCCGATGCAGACCGCGAGCAACATCGCAAAAAATGCGAGCTCGACCGTCGCCGGAAATAGTGTCAAGAATTCGTCGAGCACCGGCTCGTGCGTGGTCAGCGAAGAGCCGAGATCGCCCTTGAGAACCTGGCGGACGTAGACCGCGTATTGCGTCGCCAGCGGCCGATCGAGCCCGTACTCATGCAAAAGACGCTCGCGCCGCTCGGGAGCCATGCCGCGCTCGCCCGACAGATTTTCCACGGGATCGCCGGGAATCAGATGAATCAGCGCGAACGCGAGCAACGTCACGCCGAAAAACGTCGGAACGATCAGCGCGGCGCGACGGAGGATGTATACAAGCATAGAGCGAAGCGCCTAGGTGCTTTCGGCGCAGCATCGATCGCCCGCGAGCGAGCTCGCCGGTGGCATGCGCGAATGAATTCGAGCTTACAGAATTCGTCGTCCCCGCGAAAGCGGGGACCCAGTGGCGTTCGTACCAAAGACATTGGATTCCCTCCCCGCTTTCGCGGGGACTAAAGGCCGCGGGAATGACGAACTTATTTCACGATATCGACGCCGTCGAAGAAGTGATGCGCCGTCGCGTCCATCTTGTACCCTTTGACTTCCTTGCGCATGGGCTCGAAGCGGATCGAGTGCGCGACCGTGATCCAAGGCGCCTCGTCCTTGACGATGACCTGCGCCTGCTCGTAGAGCTTGGCGCGGTCGGCCTGCTTGGGCGTCTGCGCGGCCTTGATGACCAGGTCCTCGAACGCCTTGTTGCACCAGCGGGCGTTGTTGCCGCCGCCTTTGACCGCCTCGCATCCCAGCAGGGGCACGAAGAAGTTGTCGGGGTCGCCGTTGTCGCCCGACCAGCCGAACATCACGATCTGGTGCTCGCCGCCTTTCGCGCGCTTGCGATACTCGGCCCACTCGAACGTGGTCAGCGTCGCCTTGACCCCGACCTTTGCCCAGTCGGCCTGGATCATCTCGGCCATGCGCTTGCCATCCGGATTGTAGGGGCGCGTGACCGGCAAGTACCACAGATCGACGTCGAAGCCATTGGGGAATCCCGCCTGCGCGAGCAACTGCTTGGCCTTCGCCGGATCGTAGGGGTAGTCCTGCACCGCGTTGTTGTAGCTCCAGAGAATCGGCGGGATCGGATTCTTCGCCGCCTGGCCGTTGCCGAGATAGACCGCCTTGAGGATCGCGTCCTTGTTGGTGGCGAGGTTCAGCGCCTGCCGCACCAGCTTGTTGTCGAAGGGCTTCTTTTCGACGTTGAAGGCGATGTATCCGATGTTGAGCCCTTCGGTCTGCAGCACCGTGAGTTGCGGGTCCTTTTTCATTTCGTCGAGATCGGCAGGCTTGGGAAACGCCATCACCTGACACTCGCCGGTCTTGAGCTTGGCATAGCGCGCGGTCGCGTCGCGAGTGATGGAATAGATCAGGTTGTCGATCTTGGGGCGGCCCTTCCAGTAGCGATCAAATGCCTTGTAGCGAATCACCGCGTCCTTCTGGTAGGACACGAACTCGAACGGCCCGGTGCCGATGGGGTAGACGTCCGCGGCGTTTGGCGTGCCCTTCTTCTGCATCGTGTCGAAATATTCCTTCGAGAGGATCGACGCGAAGTCCATCGCCATGTCGGCGAGAAACGGCGCCTCGGGCCGCTTGAGGTTGAAGCGCACGGTCGAGTCGTCGATCTTCTGGACGTTGTCGACGATGTTCTTCATGCCCATGTCGTCGTAATACGAGAAGGTTTGGCCGGCTGTCATCTTGTGAAACGGATGATTGTCGTCGGCCATGCGGTTCCACGAGAACAGCACGTCGTCGGCGTTGAAGTCGCGGCTGGGCGTGAAATTGGCGTTGCTGTGGAACTTGACGCCCTTGCGTAGTTTGAAGGTGTAGGTCTTGCCGTCGGCGGACACGGTCCACGATTCGGCGAGCGCAGGGATAATGTTCGTGGTGCCGAGCTCGAATTGCACGATGCGATTGAACATGGGCACCGATGCCGCGTCGAAGGTCGTCCCGGTGGTGAAGAACTGCGGCTGGAAGCCCTCCGGGCTGCCTTCGGAGCAAAACACGAGGGTGCCCTTCGCAGCCGCGTCGAGCGGCAACAGCAAGGCAAACGCCAATCCGAGCACGATGCCCGGTACGCGAGAATATGCGGTGATCGATTTCTGAAGCATCGGGAGGTCCTCTGTAGGAAGATCCGGCGCCACAGGGCGCCTTGAACGTGCCCATGCTAGCCGCGCGCCGCGGACTACGCAAATGCGCGGCGCGCTAGCTGGCGCGGCTGCGCTGCTGCCGCGTTGCGTACAGGCAGATGCCTGCGGCGACGGAGACATTGAGCGATGCGACGCTGCCCATCAGCGGGATGTGGACGCTCCGGTCGCAAAGCTCGCGTGTCAGGCGCCGTAATCCGCTGCCCTCCCCGCCAAGCACCCAGGCGATCGGTCCGGAAAGATCGGCATCGAACAGGCTCTCGGTGCCTTCGGCGTCGCCGCCAACCAGCCAGACGCCCCGCTCCTTCAAGTCGCGCATGGTGCGTGCGAGGTTGGTGACGGCAATGACGGGCACGGTCTCGACGGCGCCGGATGCCGCCTTGGCCACCGTCGCGTTGACGCCGACCGCGCGATCCTTGGGAATGATCACGGCGTCGACGCCGAAGGCGTCGGCGCTGCGCAAACACGCGCCGAGATTGTGCGGATCGGTCACGCCATCGAGGAGCAGCAACAGCGGCGGGGTCGTCAGCGCGTCGAGGATCTCTTCGATGGTTTGTCGCAGCAGTTCGCCTTGAACCTGCGCCACAACGCCTTGATGGACTTCGCCATCCGTCATTTGAGCGAGACGCGCGTCGTCGACCGCGTGAACCTCGATGCCGAGCGACTGCGCAAGCTCGACGATCTCGCGCGCGCGGCGGTCCTGGCGCGCCGCGGCAACGTAGATCGCCTGCACGCCTTCGGCGCGTTGCCGCAGCCGCGCCGCGACAGCATGGAATCCGATCAGATGGCGCGAATTAGTCACATGAAACCCGTAGAAGCCGCCATTGTGCACGCGGCTCGCAGCCTTAGTCAGGCTTCGGTATAATTCACGGCTCCTCGATTTGCGGGCGCTGGATCCTGCGCCTGCGGTCATCCGGGCTGTTGTAGCTCAGTTGGTAGAGCAACTGATTCGTAATCAGTAGGTCGGTGGTTCGACTCCACTCAACAGCACCATCTAATCAGAAGTTTAGCGACGCAAAATCGCGGCCACTCTGCCAATTCCGACCTCACTCTGCCAATCGTCAATGGCATGCACTGTAGCACCGTTACTGCGCGCGTTTGGCCAAAGGGGTGTGTCCATGCTGAACGACGTGGCTGATGCAGATGCTGCTGAAACTGCGTTCTGACCAAATAAACAGCGTCAGCGTTGATCTGCATCAGCAGCGATTGAGTGGGGACGGACGCGTGTTGTCCTTCGGCCATACTTGCGGTCGCTTGCGCAGCCGAAAAATCAAAAGCCGCCATACAAGGATCCTGAGACATCGGCGGCAGTCGGCCAAGAGCTGCCGGTCACAGACGTCGCTGAATTCTCCTGAAAGGAGTCATTCGCGAACAAGTGCACCAATCGACTGTGGCAGTGCGCTAAATGGGGCGGCGACGCGGGAGTACGGCAGCGCGCCGTGCAATCTAGCCCTCTTAGAACCCTTCAATCCGCGCCGGTCGATGCCGAACGGCACGACCTTACCCGACCCGTCGTTACTGAAGCACCGAGCTATCGGCGGTGCAGTGGCGCGCATTCCATGCATCCACCCAAGCCGGTATGTCGGCCCCCGGCATCGGATGGGCCATGAAATAGCCTTGAGCAAGGTCGCAGCCGAGCCGAGCCACCCGATCCCAGTCTCCTTGATTTTCTACACCTTCGGCCACCACCGCCATTCCCAGCTTTTGTCCAAGCGCGATGCTCGCTTCTAGGATTGTTCGAGCCGTTTCGTCTTGCGCGGCCCCTCGAACAAAAGTTTGGCCGACTTTGAGTTCGTCGAAGGGAATGTCTCGCAGCTGCGCCAGGGAAGCGTAGCCGGTGCCGAAATCGTCGAGCGACAGCCGAATCTTCTTGAGGCGCAGACGGACGAGGCTGTCCATCGCGGCGACGAGATTCGCCATGAAACGGCTCTCGGTGACCTCGAGAATCACCGACGCAGGCGACACCCCGGCAGCTAGAATGCCGGCCAGCACTCGATCCGGAAAATCCAGTTCCTTCAAGCTCTCCACGGACACGTTGAGCGCCATTCTCAGCTGCAAACCTTGGCTGCGCCAGGCGGTCATGTTGCTAAACGCGTCTGCCATGATCCGTTCGGTGAGTGGACCGATGAGGCCGTGGCGTTCTGCCACCGGGATGAAAGCGTCTGGCAGCACCAATCCCCTGCTCGGACTTTTCCAGCGCGCCAAGGCTTCTACCCCCGCCACCCAGCCAGTGGCGAGTTCGATCTGCGGTTGAAAGAACGCGACGAGTTCTCTTGTTTCAATGGCGCGCCGCAACTCTTCCGGGGTGACCGGCGGTGGGTCGAGGGAAAAGACCTCTTGCGCTTCGGTCTGCCATTGCACGAGGAGCGCCTTCAACGCCTCCACGCGCACGGGTTTTTCGATGGCGCCGACGATAGTCAGACTACGCGCCCGCGCCAAATCTTCCGCCATCTTCAGGGTGCGCGGGTTCTCGCCGCTGATCAGCGCTATTCTGCCGCCAAATCCCCGGTCGGCCAGCTCGCGTAGAAACTCAATGCCATCCATCTCGGGCATGTTGAGATCGCACAAGATGAAGTCAATGGCATCACCATCGCCGCGTAACAGCGTAAGGGCTTGCGCAGCGCTGGTCGTGGTAACGACCTGGGTGTAGCCAAGACGGCCCAGCGCATGGGAAACGGTTTTGAGAATAAACGCGTCGTCATCGAGGACGAGGATCCGACGGATAGCTGGCTCAATTTTCATAGGTTCAATCATCCAATCTGATACATGCTGAAATGCGTCAGGCGGCATTCAAGCGCACCCAACGCTCCACTTGAACGAACAAACCATTCAAGCCCGCCATGAAGGCATCGATCTGCTCCCAATTTTCCGTGTTGCCTGCTTGTTCCAGAGTCTCACAGCGATCGGCCAGTGCATTGGCACCCATCGTCCGGGCGGAGGACTTCACCTTGTGGGCAAGAGCGCCTACGTCCTTGGCAGAACGGCGGCTGTATGCGGCTTCGATTTCTCTCACCGACGCCTCCGCGGAGCGCAGAAAATCGCCATAGAATTCCTTCATCAGTGCAGCGTCGCCGTCTCCCAACACTTGCTTTAGCGCCTCGGGATCCACCGGTGACGCGTCCGTGATAGCAGGAAGATCAGTCACGTTGCTCTCATGGTTCGATGCCTCTGCTTCCAAGGCGCTCGCCCGTGGCTGCGGAGGCAACCACTTCGCCAGCATTTCCCGCAACACGTCCAATTGGATCGGTTTGGCCAAATAGTCGTCCATACCGGCAGCGATACAGCGTTCGGCCTCTCCCTTCATGGCATTGGCGGTGATGGCAACAATGGGCAGGTGACGCCCGCTTTCTTGTTCTTCCGCGCGGATAGTTTTCGCGAGATCGAAACCATCCATCTCTGGCATATGGCAGTCGGTCAACAATAAACCGAAGTGCCCGCTGCGCCACCGTGCGAGGGCCTCGTGACCATCGTTGGTCATCTCCGCCAGCTGGCCGAGAAGATGAAGCTGGTGTGCGAGGACCTTCTGATTGGTCAGATTGTCTTCCGCTACGAGGATGAGTCGACCGGCCGCTTCCGCCTCCTCCACGCTTGGCATCTGTGCGGGGGCTGCGACGCGCGGGGACTCCCTAAGCGGAACCTCCGGCGACGCGCGACCCGCCGCGACTGCGACTGCCCGGAGTAAAGCGGTACGGCGCATGGCGTTACTGTCCAGAGTTATCGTATCTACTCCGTCTATCCGCGCCATTCGTCGCCGGCCGCGAGCCACCACAACGAAGTGGACTCCCGGCCCGAAACGATGTCGGCGGAGCCGCTCTTGCAGAGCCTCGGCCCGTGACTTGTCGCCTTCGCTATCGACTACCACGATGACCCATTTGTCCTGGGTCATCACCAGGAACTGCTCTGCCTCATCAACTCCTGCGAACTGACTGACCCGGGCGCCGCCGTGGCTGATGTAACGGGTCAGGATATCTGCCATCTCCGGTTGCTGGCTGACCACGAGGACATCCAAATCATGCAGATCGAACTGGCGTTCCGCAGTGAGTGGCAGCGGGGCAATATCAAAGCTAAGGTGAACCGAAAAACTGGAGCCTTTCCCCGTTTCGCTCTCGACGGCGATACTTCCGCCCATCGCTTCGGCTATGCGGTGGCAGATCGAGAGGCCGAGACCGGTCCCGCCGAAACGGCGGGTGGTCGAACTTTCCGCCTGGGTAAACGGCCGGAACAACCCGGTTATCGTCTCCGAACTCATGCCGATGCCGTTGTCGACAACGCGAACGCGAACATGCGCCCGCTCTACAGACATCGACTCCAGGTCGGCGCGGAGAACCACGCGACCGGGACGGCCCGAGCTGGGTGGGGTGAACTTGATCGCATTGCCGCCGAGGTTAAGCAGAATTTGGCGCAGGCGCACCGGGTCTGAATAGACAGACTCGGGAATCCGAGGATCGCAGAAGAGAACCAGTTCGACTTTTTTCTGCTCGGCAATCGGGGCCAGCGCCTCGCCCGCACTCTCGACAATCTTGCTGATGGACAGTGGGACCCGCTCCAGGCCCAGCATGCCCGCCTCGATCTTGGAAAAATCCAGAACGTCGTTGATGATGCCGAGCAGGGAGAAGGCGGAATCCGTTACGGTCTCCATCATTTCTCGCTGCTGCGTTGTCAAGTCGTCCTGGCTCAGAATTTCGATCATGCCGATGATGCCGTTCATGGGCGTGCGGATCTCATGGCTCATGGTGGCCAGGAACTCGCTCTTGGCCTTGTTGGCCGCTTGGGCGTCCTCCGCGGCATGGCGCAGGTCCGACGTGCGCGCCGCGACTTCTTGCTCGAGATGGTCGCGGTGTGCGGCCAGGCGCGCGTCGCGCTGCTCGATCTGCTCCAGCATCACGTTGAAGCCGCGGGCCAAGGCATCCAGCTCGGTGATGTCGACGGCTTGGGCACGGACACTGTATTCGGCGTCGACGGAGACCCGATCCATCAGCGTGCTCAATTGAGTTATAGGCTGCAGCACCGCGCCATTGAGCCGTCGCAACAGGACGCGGCTAGCCATGAGCGCGAGCAGCACCGCGACGAACATGAACGACAGCTGCCATAACGTTTGCTCGTAGAGCGAAGCGAGGCCCACCGTCAGATATAGGCTGCCACGGAGTTCCTGCTGAAAGAGCACCGGCTCGGTTAATCGGATTTCGGTCGCAGTGATGGCAACATCTTGCGCTGCGCTGTCGAGCACTGCAGGCACGATGTGTCCGTCGTGATCGTAGCCTGCCAATAGGTGCCTATCCATGTTGTAGACGGCGGCGACATGAACATCGTGGGACTTCTGCAGCGACTGCAGCAGGTCGTCCGCTGCGCTGGCGTCCTCAAACATCAGCGACGCTGAGGCGTTCTCGGCCAGGACCCTGGCCTGCACCCGGCTGGAGTCCACCAATGCGAGCAGGCCGAGCGTGAAGTTGCTCACGGTGATGATCACGGCAATGATCACGACCGCGGTGCCCAAGGCGACGTGGCTGATGCGACGCAGGCGCAGGGCAAGGGCGACGCGCCTCGACGGAGGGCCTGCGGAGGTCATTGCAGTACCTCCTTGGCCAGGCGCAGCAGCTTCGAGCTGAGTTTCAATCTGGCACGGCGCGCGGCGTCCAGGTTGGCTTCGAAAACGATCTTGTTCTGCGATACGCCCATGTTGAGGGCAACCCCCTCGCGGGTGGCCCCTGGGCTGTCCGCAACGGTCAGCGCCGCAGCGCCACGCAGGCTGTCGAGCACGCGCGGCAGGCTGCCGATGGCCGAGCTGGCGATGAAGACGAGCTGGCAGTCCTTTAGAGCCTCGATGCTGACGTTGCGATGGATCCCGATGCTGCGCCCACCGACCGGTTTACCCTGCAGCGCACTGAGCTCTTCGCGAAACGGATCCTGCCCGTAGACGCACAGGTTGAGCGTCCTGCCGACATCGTCGGGCCATTCGGTGAAGGCGGCAAAGTTGTAAAGGATGGCCGCCTTCAACTGGTATTCGGGCAGGTCGTCGGCGATCGCCAGCGGCGCGCAGGTCAGCAACCCCAGGCCCACCACCAATACCGCAGAGAGCAACCGCCTGGGCAGCGTGAGGGTTGCCGGGCAGCGCAAGGCGTGAAGCGAACGGATCATGACGGCTCAAAACCTGTAGCTGAGCTTGATGCGGACGCTCCTGCCGTCCTGCTCTAGTGCGTTCTGCCAGTTGCTGTCGGCCCCCGGGTGCGCGTAAGGCTTGTCGAACAGGTTGTAGATGCCCAGCGATAGCTCCACCCCTTTGACCCACTGGTCCGCGGTCAGCTGGATATTCGACAGCCCGTAGCCGCCCAGATCAGTGCCATCTTTGGTCAGGCGCTTGCTGTCGTATTGCAGTTCGGAGCCCAAGCGCAGGCCCGCTGCGGGCAACGGGGTGGAGAAACTGAGCTTGCCTAGAAGCCTTGGCGAGTTGAGCGGTTCCCCACCGTTCGCGAACGCGACACGCTGGACTGAAATGCTCTGGCGCAGGCGGCCGCCCCAGTCCCAGGTCTTGTCAGCCGACACTTCCAGCCCGCGGGCGTTGACCTGATCGCCCGACTGGTATTGCTGAAGGCCGGTAACGGGGTCCGTCCCCAGGATGATGAGGTTGCGCACGGACCACCGGTAAACCGAAGCACGCAGGCTCAAATCGCGCGCCACCCGGTGATCGGCCACGAATTCCAGCGTGTCGATGCTTTCTCCCGCGAGCGCAGGGTTGGCAATCTGCGCGACTCCGTCGTAGTAGTCACGTTCGAAGGCGTTGGGGGCGCGGTGGGCACGGCCGTAGAGCGCCTTGAGTGCGGTGTCAGGAGTCGCCTGCCAGATCAGCGCGGCACGCGGGCTCAGGGTAGTGCCGGTCACGTTGTTGCGGTCGACACGCAGACCCAGGGTCGCTGTCAGCGTGTCCGTGAGGCCCCATTCGTCCTGGCCGTAGAGGCCGACACGAAAACCAGAACCTGGAATGAAAATGTTTTTGGTTGGATTGGCGAGATCCTGCACCGCCTGGTCTTGCTGCACGTTGTCCTGAGCCTCCAGCCCCAACAACAGCTTGTGGCTTTCCCAGGCCGTGGACAACAGTCGCAATTCGGCGCCGCGCCAGTTACTCATTGTCGGAAAAGCGAACGGCGTTCCGTAGCTCAGCGTGCTGCGATAACGCTCCTGGCCGGTGAACAACCGCGCCGTCAGCTGCAGAGTGTCGTCGACGAAGCTGTCCTGGTATTGCAGCTGTGTCAGCAGGTACGCGTCACGCTGATACTGGCCCGGCACGAGCGGGTCGGAAAAAAACCCACCGGTGGGGTCGTCCTTGCGGCGATCGCTATTAACAAGATCGAACGACCAGGCACCGCGTGCAACGTGTGCGAAGAACTGCGTGTCTCGCTCGCCGTCTAGGCCGCGGGCCACACCGCTTACGCCGGAGGCCCCGAAGTCGAAGAAGCGGTCTTCGCCGCGGGCAAGCATGCCGGAGACCGAGACCAGCACATCGATGCCGTTGTCGAGCACCTTGCCCCAGGTTGCGCGCCCCTCGCGACTGGACTGCGGACTTTGGTACGCAGCAGCGAGCTCCCCGCCGTCGACGCCAGCGCCCGTCCGGGTGACGATATTGACCACGCCGAACATGGCATTCTGGCCGTACACCGCGCCGCCGGGGCCGGGAATGAATTCGATGCGCTCGACGAGGTCCAGGTCGAGCGGGAATTCCCGCCCAACGGTTGCGCTGTCAAAAACGGCGTCGTTGACGCGATTGCCGTTGATGGCGATCAGGACGCGCGTGTTCAAATCCCCCGGCAGGCCGAAGCCGCGCGCGCCGAGGTAGGTGTATTGCCGATCGTAGGTGATGTGAACGCCCGGTAGGCTGGCCAAGGCCTCACCAAGCGTGCGCCAGCCGAAGGCCTTGATGTCATCGCGAGTGATCACACTCACGGCGGCGGCCACCTCGCTCTGCCTCTGCACGTACTTGGAGGCGCCGACGACGGTGACGTTGAGGAGCTGTTCCAAGCTCAACTGCGTCAGGTCGGACGCAGCCCGGACGGGAAAGGCCACCGCGAGCGCGAGGCAAACCGCCACCTTGCCCTTGGCGAAGATTTTCGCAGGTCGTGAGATCACGCCACGATCAAAAGCAAGCGCTGTGCCCGTGCCGAACGCGTCGCCAGCAAGAATTGACCTAGATCAAGGATCGCCCTTTCGCGGTCCGCTCGACATGCAGCTTCGACGACGGACCGAGGCGACGTTTGGTCTGGATGCTTGCCGAAGCTATGGCAAAATGAAGTGCGAACAGCTCGATGGTCTGCGCGCTTTCGCTGCCACTCACACGAGTTGAACGACTGCTCTACTGCGGCAGAACGACCGCTTTCCGCAAACTCGAATGTCGCAAACGGGTCGTACTCGGCCGGTGAAGGGAATGCACGCCTCTTGAGTTTTCCCTCAACGCCTCCTTCGATTGCAGTCGTTGCGTGGGGCCTTGATCAACCGTTGTCCTTGCAACTAAGTCCAGGCCAGCGTACCTCGCACGTTGAACGGCAACTGTCGCAGATTAGCCCCATGAATGAACGTGTCGTGAGCACTGATTTCTTGGGTCATCAGCGTGACGCCTGCTGGATCAGTTGTTGCTCCAGCGAACGCATGACATCATTGGGACGCACGTGAAATTCGACTATCGTCGAAGGTCGGGGGTAAACAATGAAAGTTTGCATCGCATTGTTCGCGGCGGCACTTGCAACGTTCGTTACGCTTCCCGCGGTCGCAGCAGACGCCGCGTTTTGCATCAACCAATGCGGTAACCGCTGCTATACGTCGCCGAATCCTGGCGCATGCTCGCAGGCGTGCACTTCGTATTGCATCGCGCAAGGTGACGGCGGTCCCAAGCCCTACTGCGGATCGGTCATGGTCGGATCCCATTACGAGGAGGCCATGGGTTGGAGCTGGGGCGCAGGCGATACCGCAACCGCCAATCGGGCCGCCTGGGATAAGTGTCGCGGGCCGAAAGCCCCCGAGTGCACTCAGCTTATCGAGTTCTGCAACGAATGCGTTGCCGTCGCGCGTGCCCGTGACGCTAAAGGCAAGCTATTCGGTTCGTTGGCGGGGAGAGGAGCTACCTTGGCCGATGCGGAACGTGACGCCTTCGAGAAGTGCGGCAGACATGCGCCGAAGGCTGCGTCGTGCAAGATCGAAAAGCGTCTCTGCGCCGACCGCGGGCCG
>JADGRP010000262.1 GCA_017880805.1 Burkholderiales bacterium
GAGCGTCGTAAGCGGAGCTTCTTGCAATTTAAATCATGCCGCTATAGATATCACGCACAATAGACCATGCACGATACGACGACGAACATGTTGTCCCCTTATCCAGCAATTGGCACCGTGCGATCGAACTTGCCCGATGCGCTTAGAGATCTCGGACACGGCGCCAAGCCTTGACGGCTCGCGCATTATGCATTATATCTCTCGTCACTGAACCGCACTTCATCGCGCACTTCATCGACATGGGAGAGCATGACCACACCTCATAGTGCTCGCATTTCGGTTCGCTCGTCCCCTGGCCAGGACATCGAAGACGCGCAATTCCTCGCCGCGATGGGCCGCCGGGTACGCGATGCGCGCGCACGGCGCGGCATGGCGCGCAAGGCCCTCGCACAGCACTCCAGCGTCTCGGAGCGCTACTTGGCGCAACTGGAGGCCGGGGACGGAAACGCGTCGGTGCTTCTCCTGCGCAATGTGGCGCGCGCATTGGGCATGTCGCTGATCGAGCTGCTCGACCAACACGAAGCTTCGGTCGAGCAGCGGCTGATTCGCCGCTTCCTCGAACAACTGCCGGAGCAGCAACTCGAGGATGTGGTGTTCCGGCTCATGCGCGAATTCGGCCAGGAAGGAGCCAATCGCAAGAGGCGTGTCGCGCTGGTCGGATTGCGTGGCGCCGGCAAGACGACATTGGGCGGCGCACTTGCGACTGAACTGCGGCTTCCGTTCCTTGAACTCGACCGCGAGATCGAACGCGACGCCGGCATTAGCTTGAGCGAAGTGTTTTCGCTTTACGGACAGGCAGGCTACCACCGCATCGAGCGCCGCTGCCTCGAGCGGATAATTCAGAGCGACGAGCAGATGGTCATGAGCGTGGGAGGCGGCATCGTTGCCGAAGCGCAATCCTACAACCTGCTGCTTCTCAACTGTTTCACCGTGTGGGTCAAGGCATCACCCGAGGAACATATGGCACGCGTCGTGGCCCAGGGGGACTTCCGCCCGATGCAGGGCAACACCGAAGCGATGGATGATCTGAAACGGATCCTCAACGCGCGTGAGCCTCTTTACCGCAAGGCAGATGTAACGCTGGACACTTCCGGCGAGAGTCCCGAGCAGAGCTTGCGCAAACTGCGTCAAGACGTGCTGGCCTAGCGGCCGATCAAGCAATCAGGAGGAATCCATGTCGGACGCGGCCGCAACGTCGAAGCGCGAATCCGGAATTCCGGCCAAGCCATTCGTCACCTATGACACCCATCCCGATCGCTACGCGCACTGGACGCTGTCCTTCGACGGACCTATCGCAACGCTGGAGATGGACGTCGATGAGAATCGCGGGATCAGCCCCGGCTACAAGCTCAAGCTCAACTCCTACGATCTGGGGGTTGACATCGAACTCTCCGACGCCCTGCAGCGCATTCGCTTCGAGCATCCGGAGGTAAAGAGCGTCGTCGTAACGAGTGGCAAGGAGCGGGTATTCTGCTCCGGCGCGAATATCTTCATGCTCGGGCTTTCCACGCACGCCTGGAAGGTCAACTTCTGCAAGTTCACCAACGAGACGCGCAACGGCATCGAGGATTCCTCGGCTCACTCCGGGCTCAAGTTCATCGCAGCGTGCAACGGCACTACTGCCGGTGGCGGATACGAGCTGGCGCTTGCGTGCGACGAAATCATCCTGATCGACGATCGTTCCTCCGCGGTAAGTCTGCCCGAAGTGCCGCTGCTGGGCGTGCTGCCTGGCACCGGTGGTCTTACTCGCATCACGGACAAGCGCAAAGTGCGCCGCGATCAAGCCGATATATTTTGCACGTTGGTCGAGGGGGTGCGCGCCCCGCGGGCAAAGGAATGGCGTTTGATCGACGACCACGCCAAGCCGCAGCAGTTCATGCAAAAAATAAAGAGTCGTGCGTTGGAACTCGCGGCCAAAAGCGACCGCCCGCAGGACGCGGAAGGCATTGCGCTCACGCCGCTCAATCGCAATATCGACGACGCCGGCTATCGCTACGAGCACGTCGACGTCCGCATTGACCGCAATGCGCGCAGCGCGACGATCACGGTCTCGGCCCCGCTGCTGCGTCAACCGGAGGACCTCGACGCGATTCTCGCGCTCGGAGCCTCGTGGTGGCCGCTCGCAATGGCGCGCGAACTCGACGACGCAATCCTGCTCCTGCGCACGAACGAGCTGGAAATCGGCACCTGGTTGCTGAAGACCAAAGGCGACGCGGCGCTCGCATTGGCCGCCGACGCAACGCTCAGGCAAAACGAGTCCAACTGGTTTGTCCGCGAAACGATCGGGATGCTGCGGCGAACGCTGGCGCGGCTCGACGTCACGTCGCGCACGCTCTATGCGCTGATCGAGCCGGGCTCGTGCTTTGCGGGAACGCTTTGTGAACTCGCGCTCGCGGCCGACCGCAGCTACATGCTCGCGCTGCCGGAGAATGAGGCCGGCGCGCCACAGCTTACGCTTTCGGCGATGAATTTCGGCGTCTATCCGATGGTGAACGGACTCTCCCGCGTCGCCGCGCGCTTCTACAACGACTCAGCACTGGTCGCCCGCGCGAAAGATACCGAGGGTCGCGCGCTCTCCTCCCGTGAGGCGCTCGAGCTCGGCCTGGTCACCGCCACGCCCGACGACCTCGACTGGGCCGAGGAAATCCGGATTGCCCTCGAGGAGCGCGCGAGCCTGTCGCCCGACGCGCTGACCGGCATGGAAGCGAACCTCCGCTTCGGTGTCGCCGAGACGATGGAAACACGGGTCTTCGGCCGCCTCTCCGCATGGCAAAACTGGATCTTCGTTCGCCCGAATGCAGTGGGCGAATCCGGCGCGTTGAAAGTATTCGGCACCGGCAACAAAGCCCGCTTCAATTGGGAACGCGTGTAGCGCCGCGTTCCTGCAAGAATCTTCCTCCGAACGTCAACGTCCAAGGACGACACGATGAGCATCGACTACAACGAAAAGATCCCGAACAACGTGGATCTCGCTTCCAACAAGACGCTGCAGCGCGCGCTGGAGCACTGGCAACCCGAGTTCCTCAACTGGTGGGGCGATATGGGGCCCGAGGGTACGAGCAACGCCGACGTTTACCTGCGTACCGCGATCAGTGTCGAACCCAAGGGTTGGGCGCATTTCGGCTACGTCAAGATGCCCGACTACCGGTGGGGCATCTTTCTCGCGCCGGCAGAAGCCGAGCGCAAGGTGAACTTCGGCGCACACAAGGGTGAGCCGGCGTGGCAGGAAGTGCCTGGTGAATATCGCGCCAACCTGCGGCGACTCATCGTCACACAGGGCGACACCGAACCTGCGTCGGTCGAACAACAGCGTCATCTGGGTCTCACCTGCCCGTCGCTATACGATCTGCGGAACCTGTTCCAGGTCAACGTCGAGGAAGGTCGCCACCTCTGGGCGATGGTGTATCTGCTGCAAGCCTACTTCGGCCGCGACGGCCGCGAGGAAGCGGAGGCGCTGCTCGAGCGCCGCTCCGGCGATGCCGACAATCCGCGCATCCTCGGCGCGTTCAACGAGCCGACGCCCGATTGGCTGGCGTTCTTCATGTTCACCTACTTCACCGACCGCGACGGCAAGTATCAGCTGTGCTCGCTCGCCGAATCGGGCTTCGATCCGCTGGCACGCACTTGCCGGTTCATGCTGACCGAGGAAGCGCACCACATGTACGTCGGTGAGTCGGGCGTCGCCCGGGTGATCCAGCGAACCTGCGAAGCGATGGTCGCGAACAAGGTCGACGATCCGGCCAAGGTGCGTGCGCTCGGCGTCATCGACTTGCCGACCATCCAGCGTTACCTCAACTTTCACTTCAGCGTCACGATGGACCTCTTCGGCGCCGATGTTTCGTCCAACGCCGCCACGTTTTACTCGACAGGCCTCAAAGGGCGCTTCGACGAGACCAAGATCGACGACGATCACCTGCTCAAAGAGGCATCGTATCCGGTGCTGGAGGTGCGCGACGGCCGACTGGTGACCGCGCAGGCACCGGCGCTTAACGCGCTCAACGAAAAACTGCGCGACGACTATATCCGCGACGCGGCGGCGGGTGTCGAGCGCTGGAACCGGGTCATCGAGAAGTCCGGCGTAGCGTTCCGGTTCAAGGTGCCGCACAAGGCTTTCCACCGTCGGATTGGGCCGCTTGCGGCGGCACACGTGGACCCGGACGGCAACGTCGTGTCGGTTGCGGAGTGGACGGCGAGCGTCGACCGCTGGCTGCCGAGTCCCGGCGACCGCGCGTTCGTTGCGTCGCTGATGGGTCGCGTGTCGGAGCCGGGCAGGTTCGCCAACTGGATCGCTCCGCCCGCACGCGGCGTAGATAACCATCCGCTGGACTTTCAATACGTCCGTTTCAATTGAGCGCCGGGTTGTCGAGGAAAGCGAGATGAGCGGAAGCGCACCGACGATTGAGGTGCTGCGCCAGCATCTTATCGACCCCGAAATTTGCATCCGCTGCAACACGTGCGAGGAGACGTGTCCATCGCATGCGATCACTCACGACTTGCGCAACTACGTCGTGGATGCTGACAAGTGCAACTTCTGCAACGACTGCATCTCGCCCTGCCCAACGGGCGCCATCGACAGCTGGCGTCAAGTGGACAAGGCAAAGCGGTACACGCTAGTCGAGCAACTCGCGTGGGACAGTCTGCCGCCGCAGACCGAGGTCGATGCGGGAACGCCTGCGGAGATGCCGAAGGAGATCGCGCGGATCACGTCGGTCGCCACCGCCGGTCAAGGCGGCGTAGCCTTTCCGCCTTGGTCGGCCGCGCATCCATATGTCAACATCTATTCGATCCAGAAGCCTGCGATCGCCACGGTCAGCGGGAACTTCCGCCTGACTGCAGGCGACGCCAGCAGCGACATCCGGCATATTGTGCTCGACTTCGGCGGCACCGCACTTCCGGTGCTGGAGGGCCAGACGATCGGCGTTCAACCACCCGGGTTGGACCCCAGCGGCAAGCCGCATCACGTGCGCCTGTACTCGGTCGCGAGCCCGCGCGAAGGCGAACGGCCGCGCTATAACAACCTGTCGCTGACGGTAAAGCGCGTCACTGAGGACCACGCCGGAACGCCTGTGGTCGGCGTTGCATCGAACTATCTATGTGACCTGAAGAAAGGCGATCAGGTGAAGGTCGTCGGACCTTACGGCACGACCTTCCTGATGCCGAACCATCCCGGTTCGAGCCTGTTGATGGTTTGCACCGGCACCGGCTCGGCTCCGATGCGCGCGATGACCGAGCGCCGCCGGCGACGGATCGCGCTCAAGGAGGGCGGCGAGCTCATGCTGTTCTTCGGAGCGAGATTGGAGGGCGAGCTCCCTTATTTCGGCCCGCTGATGAAGCTGCCGAACGACTTCATCGATATCAACTTCGCGTTCTCGCGCGTACCCGGCCAGCCGAAGCATTACGTGCAGGACCGTATCCGCGAGCGCAGTGCGGACGTCGCGCGCCTGCTCGCCGATGAAAGCTGCTACGTCTACATCTGCGGCTTGAAGGGCATGGAGCAAGGCATCGACGAGGCGTTTCGCGACGCCTGCCGCGAGAACGGCAAGGATTGGGGCGCCGTGCTGCCGAACCTAAGGGCCCAGGGACGGTATCATGTCGAGACGTATTGATTTCCGTGTCACGGGTTCCCTGCGGGTTCATGTGCATCTAGGGCACTCAAAGTGAGGAGACGCATCAGATTGATGTACGCATCGATCATAGTGTCGGCGCTCGCTCCCGGATTGTTCGCAGCGAGGCGCCTGCGCGAGGCCGGCCTCGTCCGAAAGAGAATCGGTGCTTGTGGATTCTATGTGCTGACAATGCCATGTGTGCCGTGCTCAAGCTTCGCAGAAGAGAGATGCAATTAGTTCTCGCAGCCAGCGATTTCCCGGATCCCCCTCGAACCGCCAGTACCAATGGACCGACACGTCGAATGCAGGCAGTCCGACGTTAGTCATCCAGACCTTGTACTTGCCCATCTGAGCAAAGGCCTGTGACAAGCGCGCCGGCATCATCACCGCCAGATCCGTTTCCGCCAGGATGCGCGGGAGGACCATGAAGTGCGGGATCGTGAGTCGGATATTTTCCTGCAAGCCGAGATCGCGCAATGCGCGCGCGGTGTCGGAGTGCGAGCGGACCAGCACGTAATTCAGGCGCTTCAGCGCCGCGGCGCCGGGCCTGCGATGCGCAAGCGGATGGTCGGCGCGCATCAGCACGACGTATTTCTCGCGCAGCAGAAACCGCTTTTCGACAGCATTTGAGAGAACCGGCAGGTACCCCATCGCGAGGTCGATGCGGCCGGACTCGAGCGCCGGCAGGATGTTTTGCTCGTCGAGTTGAACGATTTCCAACCGCACACTCGGCGCAAGCGCGGCGAACGCCCGCATCAACGGCGGGAGAAAGACGGTCTCGCCGATGTCGGTCATGTGCAGGCGAAACGTGCGCTCCGACCGGGCGGGGTCGTAGTGCTCGCCCTCATGAATGGCGACGTCGAGGATATGCAGTGCGTGTTGCACGGCCTTCGCCAGGCGGTCGGCCTTCGCCGTCGGCACCATCCCGCCCTGGGTCCGCACGAACAGCGGATCCTTGTACAAGAGCCGAAGTCGCCGCAAGGCGTGGCTGACCGTCGGTTGCGAGACGCCCAGCCGTTCTGCTGCACGGCTTACGTTCCGCGCGGTGTGGACGGCGTGAAAGGTGTGCAGCAGTTGCAGGTCCAGGCTTGCAGTATTCACAGCATGAATAAGCGATATGAATAGTATGCTATCGACAGATAGTAATGCAGCGCTTAGATTCGTGCCATAACACAAGCCGGGGGCGTCGGTGGAAGTCTCATTCAGCAAGGAAGTCCAAATGCTGCGCCGCGGGGAGGGCGAGATCTTCCATGGCGAAGGGATTCTCGCGATCACCAAGGCGCTGCTGCAATCGGGTGTTGCCTACGTGGGCGGCTACCAGGGCGCGCCGGTGTCGCACTTGGTCGACGTTCTCGTGCAATCGGAAGCGTATCTGGGCGAACTGGGAGTGCACGTCGAGGCTTGTTCGAACGAGGCTTCCGCAGCCGCGATGCTCGGTGCCTCGATCCATTATCCGCTGCGCGGCGCGGTGACCTGGAAATCGATCGTCGGCACCAACGTCGCAGCCGATGCACTCTCCAATCTCGCCTCTCCGGGTGTGGTCGGCGGTGCGATGATCGTGATAGGCGAAGATTACGGCGAGGGCGCCAGCGTGATCCAGGAGCGCACGTACGCCTATGCCCTCAAGTCGTCGCTGATCATGCTCGACCCGCGCCCGGAGCTTGGCCACATGGTGCGGCTGGTGGAGCAAGGCTTCGAGCTGTCCGAGGCGTCGAACACACCGATCATGTTGCAGTTACGCATCCGTGCCTGCCACGTGCGCGGCACGTTTGTGTGCAAGGACAACGTGGCGCCCGCGATCTCGCCCAAGCACCTGCTGGAAGGCCCCGCCGCGTTCGATTACGCCAAGCTCTCTCATCCGCCGGTCACGTATCGACAGGAAAAGCTCAAAAGCGATCAACGCCTGCCGACGGCCCGGCGCTTTGTCGTCACGCACGGCTTGAACGAAGTGTTCATCGGCCGAAGCGACGACCTCGGCGTGATCGTCCAGGGTGGACTCTATAACTCGCTGATTCGCGCGTTGCAGCAACTTGGCCTCGCCGACGCGTTTGGCGGCAGCGAATTGTCGGTGCTGGTGCTGAACGTGACCTATCCTCTGGTGCCCGAGCAGATCCGGGACTTCTGCCTGGGCAAGCGCGCGGTGTTGATCGTCGAGGAAGGACAGCCCGAGTTCATCGAGCAGGAGATCCTGGCCTGCTTGCGCCGACTCGACGTCAACACGCCGATCCACGGCAAGGACACTCTGCCGATGGCGGGCGAATACACGGTGGAGATCATCGCCCGGGGCCTCGTAAATTTCATCGAAAAGCGCGCTTCCGATATCTCGCTGGAAGCCGGGCGGGCGTGGCTTGCACAAAACGCTGCACGCCGCGAGGCCGTAAGCGCACAACTCGCCAAGCCGTTGCCCGCACGACCGCCGCAATTCTGCACAGGCTGCCCCGAGCGGCCGGTCTTCGCCGCGCTCAAGCTCGCGCAGCAGGACATAGGCCCGGTCCACATCGCTGGCGACATCGGCTGTCATTCGTTCGCGACGTTCGAGCCGTTCTCGATGGGACACTCGATTCTCGGCTACGGCATGAGTCTCGCCAGCCGCGCCGGCGTATCGCCTATGATGAATCGCAGAACTCTGGCCGTGATGGGCGACGGCGGCTTCTGGCACAACGGACTGCTGACGGGCGTTCAATCGGCGCTGTTCAACGGCGGCGATTCGGTGCTCGTGATTCTCAAGAACGGCTATACGTCGGCGACCGGCACGCAGGACATCATTTCCTCGCCGACCGAGGAGTTCAAGTCGCACGCGCCGGACAAGCAGGATAGCCTGGTCAACCACAACCAGACGATCGAGCGCACCCTTAATGGCATTGGTGTGCGATGGCTGCGCACCGTCCACAGCTACCGCGTCGAGGAGATGCGGCGCACGTTCGACGAGGCGTTCACGACGGACTTTCCGGGACTCAAGGTCATCATCGCCGAAGGCGAGTGCCAGCTGGAGCGCCAGCGGCGTGTCAAGCCGTGGCGCGCAGCGCTCCTGAAAATCGGTAAGCGCGTCGTGCGCGTCAAATACGGCGTCGACGAAGACACGTGTTCGGGCGATCATTCCTGCATCCGCCTCTCGGGTTGCCCGACGCTGACGCTGAAGAAAAGCAGCGACCCTCTGAAAGTGGATCCGGTGGCCACCGTCATCGACGGTTGCGTCGGCTGCGGCCTGTGCGGAGAGAATGCGCATGCAGCAACGCTGTGCCCCTCGTTCTATCGCGGCGAGGTGATTCAGAATCCCAACGCCTGGGACCGTTTGAGCGCGGCACTCCGGCACGCAACCATCCGCGTGATGCAGTCCGAGTAATCGGCTGGAATGCATATAGCGAAGCATTCATGAAACAACCAATCACCGTTCTGATCGCGGCGCTTGGAGGCGAGGGCGGTGGCGTGCTCGCCACGTGGCTGGTCGAGACCGCGCTTCAGGCGGGATATCCCGCACAGAGCACATCGATCCCCGGCGTCGCTCAGCGTACGGGGGCGACGACGTATTATGTCGAGGTCTATCCAGAGCTGGCCGCTGCGCTGGAAGGCCGGTTACCGATCTTGAGTCTTCTGCCGGTTCCCGGCTGCGTCGATCTGGTCGTCGCTTCGGAACTGCTGGAGGCTGCTCGCGTTGTGCAAAACGGCATGGTTAGCCCCGACCGCACCGTGCTGCTGACTTCAATCTGCCGCACGCTGACGACCGCAGAAAAGATGGCGCTGGGCGACGGCCGCTTCGATTCCGAGCGGCTGCTCGATGTCGCGCGCCAGAACAGCCGCAAGCTGATCGCGCTCGACATGGATTCGCTGGCTCGCGACGCCGGCACCGTTTTGAGCGCGGTGATGCTTGGCGCCATCGCCGCCACTCGCACGCTGCCGCTCGAGCGCGGGCAGTTCGAGGCAGTGATCCGTGGCTCCGGCGTCGGCGTCGACGCCAGCCTGCGCGGATTTGCGCAAGCTTGGGATGCGGTCAGCTCGCCGCCGGCCGATACGGAAAAGCCGTGCGTCACGAAGTCCGGCGCAGCGCCAGTCGAGGCAAGCGCTTCGAGACTCACGACGCCGGCGAAGATCGGTGCAGTGTTCCCGCCAGCGATACGCGACATTGTCGACATCGGTTACGCGCGCTTGCTCGAGTACCAGGACGAAGGTTACGCGGATCTCTATCTGCAGCGACTCGCGCGCGTGCTTGCGGCGGAAGGGCAGAGCGATAGCGAGCAGGCGCCTGAATTTGCGATGACGAGAGAGACGGCACGCTTTCTCGCGTTGTGGATGGCTTTCGACGACATCGTGCGCGTCGCCGACCTGAAATCTCGCGCTCGCCGCTTCGAACGCGTCCGGCGCGAGGTCGGAGCGCGCGACGGCGATGTCGTCCGGA
>JADGRP010000263.1 GCA_017880805.1 Burkholderiales bacterium
CCGCCGTATTCGCCGAGCGCATCATGCGCATGCTGGCGGCGATGGTCGTGGCGAAAGACACAAATGCTAATCACAAAGCTTTATCGGCGAGTATGCCCGCTGAGCGGTAAGGCGCTGAGCCGTCACAGAGACTGGCATTATTGCGCGCGGCGCAAGGATCGCTATATTAGTCGTGTGAGGGGTGGTTCGGATGACTCCTCCGCAGCAAATATCGTAAATCTGAGCATCTGGCCCGTCGTCATTGGCGGGCCATCGTCTTTTTGGCCCACGCTATGACCCGTTCGAACCGACCCGATCATATCCGCCTAACCTCGCATCCCGAGCCAGGTGGCAGGCCGCGATTCCCGATCCATTGGGGTGCCCCCAGTGCGCGCGAGCGGGGGCCGATCATCGGGACCGTGTCGCGACCGGGCGACCGCAATGTCATCGGCAGCCATGGCGGTTCCTACGCGCTCTATCGTGCGCTGGCGGTCTCCGCCGGTGCGCTCGACCCGATCCGGCGGCCCGACCTCACCAACACCCATCCGGCTGCGACGATCGGCCCGTTCGCGCAATGGAGTGACCCGCGCCGCATTGTATCGCTCGATCCGTGGGGTCATTTGGCCGCCGACAGCTTCAAAACCGAAATTGCGGCAGGCATCGATATCCGCCCAAGCATCGCCATCACCAAGGCGCGGCTCGATCTGCACGAGATGCAGGACGCGATCGCCGCTGGCCGGCTGAAAACCGACGGCGAGTTGGTGCATGCCAACGGCAGCGTCGCGGTCGTCAAGATCGCCATTGATCCGGTCTGGTATCTCCCCGGCATCGCCGAGCGATTTGGTACGCCGGAAACAAACCTGCGCAGGGCCCTGTTCGAACAGACCGCCGGCATGTTCCCCGAACTGGTCACGCGGCCGGACCTGCAAGTTTTCCTGCCGCCGATCGGCGGCACCACAATTTATCTGTTCGGCGACGTCGGCAAGCTCTCCGATCCGGCCACCAAGATCACCTGCCGGGTGCATGACGAATGCAATGGTTCGGACGTGTTCGGGTCCGATATCTGCACCTGCAGGCCCTATCTGATCCACGGCATCGAGGAATGCGCGCACGGTGCCCAGGCCGGTGGCCTTGGCATCATCGTCTACAATCGCAAGGAAGGCCGCGCGCTCGGCGAGGTCACTAAATTCCTGGTCTACAACGCGCGCAAGCGGCAGGAGGGAGGCGACGCTGCTTCGGCCTATTTCGAGCGGACCGAATGCGTGGCCGGCGTGCAAGACGCGCGTTTCCAGCAGCTCATGCCGGACTGCATCAACTGGCTCGGGTTGCGGCGCATCGATCGCTTCGTATCGATGAGCGACATGAAATATGACGCGCTCGTGCAGCAGGGCGTCGAGATCGTGGAGCGAATCCCTATTCCCGACGAACTCGTGCCGGCCGACGCCCATGTCGAGATCGCAGCCAAGAAGGCTGCTGGCTATTACTCGCCCGAACTGCCGAAGCCGCAAGACCTGACCGACTCCGTCGGGCGGTCGCTCGACAAGTATTGAGCGAAGGCGTCCAGGTCGGTGCAATGAATCCCGAGACCGCCGCCGCCTTTTCTCTTTTGAGTGCCCAGGCTGTTCGCACGCGCGCGCAACGCATGCTCGCGCTCGGGCTCGAGGGCCGGCTGCCGAATTTCGGCGTCGATCTTTCCTTGCTTGATGCAACGGCCGAGCGGGTCATCGCAACGACGCGCAAAACTTATCCGTCGCTAGACATTCCCTTCCATTCCCGCTGGCGCCATTTCATTGTGGATGGCGTCGATCGCTACGGCGCAATAGCGGATAAGGCACGCTGGCCGGATCGCGAGGCGCGTGCGCGCGCAGCCATCGATCTTGCGGTGATCAGTGTCTTTCTCGACGCCGGCGCGGGCACGCAATGGCGCTACGCCGACACGATAAGTGGGAAACGCATTGGCCGCTCGGAAGGACTCGCGCTCGCCAGTCTCGAAATGTTCGCGCGCGGTGCATTTTCGTCGAACCCTGCCGACCCGTTGCGGGTTGATGCGGCCGTGTTGGCGCAGGTGAGTCCCGAGCAACTGAGCGAGGGCTTTCAGGTGACCGGCGACAACCCGCTTGTCGGCATCGAAGGCCGTGCCGCGTTGCTGCAGGCGCTCGGGACGATTGTCGCCGGCAATCCCAGCGTGTTTGCGCGCAACGACGGCCCGCGACCGGGTGGCCTGTTCGATCAGCTCGCGGCGCTCGCCGAGAGCCGCAAGATTGCGGCGCCGGATATCCTGTCGGAACTCCTACGTCAGCTGGGGCCGATCTGGCCGTCCCGCATCACGCTCGGCGGTGTACCGTTGGGCGATTGCTGGCGGCACCCGGCGATGACAACGTCCGATGCTACCAGCGGGCTCGTGCCGTTGCACAAGCTTTCGCAATGGCTAGCCTATTCGTTGATCGAGCCGCTGCAGCAGGCAGGCTTCACCGTAACCGAAATCGACGGCCTCACTGGTCTCGCCGAATATCGCAATGGTGGGCTATTCGTGGATACCGGGGTGCTCGCATTGCGTGACGAAAGCCAATCAATGCGGCAGCACGATGTCGGGTCTGCGCTCGTCGTCGAATGGCGTGCGCTGACGATTTCTCTGCTGGATCAACTTGCGTTGGCCATCCAAGAAAAGCTGAACATGGACGCTCGCGAGCTGCCGCTCGCGAAAATCCTCGAAGGCGGCAGTTGGGCGGCCGGCCGCGCCATCGCGCGCGAGCGCCGCCTCAACGGCGTGCCGCCGATCCGGGTCACGAGCGACGGCACGGTATTTTAGGCGTCAATCGGCGCCGGAGGAGAGGGAACATGGAAGGCGTCACTGTCGTCGAGCATCCGCTGATCCAGCATAAACTCACGCTGATTCGCGACAAGAATATTTCGGCCAAGTTGTTTCGCGAGCTCCTGAGCGAGATCGGGATGTTGCTGTGTTACGAGGTCACGCGAGATCTGCCGCTGACGACGGTGGAGATCGAAACGCCGCTCGCGCGTATGACCGCGTCGAAAATTGCGGGCAAGAAGCTCGTCTTCGCGCCGGTTTTACGCGCCGGCCTCACCTTTGCCGAAGGCATGCTCGATCTCGTGCCGGCGGCGCGGGTGGCGCATATTGGACTCTATCGCGAGCCAGAAACCTTTGCGGCGGTTGAATATTTCTTCAAGGCACCATCCGATCTCGCCGAACGGCTTGTTATCGTGATTGTACCCGTCCTAGCCACTGCCAATACCGCAGTTGCGGCCGTCGATCGTCTGAAGGAGCGCGGTGCCAAGGATATTCGTCTAGTTTGCATGATTAGCGCGCCGCGAGGCATCGATCACATGCGCGGTATTCATCCCGACGTTCTGATCTGGACGGCGGCGATCGACGATGGCCTTAACGAGCAGGCGTTTATCGTTCCGGGGCTTGGCGACGCGGGTGACCGCGCCTACGGGACGAAGTAAACTGCTCGCGTCAATGGGTTTGCAGTGGCCCCGCTACACGAATTAAACGTTTTACCTCCCAAAGATCAGGGACGAATGGATAGACACCCGTCGTATTGGAGACACTCCACTGGTACAAAAAATTTGTCAGGCCATTTTCCGGCGTGTTCAGATCGGCTCGGAGGTTTTGACGCCGGGCGGCGGCCTATGCGATATGGAACGTGTCACGCCCACCGGAAATCATGATGGCAGGTAGCGAGGCAACCGAAATGCGACGATTTATCATTGGCGTCGTGGGGGCAGGGGACGCGGCCCGCCAAAACGATATCGACCTTGCGTTCGAACTGGGGAAACTCATTGCACAGGAGGGCTGGGTTCTTCTCAGCGGTGGGCGCAACAACGGCGTGATGGACGCGGTCAACAAGGGCGCCAGGGAAGCGAAGGGACTGACGATCGGAATCCTTCCGACCAAGGACAGGGCTTTCATTTCCGAAGCGGTGGACATCCCGATCATCACCGACATGGGCAGCGCCCGTAACAACATCAACGTCCTCTCCAGTGACGTCGTAATTGCATGCGGCGTCGGCGGTGCCGGCACCGCATCCGAAATCGCGCTGGCGCTGAAAGCGAAGA
>JADGRP010000046.1 GCA_017880805.1 Burkholderiales bacterium
TCGACGCCGGCTGGTCGTTTTCGGGCTCCGGCGCGCCGCTTCAGAACAAGGGCGGAGTGGTTGGCGCTTGGGTTGCCGATCTGTTGCTCTACCTGTTCGGGCTGTCGGCGTGGTGGTGGGTCGTCGCCGGCGTGGTGGTCGTCGTTTCGGGTTACCGGCGCCTCACGCATGAAGAGGTGGAACGTCACCACCCATGGCTCGCAATCCCGGGTTTCGCGCTCGTGCTGCTGGCAAGCGCATCGCTGGAAGCGCTACGTCTTTATCGGCTGCCGACCTTGTTGCCAAACGCACCTGGCGGAGCTCTGGGCGACGTGATCGGCCAGGGGTTGTCGCGCGCGCTCGGTTTCAACGGCGCAACGTTGCTGCTCATCGCGCTGTTCGGAATCGGCTGGTCGCTGCTCACCGGCATGTCCTGGCTCAGACTGATGGAACGTATCGGTGCAGGCATTGATCAGACGCTGGCCTGGGCCCGGCGAAGGCGTGAAGCGCAGCGCGATCGCGTCATCGGCGATGCGGCGTTCGAGGAGCGCGAGCAAGTGGTCGAAGCCGCACGCGAAACCATCGACGACCGGGAGCCGGTCATGATCGTGCCGGCGGCACTGGCGGTGACGAAGTCAGAGCGCGTGATCAAGGAAAAACAGAAGCCATTGTTCCAGGATCTTCCCGATTCGCCGCTCCCGCCGCTTGCATTGCTCGAAGACGCACCTTCTTCGCTGGAAGTGGTCAGCGCCGAAACGCTCGACTACACGTCGCGCGTGATCGAACGCAAGCTCGCCGACTTCGGCGTGGCCGTGAGGGTGCTGGCCGCATACCCGGGTCCGGTGATAACGCGCTTCGAGATCGAGCCGGCGATTGGCGTCAAGGGCGCGCAGATCGTCAACCTGATGAAGGATCTCGCGCGCGCGCTGTCGGTGGTCAGCATTCGCGTGGTCGAGACCATTCCCGGCAAGTCGTGCATGGGTTTGGAGCTCCCGAACCCCAAGCGCCAGATCGTGCGACTCGTCGAATTGCTATCGTCGACGACGTACAACGATACCGCCAGTCCATTGTCGCTGGCGCTGGGCAAGGACATCGCCGGCAAACCGGTGATCGTCGATCTGGCCCGCATGCCGCACCTGCTGGTCGCAGGGACTACGGGCTCTGGCAAATCGGTCGCGGTCAATGCCATGATCCTGTCGCTGCTCTACAAGGCCGAGCCGCGGCAGGTTCGGCTGCTTCTGATCGACCCGAAAATGCTTGAACTTTCGGTCTACGAAGGTATCGCACATTTATTGGCACCGGTCGTCACCGACATGAAGCTAGCCGCGAACGCACTCAACTGGTGCGTTGGCGAGATGGAGCGTCGCTATCGGCTGATGTCGACCTTGGGCGTACGCAATCTCTCCGGCTATAACGCGCGCGTCGCCGACGCAAGAAAAGCGGGCAAGCCGCTGACCAACCCGTTTTCGCTGACCCCGGACGCACCGGAGCCGATCGAGGAAATGCCGCTGATTGTGGTCGTGATCGATGAGCTGGCCGATCTGATGATGGTGACAGGCCGGAAGATCGAAGAGTTGATTGCCCGCATCGCCCAAAAAGCGCGTGCGGCCGGGATTCACTTGATTCTGGCGACGCAGCGTCCTTCGGTCGACGTCATCACCGGGCTGATCAAGGCCAACATTCCTTCGCGCATTGCATTCCAGGTGGCGAGCAAGATCGACTCGCGGACTATTCTCGATCAGATGGGCGCCGAAACGCTGCTCGGCCAGGGCGACATGCTCTATCTCCCGCCTGGAACCGGGCATCCGCAGCGGGTGCACGGAGCGTTTGTATCCGATGCGGAAGTTCACCGCGTGGTCGAACATCTTAAGGCGCAGGGCGGTCCGCAATATCTGGAAGGCATTCTGGAAGCGGGTGCCGATGGCGGCGGGGACGATGGCATCAGCATCGACGCCGGTGGCGCGGAAGCCGATCCGATGTACGACCAGGCCGTCGCCGTGGTGCTGAAGACGCGGCGGCCGTCGATTTCGCTGGTGCAAAGGCATTTGCGCATCGGCTACAACCGCGCCGCGCGTCTGATCGAACAGATGGAGCGCGCCGGCATGGTCTCGCCCATGCAGACCAACGGCAATCGCGAAGTTCTGGTGCCGGCCGGCAAGGGCGAGGCGGCGTGAGCGTTCGTTGTCATGGCGCGGTCATGGCCGCGTTTGCGCTTGCGTTGGCGCTCGCGCTTTCGCTTCACAGCGCGGCGGCGGCAGCCTCGGGCATCGATCAACTGAGGGCATTCGTCGACGGAGCACGTACCGGCAAGGCGACTTTCCGGCAAGTTGTCGCCGGCAAGTCGGGGCGCGTGCCTCAGACTTCCAGCGGCACATTCGCGTTCGCGCGGCCGGGCAAGTTCCGATGGAGCTACGACAAGCCTTACGCGCAGCTGCTCGTCGGGGACGGCGATAAACTCTGGATCTACGACCGCGATCTCAATCAGGTGATCGTCAAGAAACTCGATCGCGCGCTGGGCGCAACGCCGGCGTCGCTCCTGGCGGGCAGCAACGCGTTCGAGACTAACTTCGTGCTGATCGACGGCGGCATCGCCGACGGAGTCGAATTCGTCGAGGCAAAGCCCAAATCGCCGGATACGGGTTTCGACCAGATTCGAATTGGCTTCAAGGAAAATCTGCCGCGAACGATGGAGCTGCACGACAGCTTCGGCCAGATGACGCAGCTCACCTTCGATGCGTTCGAGCGCAATCCGGCGATCGATCTTGCGCTGTTCCGCTTTTCGCCGCCGCCTGGTGCGGATGTGATTGGCAACTGAGTGGAAACCAAATGGACCGACCTTTTCGCGGCAGCGAAGCCAGCCGCGCCGCTGGCCGAGCGCTTGCGTCCGCGGACAGTGGGCGAAGTGATTGGCCAACGCCACTTGTTGGCACCGGGCAAACCGTTGGCGGTCGCGTTCGCGACCGGCAAGCCGCATTCGATGATTATGTGGGGGCCACCCGGCGTGGGCAAGACGACCTTGGCGCGATTGATGGCCGATGCCTTCAGCGCCGACTTCATTGCGCTGTCGGCGGTGCTTGCCGGGGTCAAGGACATCCGCGATTCCATCGCCCGCGCCGAGGCGACGCTGGCGCAATCGGGTCGCCACACCATCCTTTTCGTCGACGAAGTTCACCGCTTCAACAAGGCGCAGCAGGACGCGTTTCTCCCCTATGTCGAGCAGGGGCTGGTGACGTTCATCGGCGCGACGACCGAGAACCCGTCCTTCGAAGTCAACAGCGCGCTGTTGTCGCGGGCGACGGTATACGTGCTCGAGGCGCTCGACGCCGACGAGCTGGCGCAGCTGCTGGTCCGAGCCCTTGCGGCCGCGATGCCGGAGGCCACGCTCGCGGCGACGGCGCGCGACGCGATCGTTTCGTACGCGGACGGCGATGGGCGGCGCCTGCTCAATCTGGTCGAGCAGCTCGGCGTGGCGGCGCAGGACGTGGGCAAGAAAGACATCGATCTGGCTTTTGTCGAGACGACGATCACGCGCAGCATGCGCCGTTTCGACAAGGCTGGAGAAGCCTTTTACGATCAGATCTCGGCGCTGCACAAGGCAGTGCGTGGATCCAATCCCGATGCATCGCTGTACTGGTTCTGCCGCATGCTCGACGGCGGCGCCGATCCTCTCTATGTGGGACGTCGCATGATACGCATGGCGAGCGAGGATATCGGCCTCGCCGACCCTCGCGCGCTTCAGCTCACGCTCGACGCGGTGGCGACATACGAACGTCTGGGAACGCCCGAAGGAGAGCTCGCGCTGGCCGAGGCGATCATCTATCTCGCCTGCGCGGCAAAGAGCAATGCGGTTTACATCGCCTACAACGCTGCCCGTGCATTCATCGCCAGCGACGGATCGCGGCCGGTGCCGCTTCGCCTGCGCAACGCGCCGACGCGACTGATGAAGAATCTCGGTTACGGCAAGGATTACCGCTACGCGCACAACGAGGAAGACGCCTACGCCGCGGGCGAACATTATTTTCCCGATGGCATGGAAGCCTCGCGATGGTATCTGCCCACCGAGCGCGGGCTCGAGGCGAAGATCGGCGAGCGGCTTTCGGCCTTGCGCCACCGTGACGCAGAGGCGCGATCCAAGGACGAGGACAAGTCCTAGTTCCGATCTACCGCCCGGCTGCACCGTCGCTGTCGCTCCGTATGAAGCCGCGGTCCACGACTTGCGTTTGCTAGAATCCGACGATGCTCGACATTCAACTTCTGCGCAATGATTTGCCTGGCGTCGCCGCACGCCTGAAGACACGCGGCTACGTGCTAGACGAGGCCAAATTCGAAGCAGCCGAAGCGCGGCGCAAATCCGTTCAGACGCGCACCCAGGAGCTGCAGGCCAGGCGCAACTCGGTCTCCAAGGAAATCGGCGCTGCCAAGGGCCGCGGCGAGGACGCGAAAGCCCTGATGGCCGAAGTCGCCGGTCTCGGAGACGCGCTCAAGGCGCTCGAAGCCGAGCTCGGTGACATTCAGTCCGACCTGCGCGATTGGCTGCTCGCCATGCCAAATCTACCGCACGCGAGCGTGCCGCTCGGCGCGTCGGAGGCGCAGAATGTCGAGCTTCGCCGCGTGGGAACGCCGAGAGCGTTTGGTTTTGCAACGGGAGACCACGTCGATGTCGGCGCTGCGGTAGGCGGCCTCGAATTCGACATTTCGGCCAAGCTTTCGGGGTCTCGTTTCCATACGCTGCGCGGAAGCGTTGCCCGTCTCCACCGCGCGCTGACCCAGTGGATGCTCGACCTGCATTCGACCGAGCATGGTTACGTCGAGTGTTACGTACCGTATATCGTCAACCGCGCGGCGCTGACGGGCACCGGCCAGCTGCCGAAATTCGAGGATGACCTGTTTTGGGTGACCAAGGGAGGAGCGCCCGACGAAGAGCGAATGTATTTGATCCCGACCGCCGAGGTTCCGCTAACCAACTTCGTGCGCGACGAGATCATTCCCGGTGATACGCTGCCGCTCAAGTTCACCGCGCATACGCCGTGCTTTCGCTCCGAAGCGGGAAGCTACGGCAAGGACACCCGGGGAATGTTCCGCGTGCACCAATACGACAAAGTCGAGCTGGTGCAGATCGTTCATCCCGACAAGTCTTACGACGCGCTCGAAGAATTGGTCGGTCATGCCGAATCGGTTCTGCAAAAACTCGAGCTGCCTTACCGGGTCGTGTTGCTGTGCGCGGGCGACACCGGCTTTGGGTCGGCCAAGACATACGACCTCGAAGTCTGGCTGCCGGGACAGGGCAAGTATCGGGAAATTTCGTCGTGTTCGAATTTCGAGGCATTTCAGGCGCGGCGCATGCAGGCGCGATTCCGCGGCGCGAAGGGCAAACCGGAGCTGGTTCATACGCTCAATGGCTCCGCGCTTGCGGTCGGACGAACGCTGATTGCGGTGCTGGAAAACTATCAGCGCGCCGACGGAGGCGTCGATATTCCGTCAGTGCTGCAAGCTTACATGGGAGGCATGACGGTCATTCCCGCCCAGCGGTGAGCAGGGCCGCCCCGGCGGACGCTGCATCATCTTTCGGCTAGCGTGGGTTCGCGGCTGCGCGCGGCGGGATTGCCGATCTCCGAGAACTTGCGCAAGCGAGGCTTCAGCGCCGGTTGCTGCGAGAGCAGGATGTCGTAATACGCCCGCACCCGATCGACGAACGCCACCGGCATGCCGCCTCGCGCGTAGCCGAACCTTGCGTCCTCATAATATTCCGGCAAGGCCAGCAGCGGCAGCGTCTTCTTCACCGCCGACCATGCGTCCGGATCGAGTTTTTGCCGTTGCGCCAGCACCCGTGCGTCCTCCAGGTGCGCGATTCCGATGTTGTACGCCGCCAGCGCGAGCCAGGTGCGATCGGGCTCCTTAATGCGTGCCGGAAGCTTGCCCTTCAGATAGCCGACGTAACGCGCCGCGGCGGAGACGCTTGCCTGAGAATCGAGACGATCCGCGGCACCGAGATGGCGAGCGGTTTCTTCGGTCAGCTGCATCAGACCCTTGACCCCTGTTTCGCTTGTCGCCTGAACATCCCACTGCGATTCCTGATAGGCGATTGCTGCAAGAAGGCGCCACTCGACCCCGGTCTCATCCTGCGCGCGCTCGAAGTTCGCCCGGAACTGGGGCAGCACGGACTTGACCCGGTCCTGAAAGACTCCGGCATCCACGCGCGTCACCTGACCGCGCGAGTAATAGCGCTCGATCAGTCTTGTCAGCGTGCCGTCGCGCCGGCAGCGGGCGAAGAAACTGTCCACCTGATCGCGCAGTCGAATCTCTGTGCTCGGGAATGCCCACGCCAATTCCTGCTTGCCGGCGATCATGAACGCGGTATCGAACGCGAGGTAGATGTTGCGCGTCGCATTGGCTTCGCTCGACGCAACGATGGCGTAGCTCAGCGTCCCATCCGATACCTGGCTGATCAGCGCTTCGGTCGACGGCAGCGCCACCGATTGCCAGTGCACTTCCGGATGCTCGTTACGCACCTTGACCAATGCCGACTCGAGGCCGCTGCCTTCGAGAATGCCGACGGATTCGCCGGCCAGATCCTTCCACGTTCCCGGCTTGAAGCCGTCGATGTTGTAGATCAGGACCGGCTCGATTGCGTAGTACGCCGACGAATACACGAGCGCATTCCCGTCCATGCCGCGCGAATGCTCAGACGGCCGATAGATTCCGCCGGCACCGATGGTCGCGCTGCCCGCATCCGCGGCCAGGCGTTGCACCGGGTTGTGGGTTGGGATCACCTTGAGCGTCAGGCCGTGTTGCGCGGCGAACATTCGCGCGAGATCGTAGTCGAGACCGGTGCCCCGATCGTCGGTGCCGCTAAACCAGGTGACCGCTCCCTGCCTCAGGAACACGACCAGACCGTTACCGGCCGGCGACGGTGGGGGCGCGGGCGATGGGCCGCATGCGGACAACGCGACCGAAGCAACCATGCAACTTCGCAGATGGCGTAGTTTGAGCAAACCGATCGCCTGCGTGATGCGCTCCGGCGATTATACCGGCCGACACTGTGCGAGCGGCGACGGTCGCTTGCTGCGTCGCGGCACATCGCCGATAATGATGCCGACGCGAAAACACTCGCGCAATGATCAACGGCGGGCCGCCCCGCATCGCATAGGTGGTGAATCTGGTCAGGTCCGGAAGGAAGCAGCCATAGCCATTCTCTGCAAGTGCCGGGGGTACGGCTCGCCACCCGTTGCTGCTCGTGATTCACACCGCACGCCCTGTTTCTTGACCGCCGCAGATCATGATTGCATCCGTTTTGAGTGCTCCGCGCGCCGGGTTTGCCATGGCACACCGGCCGCCGCCCGCGACGCGGCATAATCTGCGCGACTCCTTCCGCGCGCGACACATCTGCCAATGAGTTACCAGGTTCTTGCCCGCAAGTGGCGGCCGAAGCGCTTCAGCGAACTTTCCGGGCAGGAGCACGTCGTCCGGGCGCTGACCAACGCGATCGAGCGCGGACGCTTGCATCACGCGTACCTGCTCACGGGCACGCGCGGTGTCGGCAAGACCACGATCGCCCGCATCCTCGCGAAGAGCCTGAATTGCGTCAACGGCGTCACCGCATCGCCTTGTGGCGTGTGCCCCGCATGTGTCGACATCGATGCGGGACGCTTTGTCGATCTGCTCGAGCTCGACGCCGCGTCGAATACCGGTATCGACAACATGCGCGACATCCTCGATAACGCGCGCTACGCGCCGACGGTCGGACGCTACAAGGTCTATCTGATCGACGAAGTGCACATGTTGTCCAAGGCGGCGTTCAACTCGATGCTGAAGACGCTGGAGGAGCCGCCGGAACACGTGAAGTTCGTGCTCGCGACGACCGATCCACAAAAGATCCCCGTCACCGTGTTGTCACGCTGTCTGCAATTCAATCTCAAAGCGCTGCCGCAGCCGACGATCGTCGCGCGCCTCGGGGAGATTCTTCGCGCCGAGGGCATCGCGTTCGACGATTCCGCATTGTCCTTAATCGCCCATTCCGCGCGAGGATCGATGCGCGACGCGCTGTCTTTGCTCGACCAGGCGATCGCCTATGGCGCCGGTGAGGTGCGTAGCGACGTCGTGCGCACGATGCTGGGCACGGTCGAAACGGAGTACATCTATCGGATCGCCGACGCGCTGATCGCGGCGGACGGCCCCGCGCTCCTGGCGGAAGCCCGCGCGTTGACCGAGCGCAGCCTGTCCCTGCCCTCGGCATTGGATGAGCTGGCCGCCCTGTTTCACCGCATCGCCATCGCGCAGACGGTGCCTGAAACCGTCGACGCGCTTGCCGACGCGGTCCGTGTTGCCGCCTACGCCAAGGCATTTTCGGCCGAGAGTGTTCAGCTTGCCTACCAAATCTGCGTTCAGGGACGCGCCGATCTCGTGCTCGCGCCGGATGAGCCCACGGGCTTCGCGATGACACTGTTGCGGCTGCTTGCGTTCGAACCCGTGATATCGCATGACCCCAGTGGAACCGCCCGTTCCGCCGCCACCGTATCGGGCAAGCCGGCCAGGCAGAGCCTTTCGCCCGCCGAATCGACGAACCCGCCAACAGCGGCGTGTACTTCGCCGACGCCCGCGGCGAAATTGGAATCGCCTCCGGCCGGGCTGCATTCAAGTTCTGCGCGAGGATCTGACCCCGCGTCGCCGTCGGCCCCGGCCCCATCGACCGCGTCGGCGATCGCGGAAATTGCCGACTGGCCGGCGTTCGTCGCCGGCATGAAGCTCTCCGGCATCGCGCTGCAACTTGCGGCGCAGACGGAACTCAAATCCATTGCCGGCAACGAACTGGTGCTGACCGTACCCGAGGCATCGCGTCACCTGACCGAAAAGGCATACGCCGACAAGCTCAAGGCAGCGCTCGACGAAGCCTTCGGGCGGCGCGTGCGCTTGCGCTTCGACGTCGGCGGCGCGGCGACGGCGAGTCTTGCCGTCCTCGAAAAACGCGATCGCGCCGAGGCGCAGTCGAAAACCGAAGCAGCCTTTCGCGACGATCCTTTCGTGCAGGATGTGCTTGCGCGTTTCGACGCCAAGATCAAGCCTGACTCGATCAAACCGGTTTCCTGAAGAGGATACGGACGATGATGAAGAACCAGCTTGCAGGTCTGATGAAGCAGGCACAGGCCATGCAGGAGAACATGAAGCTCGCGCAGGAGGCGATCGCCGCGATGGAAGTGGAAGGCGAGGCGGGAGGCGGCATGGTCAAGGTGGTCATGACCGGCCGCCATGACGTCAAACGGGTCACGATTGCTCCGACGCTGCTTGCGGAAGACAAGGACATGCTCGAGGACCTGGTCGCGGCGGCAATGAACGACGCGGTGCGTAAGGTCGAGGCGGCATCGCAGCAGAAAATGGCGGGCCTGACCGCGGGAATGCCTTTGCCGCCCGGATTCAAGCTACCGTTCTAGTGGAGCCGCTCAGCAGCCTCGAGGAGCTGACCCAAGCGCTGCGCTGCCTGCCCAGCGTCGGACCCAAGGCGGCGCAACGCATGGCGCTGCATCTTCTGCAACACGACCGCGACGGCGCGCAACGGCTGGCGCTCGCGCTCGAAGCCGCGACGCGAACCATCCGCCACTGCCAGCGTTGTAACACCTTTACCGAGGACGAACTCTGCACGCTGTGTCGCTCGGCGAAACGCGACGCGACGCTGCTGTGCGTGGTCGAAACCCCGGCCGACCTGATGATGGTCGAGCACACACAGGCTTACGCGGGGTTGTATTTTGTGCTCATGGGCCGCCTGTCGCCGCTCGACGGCATCGGTCCCAGGGAGATTCGCCTCGACCGGCTGCTCAAGCGGGCACAGGACGGCGTAGTCCGCGAAGTCGTGTTGGCGACCAACTTTACCAACGAGGGCGAGGCGACCGCACATTACATTGCCGAGTTGCTCGCCGCGCGCAAACTCAAGGTCACGCGCCTTGCACGCGGCGTACCCGTCGGCGGGGAGCTCGAGTACGTCGATAGCGGCACGCTGGCGCAGGCGATGCGCGAAAGGCGACTGCTGGCAAATTGAATGCCCGCCGCCGCAACCGCTTGCCTGTTGCCGGTTGCACGTGGCCATCGAGCGGGAGTAACCTGCATCAGAAGCAACGCGAGGAGGCGAGATGCTGGTCAGCGAAATTCTGCGTATCAAGGGAAACGCAATCTTCACTACCCCTCCGCACGGTACGGTGCTGGATGCGGTGACCGTCATGGCTCAGCATGACATCGGTTCGCTGGTCGTGATGGATCATGGTCAGATGGTCGGAATGCTTACCTTCTCGGAAATACTTCAGGCGCTTGCGAAGAAGAAGGGGCAACTCGGCGATCTCAAAGTGAGCGACATCCACGTGCGCGATCCTTTGACGGCGGGTACCGGCCTCGATGTGATGGAGTTACGGCGCGGGATGCTGGAACGTCACGCACGCTACGTACCGGTCATCGACGGCCCTACGCTGCTCGGCGTGGTTTCGTTTCACGACGTTGCAAAAGCGGTGTTCGAAGAGCAGAGCTTCGAGAACCGGATGCTCAAGAGCTACATCAAGAACACCCCCGACGACGAGGGCCAGTAGGCGAGCGGCGGAGCACCGCCGCTCGTCGCGCGATGGATGGCGACCGATCCTGGTCGCTCCAACGGTCGCGTCTCAGATCGTTCCAAGCAGGAAAATCGCAGGGCGCCGGCTCAGTTCGGTGCGCACGGCGGCGCGCCATTGGGCAATCGGTCTTCGGATTACCTGCTCGGTCGGCAGCGTCAGATCGGCCGCCACGCATAGCTCTGTCGTTGCCCGGCACGCCGCCAGGGTCGCGGCAAGCATCGCATCGTTGCGATACGGCGTTTCGATATAAATCTGCGTAACGCCATTCCGCACCACAGCTTCGTCGAGCACCTTGAGCGCTTTGATGCGGGCCTCCGGGGCCACCGGCAGGTAGCCGTGGAACGCAAACTGCTGGCCGTTCATCCCCGCAGCCATAAGCGCAAGCAGAACTGCCGAAGGTCCCACAAGCGGCACGACGCGGACTCCCCCGCGATGAGCGGCAGCAACCAGGAGTGCGCCCGGGTCGGCGACTCCGGGACAACCCGCGTCGGAGAGCAGCCCCAGGTCTTCTCCATTGAGCGCAGGCTCGAGCAGCTTGGGCACGAGCTCTGGCGGCGTGTTGACGTCAAGCGTTGCAAAATCGATCAGTTGAATTGGCCGCTCCGATCGCAGCGATATGATGAATTGACGTGCGGCCTTCGGCGTTTCGACCACAAAATGGCTCAGAGCGCGTGCGACGTCGATCGTGCGCTGAGGCAGTACCTCCGCCGGCGGCACGACGCCAAGCAGGTTCGGAACGAGATAAAGGCGACCGGGGAGAGGACGCGGCGCGATCAAAGGATCTGCATGCCTTCGGCCATCAGCATGTCGGTCAGGCGGATCAAAGGCAATCCGATCAGCGCCGTCGGATCGTCGCTGGCAATGCGCGAGAAGAGCACGATACCGAGCGCCTCGCATTTGACCGAACCGGCGCAGTTATAGGGCTGGTCGCGATCGATGTACGCCGCGAGCTGCGCGTCGCCTAGCGTACGGAAGGTGCTGGCAACGTCGACCAATGCAGTCTGGCAGCGGTCGGTGCGTGCATTGAGCAACGTCAACGCGGTGTGAAAGATGATTGTTCGCCCGCGCATTGACCTCAACTGCGCCATTGCGTCGTCTCGGTCGCGGGGTTTCCCGATCGCGATCCCATCGCAGGCAGCCATCTGGTCGCAGCCGATAATGAGCGCGTTTGGGTGTCGAGCGGCGACCGCGCGCGCCTTGGCTTCGGCAAGACGAACCGACGCGGAAGCAGGAAGCTCTCCGTCCCGGACTGACTCATCGATCTCGGGCGCGACGACGCTGAACGTAAACCCGAGCCGCTCCAGGAGCGCTCGGCGGTAGCTCGATGATGATGCCAATATCAGTGCCACAGCATCGTGTGGCCGCGGCGAAGTCATTGTTTTCACGCTTTTCTTTGACATCGAATGGCCTATTCGCTATTATGTTACGTTTACCCTGCTGCGAACGCGAGTGCTTCCATTTTGCGCGCGGCTGCTCTCGGGCGCAGCGAACCCGTAGCGAACCGCGGCGCCGAGGCAGGGCGACCCCGATGCAATCCAGTACGCAATCCACTGCGGGCCGACTTCCCAATCGCTTCGATGCGCTTAAATTGTGCGCCAGTGGCGAGTCGCTCGCGGGCGTTGTCGATGCGGCGGATCTTCCACGCGTGGCCGATCGGCTGGCGTCTGATGCAGGCGCCGCAAGGATTGCGTGGCGTTTGGTCGGTGGCAGCGACGGGCAACGGCGTCCGGTATTGACGTTGACGCTGGCGGGATCGGTTCCGCTGGTGTGTCAACGCTGCCTGCAGCCTTTTGCGGCGAGCGTGGATCAAACCACGGAATTGCTGCTTGCACGCAGCGAATCGGAACTGGCGCGGCTGGACGCCGACGAAGTCGAAGTGGTCCTGGCCACCGAGCGGCTCGATCCGCTGACCTTGGTCGAGGACGAGCTTTTGTTGTCGCTGCCGTTTTCGCCGCGTCACGCGGATGGCCAGTGTCAACCTGCGAGCTCCGCGGTCGCCGGCCAGGAAAGTAGCCAAAGCAGGGCTTCCCCATTCGGTCAGCTCGGGGAATTGAAAAAGACGACCCGCTGATAAGGTGGATCTAGCTGCGTGAATTTAGCTGCGTGAAGTCGACGGGCCCGCGCGAGCAGGTACGGTAGAACAATCAAGGAGAAACAAGCATGGCTGTCCAGCAAAACAAGAAGTCGCCCTCAAAGCGCGGCATGCATCGCGCGCACTCGTTTCTTCCCAAGCCTCCCCTTGCGGTGGAACCGGTCAGCGGCGAGGTTCATCTTCGCCATCACATCAGTCCCAGCGGATATTACCGCGGCAAGAAGATCGTCAAGACCAAGGCTGACGAGTAGTCCGCCTCCATGCCTCGGGCGCACGGTGTCTGTCCGCGGTGCGCCGCAGGTCCGGATTGTCGCCGCTGAATCGATGCGCATCAGCATAGCCGTCGACGCGATGGGCGGCGATCACGGCCCGCGCGTCACCGTCATTGCGTCGATCCGGTTTCTCGAGGAGACGCCTGAGGCGAATGTCATCCTCGTCGGCCGCGACGACGACATTCGCAAGGTACTCGGCACCGTCCGCTCTGCCGCAGTCGATAGAATTTCCGTTCGCGCCGCAACCGAAGTCGTCGAAATGTGCGAAGGTCCGGCCAGCGCACTTCGCGGCAAGAAAGACTCGTCGATGCGCGTCGCCATCAATCTGGTCAAGGACGGGAGCGCCCAGGCGTGCGTGTCGGCCGGCAATACAGGGGCGCTGATGGCAATTTCGCGTTTTGTGCTCAAGACCTTGCCGGGCATCGACCGGCCGGCCATCGCGTCGCACCTGCCGACGCGCAAAGGCGTGACCACCGCGCTTGACCTTGGCGCCAACGTCAACTGTACTGCCGAGCAACTCGTCCAGTTCGCGGTCATGGGCAGCGCGTTGGTCGCCGCCGTCGACGGCATCGAGCGCCCGACAGTGGGTCTGCTGAACATCGGCGAGGAAGACATCAAGGGCAACGACGTGGTCAAAGAGACGGCAGAGCTGCTCAAGGCTTCCGACCTTAATTTCTACGGCAACGTCGAAGGCAGCGACATCTACAAGGGCACGACCGACGTCATCGTCTGCGACGGCTTTGTCGGTAACGTCGCGCTCAAGACCTCGGAGGGATTGGCGCTCATGCTTTCGGATTTCCTGCGCGAGGAATTCACGCGCAATCCGGTGCGAAAGCTGCTGGGCCTGTTCGCGCTGCCCGTGCTCGCGGCGTTCAAGCGGCGCGTCGATCCACGGCGCTACAACGGGGCGACCCTCATAGGATTGAAGGGTGTGGTCGTCAAGAGCCACGGCTCCGCCGACGCGCTCGCTTTCCGCTATGCGCTCAAAAAGGCCTACGCCGAAGTGGCGCATGGCGTGCTCGAACGCATTGCGCTGCGTCTCGCGGCGATGCCGGCACCCGCGGCCACCGCACTTGCGATGCCGGGTGCGAACGATGCATAGCAGGATTGTCGGCACCGGCGGCTATTTGCCCGCGCAGGTCCTGACCAATGCCGAACTCGCGCTTCGAATCGACACCAGCGACGAATGGGTGCAATCCCGCACCGGCATTCGTCAGCGTTACATCGCGGCACCGCAGGAGCAGACCAGCGATCTGGCGCTCGCCGCATCGCGACATGCCCTGGCGGCTGCGGGCGTTGCTCCCGCCGACGTCGATCTGATCATCCTTGCGACCACGACGCCGGACATGATCTTTCCATCGACGGCGTGCATTCTGCAGGCCAAGCTCGGCGCAAGCGGCGGCGCGGCGTTCGACGTTCAGGCAGTGTGCAGCGGATTTGTCTACGCGTTGGCGTTGGCCGATTTGATGGTCAAAAGCGGCGCGGCCAGGAATGCACTGGTGGTCGGCGCCGAGATCTATTCGCGCATACTCGATTGGAACGATCGGGGAACATGCGTGCTCTTTGGCGACGGCGCCGGCGCGGTCGTGCTTGCGCCATCGGAGACCCCCGGGATAATGTCGACGCATCTCCACGCCGACGGCCGCTATCGCGATATCCTCTCCGTGCCGGGCGGCGTCGCCAACGGCGAAATCCACGGCACCCCTTTTCTTCACATGGACGGAGGTGCGGTGTTCAAGTTCGCCGTCAAGGTGCTGGCCGAGGTTGCGCAGGAAGCGCTAACGGCAAACGATCTGCCGTCGAGCGCGATCGACTGGCTGATCCCGCATCAGGCGAACATCCGGATCATGGACGCGACGATGAAAAAGCTTGCGTTGCCGATGGAGCGGATGGTGAGCACGGTCGCAGAGCACGCCAACACATCGGCCGCCTCGATTCCATTGGCGCTCGATATCGCCGTTCGCGACGGACGCATCCAGGCAGGAGATCGCGTGATGCTTGCCGGTGTCGGCGGTGGGTTCACCTGGGGCTCGGTCTTCCTGCGCTGGCAGTGATGGCGCGCGTCGCTTTGCATTATTTGGATCGACATCGATGAAACTCGCCATCGTATTTCCCGGACAGGGCTCGCAGACGGTTGGAATGATGGCGGGCTACGCCGGACACCCTGCGGTACATGAGACTTTTGTCGAAGCAAGCCGAGTACTCGGACAGGACCTGTGGGCGCTAGTGCAGGGTGGTCCTGCCGAAGTGCTCAACCAGACCGTGAATACGCAACCCGTGATGCTCACCGCCGACGTCGCGGTCTACCGCGCGTGGCAAGCCGCGGGCGGCGCCGAGCCTTCAGTGATGGCAGGGCACAGTCTCGGCGAATACGCGGCATTGGTCGCGGCAGGGGCGATCGCGTTTGCCGACGCGCTTCCGCTGGTGCGCTTTCGGGCGCAGGCTATGCAGGACGCGGTTCCGCAGGGCGCCGGCGCGATGGCCGCCATCATGGGGCTCGACGACGAAGGTGTGGTGGCGGCGTGCGCCGAAGCCGCACAGACGCAAAACGTCGAAGCGGTGAACTTCAACGCTCCCGGTCAGGTCGTGATCGCGGGCCACAAGGAGGCCGTCGAGCGCGCGATAGTCGCCGCCAAGGCAAGGGGCGCGAAGCGCGGATTGCTGTTGCCGGTCAGTGCGCCGTTTCACAGCAAGCTGCTGCAGCCGGCCGCGGAAAAGCTGGCCGCATACCTGGCCGGCGTGCCGGTGCACGTCGCGAATCCCGCGGTCCTGCACAACGTCGATGTAGCGCCCGCCACCACTCCGGAGACTATTCGTGCAGCGCTGGCCAGACAGGCAGCGAGTCCCGTCCGCTGGGTCGAGACGATACAGGCGTTCGTGGCGCAGGGTGTCACGCATATTGTCGAGTGCGGACCCGGCACCGTCCTCACGGGACTCGCCCGGCGGATCGCCCCCGGCGTCGAAATATTACCGCTCAATGACGCAGACGCGATCGCAACCGCAATCGCCGCGACGGCATAGTAGGAGAGGCGATGCTCGACGGTAACATTGCACTGGTGACCGGCGCGACCCGTGGCATCGGCAAGGCAATCGCCGAAACCCTGGCGCGCGACGGCGCAACCGTCGTCGGCACCGCGACCACCGATGAAGGCGCGGCAAGCATCACTGCCTACCTGGGGGCCGCGCATGGCAAAGGGCAGGGTTTCAAACTCGATGTGACCGACGGCAAGTCCGTCAACGAGACCATCGCCGATATCCAGGCGCGTTTTGGCGACATAACGATTCTGGTCAACAACGCCGGCATCACTCGCGACAACCTGCTCGTAAGAATGAAGGACGACGAGTGGGACGCGATCCTGGATACCAACCTCAAATCGGCGTACCGATTGTCGAAGGCTGTTCTGCGCGGAATGATGAAAGCGCGGCACGGCCGCATCATCAACATCGGTTCGGTCGTCGGCACCAGCGGCAATGCGGGCCAGACCAACTACTCGGCGGCGAAGGCGGCCCTGGTCGGGTTTACCAAGTCGCTCGCTCAGGAAGTCGGCAGCCGCGCGATCACGGTGAACTGCGTCGCACCAGGCTTCATCGACACCGATATGACGCGCTCGCTGGACGACGCCCAGCGAGCGAAATTGATCGAGCGCATCCCGCTTGGTCGTCTCGGATCGCCTCAGGATGTCGCGCATGCCGTGGCGTTTCTCGCCTCGCCCGAGGCGGCGTATGTCACCGGGACGACATTGCACGTTAATGGCGGCATGTACATGCAGTAGGCGTCAGAATGAAACGTGCGGCGCCCTGCGGGCAAAGAACATAAGCCGCGACGTTGGGCAAACGCAACCCTTCTGGTAAAATCATCGGCTTTTGAGCGTTTAGATCCCGCGAGGGGAGGAGCAGCATGGAAAACGTAGAGCAACGAGTCAAGAAGATCGTCGCGGAACAACTCGGCGTGAACGAGGCCGAAATCAAGAACGAGTCGTCCTTCGTCGACGACCTCGGTGCAGACTCGCTGGATACGGTCGAGCTCGTCATGGCGCTGGAAGAAGAGTTCGAGACCGAGATTCCCGACGAGGACGCGGAGAAGATCACCACCGTGCAGCAGGCGGTAGACTACGTCGGCTCGCATCTCAAGAAATAACGTCGGCCGCCTTGGCCCGGCCCCGGCCGCTGTCATCGTAACCGGCTGCCGGCAACCACCGTCGGCGGCGGGACGGAAAATCGGCCGCTTCGCTTGTCCTTCGTGGCAAACACCATGTCCAGACGCCGCGTAGTCGTAACCGGGATGGGCATCGTGTCCCCTGTGGGGATCGGCCTTGCGGCTGCGTGGGCGAACATACTCGCCGCGCGTTCCGGCATCGCCACCATTACGCGCTTCGACGCGAGCGCCTTTCCGTCGCGGATCGCCGGTGAGGTGAAGGACTTCGACGTCACCCAATATCTCTCGGGCAAGGACGCACGCCGCTACGACACCTTCGTGCACTACGGCCAGGTCGCAACCATGGAAGCGGTTTGCGACGCGGGTCTCGAGGGCTACGGCGGCGACCACGAACGCATCGGCGTATGCGTCGGCTCAGGCATCGGTGGATTGCCGATGATCGAGGACACGTGCGTCGCATATCATCAAGGCGGCCCGCGCAAGATTTCACCATTTTTCGTTCCCGGCTCGATCATCAACATGATTGCCGGTCTGGTGTCGATACAGTATGGCTACAAGGGCCCGAATCTGGGGACGGTCAGTGCCTGCTCGACAGCGAATCACAGCCTCGGCGAGGCGTCGCGCATCATCGAGTATGGCGACGCCGACATCATGATCGCCGGTGGCGCGGAAGCGACCGTGAGCCCGCTGGGCGTCGGTGGCTTCTGCGCCGCACGCGCACTGTCGCACCGCAATGACGATCCCGCGACGGCGAGCCGCCCATGGGATGTCGACCGCGACGGATTCGTGCTGGGCGAGGGCGCCGGCGTGCTCGTCCTGGAGGAGCTCGATCACGCCAAGGCGCGAGGCGCGCGCATCTATTGCGAGCTCGCCGGCTACGGGATGTCGGCCGACGCCTTCCACATCACGGCGCCGCCAGACGATGGAGCCGGCGCCGCGCGGAGCATGGCCAACGCGCTGAAAAACGGCGGCCTCAACGTAACCGATATCGACTATATCAACGCGCACGGCACGTCGACGCAGATCGGCGACGTTGCCGAATGCGTCGCCGTCAAGCGCTGCTTCGGCGATCACGCGGCGAAGCTCGCGGTATCGTCGACCAAATCCATGACCGGACATCTGCTTGGCGCGGCAGGGGGCATCGAGGCAATCTTCACCGTGCTCGCGATACGCGATCAGGTCGCGCCGCCCACGGCGAATCTTTTTAATCACGATCCCAAGTGCGATCTCGATTTTGTTCCAAATGTCGCGCGCAACATGAAAATCCGCGCGGCGATTTCCAATTCCTTCGGCTTCGGCGGCACCAATGCGACATTGGCGTTTCGTTCGCTCTGATTATCCGCGGTTCGGCATCCTGAACCCGCAGTGACACGCCCCGCCAACTGTCCATGGGACTGATCGTTCAGAAGTACGGGGGCACATCGGTCGGCACCACCGAGCGCATACGTAACGTCGCCCGCCGTGTGGCCAGATTCCACCATGAAGGACACCAGCTCGTCGTCGTTCCGTCAGCCATGAGCGGCGAAACCAATCGTCTGCTCGCGCTGGCGAAGGATCTGTCACCCAATCCCGATCCACGCGAGCTCGATGTCGTTGCGGCCACGGGCGAGCAGGTGACTATCGGCTTGCTCGCGATCGCGCTGCATCACCTCGGCGTGAAAGCCAAGAGCTACACCGGCGGCCAAGTCCGCATTCTCACCGACAGCGCATTCACCAAAGCGCGCATTCTCAAGATCGACGAGGAGCGAATACGA
>JADGRP010000264.1 GCA_017880805.1 Burkholderiales bacterium
ACGAGCGCAAGGCGCGCGAAATCGCGCTCTTCCGCCAGGGCAAATTCCGCGACGTCAAGCTTGCCAAGCAGCAGGCGGCGAAGCTCGAGAACATGTTCGAGCAGCTCGCCGAGAGCGAGATCAAATCGCTGGCGCTGATCGTCAAAGCCGACGTGCAGGGAAGCTACGAAGCGCTGGCGAATGCGCTGTCGAAATTGTCGACCGACGAAGTCAAGGTCAACATCGTGCATGCCGCGGTCGGCGGCATCACCGAGTCCGATGTCAATCTGGCGCTCGCGTCCAAGGCCGTCATCATCGGCTTCAACACCCGCGCCGACGTTGCCGCGCGCAAGCTGGCCGCGCATTCGGGCGTGGACATCCGCTACTACACCATCATCTACGAAGCGGTGGACGAGGTGAAGGCGGCGCTCTCCGGCATGCTCACGCCGGAGAAAAAAGAGAGCCAGCTCGGCCTGGTGGAAGTGCGCGAGGTCTACAAGATCTCGAAGGTTGGCACCGTTGCTGGTTGCTACGTGCTCGAGGGAGTGGTCCGTCGCGGCGCGAAGGTGAGGCTGTTGCGCGACAGCATCGTCGTCTTCGACGGCGAGCTCGATTCGCTCAAGCGCTTCAAGGACGACGTGCGCGAAGTCAAGGCAGGGTTCGAGTGCGGCCTGTCGCTGAAGAATTACAACGAGGTCGAAAAGGGCGACCAGCTCGAAGTGTACGAGATTGTGGAAGTCTCGCGTACCTTGTAGGTCCGAAACCGGACGCATTTGGATCGTGTGGAAGCGATGAAAAAGAACTCACAGCGTGCGCAACGCGTCGGCGATCAAATCCAGCGCGAGCTTGGCGATTTGCTGAAGCTCCATATCAAGGATCCCCGGATCGGCATGGTCACCGTCACGGCGGTCGAAGTGTCGCCCGACCTTTCGCACGCCAAGATCTTTTTCACGCACCTGGCCGGCAAGGAGCACGCGGCGACCGCAGTCGCGGCCTTGCAGCACTCTGCGGGGTACCTCCGCACCGAGCTCGCGCACCGGTTCACGCTGTATTCGGTGCCGCAGCTCCATTTCGTCTATGACGATTCCATCGAATCGGGTCTTCGCCTGTCCAAGCTGATCGACGACGCCGTCGCCGAAGACCGCAAGCACCCTCCGAGCTGACCCGCAATGCGCGCGTCCAGAACGGCGCCGCTTTTGCGCCGCCGCGTCGACGGCGTCCTGCTTCTCGACAAGCCTGTCGGACTGTCCTCCAACGCCGCGCTCCAGCAGGCGAAGCGCCTGTTTCGCGCTGAAAAGGCGGGCCACACCGGAACGCTCGATCCGCTCGCAAGCGGCCTGTTGCCGATCTGTTTCGGCGAAGCGACCAAGTTCGCGCACATGCTGCTCGATGCCGACAAGACCTATGCCGCGACCATTCGGCTTGGCACGACCACGACCACGGGCGATGCGGAAGGCGAGGTAGTGGAACAGCGCATTGTGTCGGTGACCCGACACAACGTCGAGGCGGTCCTGCCGCGCTTCATCGGCCGCCTCATGCAAGTTCCTCCACGCTACGCCGCCCTCAAGTATCAGGGCCGCAACTATTACGAATATGCGCGCGAAGGTATCGAGATACCGCGTCCCGCGCGCGAAGTTGTCGTATGGTCGATGACGCTCGACGCGTGGAGGCCTCCCGACATCGGTCTCACGATTCGCTGCGGCAAGGGTACCTATGTGCGCGTCCTGGCCGAAGACATCGGATCGGCGCTTGGCTGCGGCGCGCATCTGGCGGCACTGCGAAGGACGGAGACCGGCGGCCTGAAGCTGGACGCAAGCTGCGCTCTGGAAACGCTCGCGAACCTGAGCGAAGAAGAGCGCGACGACCGTCTCCTTCCGCCGGACACATTGGTGGCGTCGCTGCCTCGGATCGATCTCGAGGCCATCGAGGCGAAGCGTTTCGCGCAAGGGCAGGCAGTCACGCGCGCGGCGCTCCTCGACGCCACATATCGAGTCTATGCAGCGGATGCATTCGCCGGCATCGCGGTGGCGATCGACGGAACCGTGAGGCCGCGGAGACTGACCGCCGCCGCGACATCCAGCGAGACTCATAGTGACCCGAGTCCGCCTGTCGGTAGTGAGCTAGTTTGAAAGCACAACTCGGCTCTTTCGAGGGCGCGCGGGGTACACCCACGTTTGGACGGTGGAAGAAGTTGTGACGATGGCGGATACCAATAGCAGCCTCGGGCGACCTTCTTTCAGGTAGAACCGCCATCATCCGAGCGCCCCACACCAAAAGGAACAACGTTACTCATGACGAACCAAGTAGAAGTACCCAGGATAGAATATATTGACAATCCCCATGCGCCAGAAGTTTTCGCTGACGAGGCATATGGGTTCTTCGTTAATGCGGGAAACATACACGTCACCTTCACGGCTCTGCGCGTTAACCATGCCATCAATCCGGGGCCAGTAAATCGCATCGTCATAGGGCGTCTCGTGATGCCGATCGGAGGTGCGCAAGCGTTTGCAAGCGGCCTCTATGACTTCCTGAAGAAGAAGCGGCTCGACCCAGTGGCAACGCCCGAGAAGGAAAAACTACAATGAGCGCCACTTGCAACTGTGCTTTCGCGTGACCCTCTACCCATCTATCGAATCGCTTGAATCCTAAGCACTTTTCAAGTTACAATTCCGCTCTTTCGCAAGGTTGGAGTACCAAAGCATGGCAGTCACGGTTCAGGACAAGGCGAAGGTCATCGCCGAGCATCAGCGCGCAACGGGCGACACCGGTTCGCCCGAGGTTCAGGTCGCGCTGTTGACCGCGCGCATCAATGGCCTCAATGATCACTTCAAGAGCAACGTCAAAGACCATCACTCGCGGCGCGGTCTGCTGCGGATGGTGTCGCGGCGGCGCAAGCTGCTCGACTATTTGAAGACCCGCAATTCAGACAGTTACCGCGTACTGATCGAGAAGCTGGGGCTGCGCAAGTAGCATCTGCGCGGCAACCTGCAGCGCTTATGCACGCCTCACGCTGCCTTCGCGACTGCTATCGATCGAATCGTATGTATTCAACTCATTTGGCAACAAGCCGATGACTCTGCTGAACAATTAAGGTGCCAATGGCCGCGCGTAAAGCGGCCATTGTTGCTTTCGGATACCGAGGATAAACGTGCCAACCGCAACCAAGAAATCGATGCCTTATGGCCAGCATACGCTGACGCTGGAAACCGGCGAGATCGCTCGCCAGGCAGGCGGGGCCGTGCTGGTAAGCCTTGGCGACAGCGTGGTGCTGGTCACCGCCGTCGCCGCCAAGAAGGCCAAGCCCGGGCAGGACTTTTTCCCGCTGACCGTCGACTATCAGGAAAAAACGTATGCCGCCGGCC
>JADGRP010000265.1 GCA_017880805.1 Burkholderiales bacterium
CAATGCTTCCGCGTTGGCCTCGATGCCCAGCAGCGTGGGATTGCCGTCGGTGATGCCGTAGACCTCGCGCCATTTGGCGAAGCGCGCTCCCTGGGCCTTGTAGCCCTTGAGACGCTCGGGCAGGCCATCGAGGCCGCGGGTAATCAGGTCGCCGGGCGCATTGACCAGCGGCGTCGTGCCTTTATCCACCTTGATGCCCGGCACAATGCCGCGTCGCTGGAGGACCTCCGGCAGCGGCGCTCCATCGTCGGCGCGCTGGCCCAGCGTTTCCTCGAACAGGATGACTCCGCTGATAAATTCTTCGGCGCCCGGCGCAGTACACAGCAACGAGCGGTACGCACGCCGGTTCTCGTCGGTATTGGCGATGCTCAGCGGCTGGAAGCGCTTTCCGATCGTCGGCAAGCTCTCGTCGGCGGCGAGGATACCCTTGCCTGGCCGTATCAGCTTCGCAATGGTCGCCTGAAGTTCCTCGTTGGTGTTCATGCCTGCGCTCCTTCTCTCTGGTCAACGGCGTGTCGATCGGCCACGCCGCCCGCGATGAAACTCGTCGAAAACGTCGCGACAATGATTGCAACCGTGCGGATAAGTCTCTTGGTAGTCATAAACGTTGCCTCAGGGTCGTAATTTCAAATGCCAGGCATGTCGAAACCGGCCGCCTGCAGCGCCTCGATGAGCGTCGTCGACTCGCGCGGCGCGATTTCGACGAGCGGCGGCCTGACCCGGGACCAATCTTCGTCTTTCTTCCAGTGGGCGACAGCGCGCTTCATTGCGGCGATCATCGGCAATTGGGCGAAGATCTTGCGCACGCTGTCGAGGCTCCCTTGCATCGCATCGGCGTCGCCCGACGCCCATTCTCGATGGAGCGCGGCGATCTTCGCCGGGTTGACATTGGCGGTGGCGCTGATCGCTCCCACACCGCCGTTGCGCATGTTGGCCAGCAGAAAAGTCTCGCTGCCCACGAACACGTCGAATCCGGCCTTGGAGAATTGATCCAGGACTGCCTTGGTGTTGTTCCAGTCCCCGGATGAATCCTTCATGCCGGCAATCGTTTCCGGATAGGCTTTGAGCAGGCGATTGATCAAGCCCAAACTGATGCCGACTTGGGCCACCGGCGGTATATGGTACAGATAGATTCGCAAGCGCTTGTCGCCCACGCGCTCGATCGTTTCCGCGAAACTGCGATACAAACCCTCATCAGTGACGCCTTTGTAATAAAAGGGTGGCAGCATCAGAACACCGGCGCAGCCGAGCTTCACGGCCTGTGACGTGAGGCGAACCGTTTCGGTCAGCGAGCAGCAGCCGGTCCCCGGCATAAGCCGCCGCGGGTCAATTCCGGCGTCGACCAGGCGATCGAGAAGATCGGCACGCTCACTTTCGGAAAGCGAGTTCGCCTCGGAATTGGTCCCGAAGACGGCGAGGCTGACATCGTTGGCCAGCAGCCATCGACAGTGGTTGATGAACCGCTCCGCGTCGGGGCCGTAGCCGCTTTTGAATGGGGTCAGAACGGGAGATAGGACCCCCTTGATGCGCTCGGTCATGTCTTTGTTTTCAGATGATGGTGGTGGCGCACAACTGCGCGCCGCCCTCGGCGCACGAACGGTGTCTTGCGACACTGGATTGGCCACTCAATCGCGAAGGGTCGCGGGCCCGGCTGCTGCGGATTTTACCTCATGCCGGTCCTTGGCTTACTTGGAGTCAGCACGCCGCTCGACCGCCGATGTATCGACATCGCAACGCCACAGGAACCCGATCGCCAACGTGCCGTCGAGAATCCACCCAGAAAGGCGCGCCGGCTTGCGGCGCGGAACCGTCAACTTCCGGAGCGTCCGTAGGTCGACGAGCCGAATTTGCCGCCCGCGGACTGCACGCTCTGGGTGAATTTGTAGGGGTCCGTAAACATTGCCGAACAGCCGACGCAGCCATAAAAGGCCGTTCGATACGCAGGCTGGTGTTCGCGCTGGATCAGAATGCGATAGAAACGGCGATGGCCACAAACCGCGCATTCGAAGCCCGGGTAGTCGACACATTTTTCCTGACCGATCGGCATGGCGCCAGTCTAGCGAACGATCGTTCGATTAGGCAAGGGGTTTTGAGGCCGGCAAGGCCAAAACTCGCGCCGGCGAAGCCGTTTCGTCGACGCTCACGGAAGCGACCGGCTTTCTTGCAAGACACTTTCGACGCCTTTGACCTTCGGCACAACCGCAGCCGTTGCTTACAATGACGGCCCATCCCGACCTTTGGCCTTGTCCGTGACCACCGCCTCGCTGGTAGCCGACGTATTTCGCGCTTCGCCTCTGCGCCACGGCCGCTTCCGGCTCTTTTATGCCGGGTCCATCGCCGCCGCATTGGGCTACACGATGCAAGCCACGGTGGCGGCATGGCTGATGGCGACGCTGACACCGTCGGCGTTCATGGTTGCGCTGGTACAGACGGCCAGCACCGCGCCTTCGCTGATGTTCGGCCTGATGGCCGGCGCGCTGGCCGATATTGTCGATCGGCGGCGGTTGGTTCTGATGACTCAGGTGGTGCTGTTCGCGGCGACGGTCAGCCTGGGTATCGCAACACTGCTCGGCCTGATCGGCCCGCTGACGCTGCTGGCGTTGACCTTTCTTATCGGCGCGGGCTTTACCTTTTACCTGCCCGCGCAGCAGGCGAGTGTCAACGATCTCGTGTCGCGTCAGGATTTGCCGCGTGCCGTTGCACTCGGTGCGGTCGCATTCAATCTGGCGCGCGCCATAGGTCCTGCGCTGGCGGGCGCGATCGCCGCGTGGATAGGCACCGGTAGCGCCTCGATCGCAAGCGCGTGCTTTTTCCTGGTAACGATCATCGCGGTGAGGGCTTGGAAAAAAACCGCTCCTGCTCTTCCCGGCGTTCCCGAGAGATTGTTCTCCGGTGTGCGCAGTGGGCTCCGCTATGCCCGCCACTCACCGTTGATGCGGGCGCTGATCGTCCGCAACCTGAGCTTCAGCGTCTGCGCGAGCGCGCTGTGGGCGCTGCTGCCCGTGATCGCGCGCGACCAGCTCGCGCTCGGCGCAGGCGGCTTCGGTCTGCTTTCGGCGGGATTCGGCACCGGCGCCGTTATCGGCGCCATGATGATTTCCCGGCAAATTCAGCGCGTATCGCTCAATACCGTGGTCAGCTCGGCCACCCTGCTGTGGGTGGCCGCCACCGTGCTGATCGCATCCACTACCTTGACGATAGTCGCGTTGGTTGGCATGTTCGGCGCCGGCGCGGCGTGGGTCGGCGTACTCGCCAGTCTGTCGGCCGGGACGCAAAGCGCCGCGCCCGCATGGGTGCGAGCACGCGCGGTCGCAATGAACCTGGTCGCCGTGCAGGCAAGTCTTGCGCTGGGAAGCGCCGCTTGGGGTTCGTTGGCGTCGCTGTTCGGCATTCGTATCGCGCTCGCCGCATCGGCCGGCGTGATGGTGCTTCTGCTCATTCTCAATTACCGGGTTCGCGTGCGCCTGGGCAATGACGCGGACGTGACGCCCGGCGCCCAACTGCCGGATCTGGGCCTTGCGGTGCCGCCGCGACCTGACGACGGACCCGTACTGATACAGGTGGAGTATCGGATCGCGCCGGAAAACGCAAAAGCCTTCCTGCTCGCGATTCACGCCATCGAGCGGACGCGCCGCCGCAATGGTGCAGACGACTGGCGCGTGTTCCGCGATATCGCCGAGCAGGACTGTTTCGTCGAGCGCTACATCATTTCGTCCTGGGCCGAATACGTTCGGCAACGCAGCCGCATGACGGTGACCGATCGTCAATTGCAGGAACGCGTCGCGAAGCTTCAGCAACCCGGGGTCGAAATTCGCGTCTCGCGGCTGATTGGCATCGATCCTCGCGACGTCGCGGAAACGGTGAGCAAGAGCGACGAAGCGGGTTGAGGTCAGGATGACGGTGTGCATTGCCTCGCAATGCCAAGGCTCCGCCGTTACAATGATCACGTTGCCCGGGTGGTGAAACTGGTAGACACAGCAGACTTAAAATCTGCCGACGTCGAAACGCGTCGTGCCGGTTCGACTCCGGCCCTGGGCACTCGAACGCGCCGGCTCCGCCTCCACGGCATCGGGCTTGCTCCGAATTGCCCGTGATCCGATGGCCGAAAATAAGCATCGCAACGGAGTCCCCCTTGCCGGGGTCTCCAAGGAGGCGCCGGCGAGCCTTCGGCCGGCCACGCCGGACATGTCAGCGCTGGATCGTGCCGAGACGGCGGTTCACTCGAGCGAGATGCAGCTCCACCTGGTCACCGAGAACGTCCCGGCGATGATCGTGTACTTCGATCGCAACTTCGTATGCGGATTTTCCAATGCGCAATACGCGAAGTTTCTTGGTCTGCGGATCTCGCTACTGATCCACACCTGGCAGTCCTGCGGCGGTCCGCAGATCGCGGCGCGTCAGCCGCGCTCTTACGGCGAACGTACGCACATCCGACGCGGAAATAAGAACAAAGCCGATACAATGCCGAAAGCAGATCGGCGAGAGTTGACGCTGCTCCTTCTCTGACGCGAACCATGTTCGTTTGCCCTCATGACATGCACTGGTGCGACTTGACAAGTTGCAGATCCGACGGCTGCCGGCTGTCCGGAGAATGGCCCCTCCTCTCGTGCTACGAATGCGGGGCGCTCATCGTGCGCACCACGGCGTTCGGACTTTGCGTCGAATGCATCACCGTCGAAATAAAACAGCAGCAAGAAAGGGCATAGCCATGGCGCGCGTCCTGTGGAAAGGTGCCATTACCTTCGGCCTGGTTCATGTCCCGGTCGAGCTTTATCCTGCGGAAGAGCGCAAGGAATTCAAGTTTTCGATGCTCGACAAGCGCGATTTTTCGCCGGTTGGATACAAGCGCTACAGCAAGCGCAGCGGCAAGGAAGTCGAGTGGAACGACATCGTCAAGGGCTACGAGTACGAAAAGGATCAGTATGTGGTGCTTTCCGACGAGGATTTCCGGCGCGCAAACGTCAAGGCATCGCAAACGATCGATATCGAGGCATTTGTTCCGGCGGGCGAAATTTCGCCTCAATATTTCGAGACGCCGTACTATCTCGTGCCGACGGAGCATGGAGAAAAGGTCTATGCGCTTCTGCGGGAGACGCTGCGCTCAACCGGCCGCGTTGCCGTCGCCCAAGTCGTGATACGCACGGCGCAGCACCTCGCCGCGGTCGTGCCGGTGGGCAAGGTTTTGATGCTCAACACACTGCGCTACGCCGACGAGCTGCGCACGACCAAGGATTTCGCGCTGCCGGCGGAGGGATTGAAAGGAGCGCACGTCACAACCAAGGAGGTCGATCTGGCCAAGCGGCTGATCGACGACATGACCGAGCATTGGAAACCTGGCGAATTCAAGCACACGTATCATCAGGACTTGATGCGGCGTATCAAAGAGAAAATCAAGAAGGGCGAAACCAAGCAGATTACCGAGCCCGACGCCGAGAAGAGCGAAGCGCCGCGGTCGGCACAGATCATCAATCTGGCTCTGCTCCTCAAGCAAAGCCTCGGCAAGGGCGGTCCACGGCACAGGACTGCTGACCCGAGGCGTTCGCCCAAAGCGCAGCCGACCGGCAAGCCCACGCTCCGCGTCGTCGCCGCGGCTCGCGGCTCGGCCAAGGCGCCGGCCAAGCGCAAGCGCGCTTAAGGCACACCGCCCAACGCACTCAGATACTCGCGAAGGAGGCGCGCCATGGCCCTGCAACGGTACCGCGAAAAGCGCGACTTCGGGATCACCCCCGAACCGCGCGGCCGCGTTTTGTCCCGACCATCCAAGGGGTTGTCGTTCGTCATCCAGAAACACGCCGCCAGTCATCTCCACTACGATTTCCGGCTCGAGCTCAACGGAGTGCTGTTGAGCTGGGCCGTTCCCAAAGGTCCCAGTCTCGACCCGGCCGACAAGCGCCTGGCGCTGCACGTCGAAGACCACCCGATCGAGTACGGATCCTTCGAGGGCATCATTCCGGCGAAGCAATACGGAGCAGGGACGGTATTGCTGTGGGATCGCGGAACGTGGACCCCGGAAGGCGATCCGGTCGCGGGCTATGCCAAGGGTCATCTCAAGTTCGAGCTCGATGGCAAGAAGCTCAAGGGCGGCTGGACGCTGGTGAAGACGCATGGCAGCAAGTACGGCGGCAAGAGCGGTGACAAGGCATGGCTGCTGATCAAGGAAAACGACTCGTTCGCGCAACGCGGCGCCGACGCCCGTATCGTCGACGATGCGCCGCAAAGCGTTCTCTCCGGGCGGAGCCTGGAGGACATCGCCGAGCAGCGCGAGCACGTCTGGAACTCCAACAAGTCGGTGGCAGCGAACGTGCGCGCCGGCGCGGTAAGCAACGCCAAACCGTCGCCGGTCAAATCTCGCCAAAGCGCAACCGGCCCGTCGGCGATTGTTGGTGCCCGAGTCGCCAAGCTGCCGGCCTCGCTTTCGCCGATGCTCGCCACGCTGGTCGATGCCATACCGCCGGGCGACGAATGGCTGCACGAAGTCAAATTCGACGGTTACCGCATGCTCTGTCGGATCGACAAGGGCAAAGTGACGATATTCTCGCGCAGCGGCAAGAAGTGGACCGGTGCACTTGGCGGAATCGCCGACGCGGTTGGCGGACTCGGCCTCGAGTCCGCGTGGCTCGACGGTGAGGTCACTGTCGTCGATGACCGCGGGCGGACGAGTTTCCAGGCGCTGCAAAACGCGCTTTCAGATCCGGCCGGACAACACCTCGTCTATTTCGTATTCGATGTGCTCTACCTCGACGGCTACGACCTTCAAGGCGTAGCGCTCAGCGAGCGAAAGCGACTGTTGCGCAACCTAATACCGGAAACGGCGACGCAGTTGCGTTTCAGCGTCGACGTGCGCGGCTCCGGGGCCGAGTTTTTCAAGCAGGCGTGCGCGTTGGGGTTGGAAGGCACCGTGTCCAAGCGCGCCGACTCGACCTACCGTTGCGGAGTACGTACCCGCGATTGGGTCAAGGTTAAATGTGCGCAACGTCAGGAAATGGTCATCGGCGGCTTTACCGATCCACAGGGAAGCCGCAGCGGCTTCGGCGCGCTGCTTTTAGGCGTGTACGAGCCAGGCGGCAATTTGCGTTATTCGGGCAAGGTGGGAACCGGGTTCAACGATCGCATGCTGGCGTCGTTGCGAAGCAAGCTCGATAGTCTGGTGCAGCGCTCGAGCTCGTTCGTGAACCCGCCGCGAGGTTTCGAGGCCAAGGGTGCGCATTGGGTGAAGCCTCGGCTGGTCGCCGAAGTCTCATTCACGGAATGGACGCAGGACGGCACTTTGCGCCACCCATCGTTCCAGGGGCTTCGCGAAGACAAAAACGCGGCCGATGTCGTTCGAGAACGGCCGGTCCACGACATGGAGACGACGCGCGCGAAGGCCGCGACCAAGCGCGCCAAGGCTGTAACCAAGCCTGCGTCTGCGCCGCCGCGGCGGAAGGCTGCAGCAGTCAGCTCCGCGAACGCGAAGGCATCGGTCGAGACTTCCGACACTGTCGCGGGGGTGAAGTTGTCGCACCCGGACAAGTTGCTGTATCCCGAAGCGAAGCTCGCGAAACAGGACCTCGCTCGATACTACGAAAACATCGGCGAATGGATACTGCCGCACCTTCGGGAGCGGCCGTTGAGCCTCGTGCGCTGCCCTGACGGCTGGAAGGGCGAGTGCTTCTACCAGAAACACGCGCCCAAGAGCATCAACCCCGCAGTGGAGCGCATCCTGGTGCCGGAGGGCGGCAGCAAGGCAACATACATGTCCGCCAACTCGGTGTCGGCGCTCGTCGCCCTGGTTCAATGGGGCGTGCTCGAACTCCATCCATGGGGATCGCGCAGGCCCCGCCTCGACCGACCCGATCGGCTCATCTTCGATTTCGATCCTGACGACGCGGTCGGCTGGGATGAACTCGTGGCGGCGGTCGGTGTCTCGCGCACGCTTCTCAACGACCTGGGTCTCATTGGATTTCTCAAGACCACCGGCGGCAAGGGCTTGCACGTCGTGGTGCCGATTCGCGCGACCCTCGATTGGGAGCAGGCGAAAGGATTCACTAAGGCGATCGCGAATTTGATGGCCCAAACATTTCCTGACCGCTTTATCGCGGTGATGTCAAAATCCCGGCGCAAAGGGAAAATTTTTATCGACTATCTGCGCAATGCGGAAGGCGCCACTGCGATCGCACCGTACTCGCTGCGCGCCAGGGCCAATGCGCCGGTCGCGACGCCCATCGCCTGGGACGAACTGACCGAGGACGTGCGCTTCGATCACTTCAATCTGCGTACGATCCCACCACGCTTGTCGGCGCTCAAGTCCGACCCATGGGCGGACTTCCTCGAGCTGCGCCAGTCGGTCAACAAGGCGATGTTCAAACGCGTGGGCTATGACGGCTGAGCGCTGACCAGCGCACGCAGCCATGCGCTATTCGATCAAGCCCCGTTTGCAGCTTGGACACCCATCGTGCGGGCGAGCACCCGTGCCAAATTCGAGCATCTCCGCCATCTTGAGCGCAATATGTGCTCGGGCCGCTGTCGAACGACCTGCGCCCCCCTTTCAACAGGCGGAAGTCGCCCCGCGGAGCGGTCGATGAAAATGCTGCTGTTCTTACCCGTGTGGTGCGCCACGCTCGCGTGCATGGGCGGATGCATTCCCATCGGCGTGCGCGGCTCGACGTTCGCCGCGGCGGAGTCGCAGCCGTGCGTCGCCCCATCGGAAATCGACACGCCACTACTTTCCGGTGCCACTACGGCGAGGACACGCAAACATCCCACGCAAGCTGCGCTGCGCTGTGCCTGACCCACACACTGCCCGACCTTGCGGACACTTCAGCGCTTGGTGCCGGGCATCGATTGCTGCGCCATGCGCGCGAAATCTCCCATGACCCGCTGCATCGAGGAAAACGCCGGTGCACCGGATGCCATGACACCCTGCATCGCGCTAACCAAATTCTGCGCCTGCCTGAGGTCGGGCATCATCGCCATCACCGCTTTGGCTTCCTTCGCACCCGGCACGCCGGCCATCTGATCTTCCATCAGCG
>JADGRP010000047.1 GCA_017880805.1 Burkholderiales bacterium
CGGACTTCCACCGGCGACATGGTTCCGCTGAGTACGCTGGTGAAGGCGAAGCCGATGGCTGGGCCGGAAGTGATCTACCGCTACAACCGCTTCCGCACGGCGAAGATCGTGGGGCAGAATGCGATTGGCTATAGCTCGGGGCAGTCGGCTACAGCCATGGATCAGATCGGGGAGCGCAATCTGCCGACTGGGTTCGGTTACGAATGGACGGGGACAGTTTTCCAGCAGAAGCTTTCCGAAGGGAAAGAGGGATACTTGTTCGGCTTTGCCGGGGTGATGGTGTTTCTGTTCCTGGCGGCGCTGTATGAGAGCTGGTCAATTCCTTTCGCTGTCGTGCTGGCGGTTCCGCTGGGGTTGTTTGGCGCGTTGCTGGCGGTTTACTTGCGGGATTATGACTACGATATCTATACGCAGATCGGCATCGTTACGCTGATTGGTCTGGCGGCGAAGAACGCTATCTTGATCGTGGAATATGCACGGCTGCGGCGCGCCGAGGGGATGACGATTCAGGACGCGGCGATCGAAGCGGCACATTTGCGGTTGCGTCCGATTCTGATGACGTCTTTCGCGTTCATCCTGGGAGTGACGCCGCTGTTAGTGGCCGTCGGTGCGGGCGGGGCTTCGCGGCGCGCGCTGGGGACCACGGTATTCGGGGGCATGATCGCGGCCACGCTGCTGGCTATCTTCTTTGTGCCGGTTTTGTTTGTGGTGGTGGAGCGGATCGCGCACCGCGGATCGAGCAAGCCGCGGATCGAGGAACCGACTCCGGTTACGGCGGGAGGGGACCGTTGAGGCGGGCCTTGAGGGATGCGTTCGCGGCGGTGCCGGCGCTCTTGCTCGCGGGGTGCGCGGTGGGGCCGAATTATTCGCGGCCTGCGGTGCCTGCGCCTGCGCAGTTTCGCGGGGACCAGGGGACGGTGGAGGCGAAGTCTCTGGCCGATACCAAGTGGTTCGATCTATTTCACGACGACACTCTCACGCGCCTGGTAGACACGGCGCTCAAACAGAATTTCGATCTGCAGATTGCGGCTGAGCGGGTGCTGGAAGCTCGCGCGCAGTTGGGAGTGATTCAGGCGGCGCGGCTGCCGAATATCGATGCTACGGGCGGGTTCAATCTGAACCGCGGCTCGCGTATCGGTGCGAACCGGTTCATTCCGGCGGGCGCTAGCTTGGACTCGAGTTACACGCAGGCGGGATTCTCGCTGGGCTGGGAGCTGGACGTGTGGGGGCGGGTGCGGCGGCTCAACGAAGCGGCGCGCGGGCAATATCTGGCGAGCGAAGAAGGACGGCGCGGCGTTGTGACGACGTTGATCGCCGACGTGACCACGCAATACTTTCAGTTGCGGGAGCTGGATCTGGAACTGGATATCGCGAAGCAGAATCGCAAGGTGGGCGAGGATAATCTTCGGCTGACTACTTTGCGGAAGAATCGCGGCGCGGCTACGGGGTTGGACGTACATCAAGCGGAACAGTTGCTGTATACGGCGACGGCGGAGATCGCTGCGCTGGAGCGTGGGATCGCACAGACGGAGAATGCGCTTAGTCTTTTGCTAGGGCAGCATCCGGGAGACATTCCGCGCGGCAAGACACTGGAGGAATTGACGGCTCCGCCGGAAGTGCCGGCAGGGCTACCTTCGGGGCTGCTGGAGCGGCGTCCCGACATTCGCCAGGCAGAGCAGGAATTGATCGCGGCTAACGCGCAGATCGGGGTGGCCAAGGCGCAATATTTTCCGCAGATCAACCTGACTGGATTTCTGGGCGGGCAAAGCCGCGCGCTGGAGAATTTGTTCACGGGGCCAGCGCGGCTGTGGAACGCCGCGACGCCGGCTGTCGATTTACCGGTGTTCAATGCGGGGCGTGTTCGTGCGAACGTACGACTGACGGAAGCGCAGCAGCGGGAGGCGCTGGCCACATACCGGAAGACGATCGAGACGGCTTTCCGGGAAGTGTCCGATTCGCTGATTGGGTACCGCAAGACCAGCGAGCAGCGGGCGCAGGAGGAGTTGCTCTTGAAAGCGCTGCGAGAAACTTCACGTCTGTCCACGCTGCGCTATCAGGGCGGGCTCGACAGCTATCTGCAAGTGCTCGACGCGGAGCGCAATCGCTTCCAGGGTGAACTGGCGCTGGCGCAACTACGAGAGCAGGAAGTGCTGTCAGTGGTGCAGCTCTATCGTGCTCTCGGCGGCGGCTGGCAGTAAATCTCGAGCACGTACCGACTTGGAGCAATACATTATAACTTTCGAGGCAGCGAATTTCCACGCCAAATGGAGGGCTTCGCACTTACTCATTCGGCAGTGAGCCCAGGAGTTACCTGCATGAGACCATTGGATTGGGAAGTACCCGCGAGGGTGTTTCCCCACAAATCCATCCAAATCATACGGAGTAAACATGAATTTAAAGCAATTGATCTTCGGCTTGGGAATCGTGGCGCTAGGCATCGCGAGCGCTGCGAGCTACGAGGTGACCATCACCTCGCCCACTTGGGCAGGAGCCACGCAACTGAAGCCGGGAGTTTACAAGCTGGCGGTGCAGGGTAGCAACGCTGTCTTCACCTCCGGCAAGACGGTGGTCGAGGCGCCGGTGAGCGTGGAAAAGGGCGACCGCAAGGTTTCGTCGACGGAAGTCTCCTCCGCGGATTCGAAGATTAAGGAAATTCGTCTGGCTGGCTCCGATACGAAGCTCGTCTTTAACTCGACCTCGACGGGCGACACCAGCGCGGCGCACTAAAGCAATCATGTTGAAAAGCGGGGCTCGACAGGCCCCGCCCGCGCTACAACGGGGAGTGCGCTACGCTAGCAAGGAACTGGGAGGCTTTGGATGAAAGTATTTCTATCTTTGCTGCTGAGCGTCGGGGCCGCGGCATGTTTCGCGCAGGATGTGGCGATTACGAACACGCGCATTATCGTGGGCAACGGGACGGTTGTGCCGTCGGGCACGATAATTGTGCGGGGCGGGAAGATCGTTTCGGCCGGAGCGGGCAAGGCCGACACGAAGGGCTTGAAGATCATCGACGCCAAGGGTATGAGCGCGCTGCCGGGCTTCATCGACGCGCACAAGCACATTAATACGGGTCCGGACGAGAAGGCGCAGATGCAGTCGCTGCTCGAAGCGGGATACACTACCGTGTTGTCGGGCGGCGGTCCGGGGGATGGCAGCATTGCGCTGCGGGATCACATTGAATCGGGAATGATCAATGGTCCGCGTATTATTCCCTCGGAGCGCATCAACTTAAAAGGCACTCCCGAGGAGGCTCGCGCGGCGATCCGTGCGATGGCTGCCAAAGGGATCAAGCATACGGGTGAGATCGCGCTGACGCCGGAGCCGGGGCCGACTCCGCAGGAAATCGAAGTACTCAAAGCCGTAGTGGATGAGGCGGCCAAGGCGGGAGTGCAGGTGAATGTTCACGCAGTGAGCACGCCGGCGACGGTGGCTGCTGTCGACGCCGGAGTGAGGCGCTTCGTGCACCTTCCTAATAAAGATTGGACCAGCCGTGAGGCGGCGGCGAAGATTGCGTCGACGAACTCGATTGTTCTGGGACTGATTGCTTTCGGAGCGCCGATCATTGACCGGGACTCTCCGGCGCCCGCTCCAGTGGTTTTTCCGAAAGACGACTCGCCGCGATTCCGCGACGGCAAGGCTTGGCCGGAGGCGATCGCCGGGGCGAACCGGGACGCGAACGGCAAGGCTATGGGCACCGAGGCCGGCTACACGATCGTCAACTCCCGCACCATCTGGGACGCCAGCGGCGGGAAGGCGCTGGGATATTGCACGGATCAGAACTACGCGGACGTTGTGGTTCTGGAGCACGAACTGAAGTCGTACAGCGTGATGTTCTCGATGCAGGACATTTTCAAGATCATGGGTCCGAACACGGCGGAATATCTGCACA
>JADGRP010000266.1 GCA_017880805.1 Burkholderiales bacterium
CACGCGGATGAAACGAGGTTCACGCAGGCACTCCTCGCCCAATACGAGCATCGTCTGCAGCGCCACTCGGCAAATGCGGACCGGCGGCAGCATCTCGATACGCAGCACGACACGCATCGCGACATCTGGCTGGATGCGGTCAAAGCCGAACGCAAGGAGCTGATGGAAATGCGCAAAGCCGACGTGATCAACGACGAGGTGATGCGGGTGCTGCAGGCCGACATCGACCTCGAGGAAACGCTGATCGTGGGCGCGACTCGGCATGAGCTCTAGACTGGGACCCCAAGTGGCAGCGCGTCGATGATCCGCACGCTGGGCATCGTCGGCGGAACCTTCGACCCGATTCACTACGGTCATCTGCGGCTCGCCGCCGAGGTGAGCGCAGCGCTTGGACTTTTCCAGGTGCGGCTGATTCCCGCGGGCATACCGCCGCATCGGCCGCCTCCGGTCGCCTCGGGTGCGGACAGACTGGCGATGACCGAGCTGGGTTGCGCAGAATTCCCCGGATTGGTCGCCGATGGGCGCGAAATCCTCCGACCCGGACCGAGTTACACGGTCGCTACGCTGCAGGCGATTCACGCCGAAGATGTGACGCGGCCCCTGGCGCTGATCATCGGCAGCGACGCGTTCGCGGGCCTGACAGGCTGGAACCGATGGGAGCAATTGTTCACTCTGGCACATATGGTGGTCGTGGAAAGGCCGGGAGCGCCGACCTTGCCGGAGGCGGCGCCGCCCGCGTTGCGGGAGCAGTGGCATCGGCGACTGACGACCGATCCCTCGCGACTCTGGCGGCAACTGGCAGGCGCGATCGTCCGCGAGAGCGTGACCCCGCAGCCGATTTCCTCGACCGAGATCCGGGCGGCGCTCGCCCGCGGCGCGTCCGGCCGGGCCGAGCTTCGCGGTTTGCTTCCGGCCTCGGTTCTGGCTTATATTGACCGCAACCAACTGTATCGGCCCCCTCCGGATGCGCCTTAACAAGATTCAGAAAACCGCAGTTAGCGCCCTCGAAGACATCAAAGCCCGCGACATCACCGTTCTCGATGTCCGCAAGCTGACCAGCCTGTACGACACGATGATCGTCGCCACCGCCGAATCGAACCGGCAGGTGAATGCGCTTGCCCATCATGTCCGCGACGCGCTCAAAGCCGCCGGAGCGAACATCGTCGGCGTCGAAGGCGAGCAATCGGGCGAGTGGGTGCTGGTCGACGGCGGCGAGGTCGTCGTCCATATCATGCAACCGGCGGTGCGCGCGTATTACAACCTCGAGGAGCTGTGGACGCTTCCCGTGGCACGACGTCGCGCGAAGCCGCCGCTTCCCGCCGCCGCCTGACAGGCCTCGCGGCGGCCTCGCGGGCGAAGATGCCCGCGCTCTCGTGTCCGATTCCATGAAGCTGCGCATCGTCGCGCTTGGCCACAGACTGCCATCGTGGGTTGGCGAGGCGTACGCCGACTACGCCCGGCGCATGCCACGCGGCCTGGACCAGGAACTCGTGGAGATCAAGGCGGAACCGCGCGATCGCGGCAAGAGCACCGGGCAAGTGCTCGCCGCCGAGGCAGAGCGTATCGCCGCCGCGACCCGGGGCTTCCACGTCGTGGCGCTGGACGAACGCGGACCAGCATGGACGACCGCCGAGCTCGCCTCGGCCCTTGCCGCCTGGCGCGATTCCGCGCTAGACGTGGCCTTCGTGATCGGCAGCGCCGACGGACTTGCCGAAAAGGTCAAACGCGATGCGAATGTCGTCATCGCACTTTCCGCGTTAACATTGCCGCATGGGCTGGTCCGGGTGATGCTTGCCGAGCAGCTCTACCGGGCAGCAAGCCTGCTGCAAGGCCATCCCTATCATCGCGAATGAACATTGAGAACGTGCCCGCCGAGCGACCCTCAGTCTATCTCGCGTCGAAGAGCTCGCGGCGACAGGAATTGCTGCGTCAGCTCGGCGTCGAATTCACGCAGCTTCTGATGCGCGAGACGGCGGGACGTAAGCGCGATATCGTCGAGACTCCGCGCAAGGACGAGCTGCCGCTTGAATACATCAAACGCATTGCGCGGACCAAGGCGTCTGTCGGATGGGACCTGATGGGCAGGCGCGGTCTTACGCCGAAACCGATGCTGGGCGCGGACACCGAGGTAGTGCTCGACGGCGCGGTGCTGGGCAAGCCCAAGGACGCCGCGGGCGCGGTGGAGATGCTCCGGGGCCTCTCCGGCCAGACGCACGAAGTCAGCACGGCGGTGGCCGTCCGCTGGAACAAGGAGATCATCATCACGGTCTCGTCATCGCGGGTGACGTTTCGCGCGCTGGCCGACGACGAGATCGAGCGCTACGTGGCGACCAGCGAGCCCTTCGACAAGGCCGGCGCTTACGCAATCCAGGGACGGGGCGCGGCATTCATCAGCCATCTCGACGGAAGCTATTCGGGCGTGATGGGACTGCCTCTTTTCGAAACCGCCGAAATACTGGCCAAGATCGGGTTCCCGGTGCTATGACCCACGAAATCCTCATCAACGTGACGCCGCAGGAAACCCGGGTGGCGATGCTCGAGCAGGGCGTGGTCCAGGAGCTGCACATGGAGCGCGCGAGTGCGCGCGGCCTGGTGGGCAATATCTACCTGGGGCGGGTCGCACGCGTTCTGCCCGGCATGCAATCGGCGTTCATCGAGATCGGACTGGAGCGCGCCGCGTTCCTGCACATCGCCGACATCTGGGAACATCGCCAGAACGGACATGGCCACGACAGCAAGCCGATCGAGCGCATCCTTCACGAGGGCCAGTCGCTGCTCGTGCAGGTGACCAAGGACCCGATCGGCACCAAAGGCGCGCGACTGTCGACGCAAGTGAGCCTTGCCGGCAGGCTCCTGGTGTTTCTGCCGCAGGACTCGCACATCGGCATCTCGCAGCGCATCGAGGACGAGGTCGAGCGCGAGAATCTGCGCGAGAAGTTGCAGCAGCTTCTGCCCGAAGGCCTGGCCGGCGGATTCATCATCCGCACCATGGCCGAAACCGCGACCGAGCGGGAGATGCAGAACGACATCGAATACCTGACCAAGCTCTGGCGCGATCTGACGGAAAAATCCGGCACCGTTCCCTTCCCGTCGCTGATCTACCAGGACTTGAATCTCGCGCAACGGGTGCTGCGCGACATGGCGACCGAGGAAACGTCGCGCATCCTGGTCGACTCGCGCGAAACGTTTCAGAAGATGGAGGAGTTCGCTTCGCAATACACGCGGAACATCCTCGAGCGCCTGGAGCATTACGTCGGCGACCGCCCGCTCTACGACCTGCACGGCGTCGAGGACGAGATTCAGAAAGCGCTGGCGCGGCGGGTCGCCCTCAAGTCCGGCGGCTACCTGATCATGGATCAGACGGAGGCGATGACGACGGTCGACGTCAACACGGGAGGCTTCGTCGGTGGAAGAAGCTTCGACGATACGATCTTCAAGACCAACCTCGAGGCGGCGCAGGTCATCGCACGCCAGTTGCGCCTGCGTAACCTCGGCGGCATCATCATCATCGACTTCATCGACATGGAAAACGCCGATCATCGAACCGCTGTGCTGGCGGAATTCAACAAGGCGCTCGATCGCGACCGCACCCGCCTGACGGTCAACGGATTCACGCAGCTCGGCCTGGTCGAAATGACGCGCAAGCGCACCCGCGAAAGCCTGGCGCACGTCCTGTGCGAGCCGTGCGGGACGTGCGGCGGGCGCGGCGAAATCAAGACCGCGCAGACCATTTGCTACGAAATCCTGCGCGAGGTCGTGCGCGAGTCGAAGCAGTTCAACGCGCGCGAATTTCGAATTCTCGCCTCGCAATCGGTGATCGACCTTTTTCTCGACGAAGAGTCGCAGAGCCTGGCGCAGCTCGGCGACTTCATCGGCAAGCCGATTTCGCTGCAGGTGGAGTCGATCTACACGCAGGAACAGTACGACGTCGTGTTGATCTAGCAGCTCGTGCGCGCGAATGAATTCGCACCTGCGTCAATCGCGCGTGGATGCAGGTCAGCACTCCTTCGGCATGCACCGTAGTCGGCGCGGGCGCTGAACCTATCGATGCTCGAAAAACTGCGATCGCGCGCACGCGAACTCCTCGCAAGGATTTTTCGTCGCAAGCCGCCTGAGCCCGGCCGCTTCATCAGCGGAAGCAAATTCTCATGGCGAGGGTGGCTTGCGTCGGGCCCCTGGGTCTGGCCTTCGCGCGAGTATCTTCTCTACGTTCCGCGAGGCTACGGCGGATGGCGGCGCCGGCCGCTGATCGTCCTGATGCACGGCTGCAGACAGCCACCCGAAGATATCGCTGCCGCGACACGCATCGCCGCGCACGCCGACGCGAACGGCTGGTTGGTGCTTCTTCCGCGACAGGTCGCGAAAGCCAACCCGTGGTCGTGCTGGAACTGGTTCGACAACGCGACGAGTGCCGGAAGGGGTGAAGCGGCGATCGTCGCGGCCCAAATAAGAGCCGTGCGCCGGACCTATCGCGTTCACCCACGCAAAGTGTATGCGGTCGGGATGTCGGCCGGAGGTTGCCTCGCGGCGGTGCTGGGCTTGAGGCACCCGAAGCTCTTCGCCGGCGTCTTCGTTCATTCAGGCGTCGCGTGCGGCGCCGCATCGGCTCCGCTCACCGCCATGCGCGTGCTCGCGCATGGCGCCGACACCGACTACGAAAGAATCGGCGCCGACGCGCGCGCCGACGCGCCGCGCCGCGCGCTGCCCGTCCCGCTGCTGGCGATTGCCGGCGCGGACGACTCGGTGGTTGCCGAGATCAACACCATCCAGCTCGTCAGGCAATACCTCGTGTTCAACGGCAAGCCCGCGCAACAGCCAAGTCCGCCGGACGTGCTGCCGCCCGCGGACCATGAGACAACGTCGACGCTTGCCGCCGGCCGCACTATGACCGTGAGCGACTATCGCCGCGACGGGCGCGTAGTGGTGCGAAGAGTGCGCGTGACGGGTCTGGCCCACGCTTGGAGCGGCGGCGTCGGCACGTTCCCCTATAATGATCCGAATCCCCCGGACGCGACAGCGCTGCTTGCCGAATTCGTCGCCGGAAGATTCTGAAACCGAAGATCGCGGAGGTGCATCACATGGCAGTTTCAGGCATGAACCATTTCACGATTCTGACTGACGACGTCGAGCGCACCGTGCGCTTCTACGACGATCTCATGGGACTCAAGGCAGGCTGGAGGCCACCCCTCACCTTTCCCGGCGCGTGGCTGTACGCCGGCGACCAGCCGATATTGCACATCGTCGGCGGCCGGGCGAAGAACGAGCTCAGGCCCGGCGTCATCGATCATATGGCTTTCACCGGCCACGATCTGTCGGCGACGCTCTTCATGCTCGAGCGGGAGAAGATCGAGCACGTGTGCCGGCAACAGGCCGGCTCCGGCGTGTGGCAGGTATTCGTCCACGATCCGAACGGCGCCAAGGTCGAGCTCGATTTCGCGGCCGACGAGCGGCCATCGGCGCGCTGACAACGCTTCCGCGCGCGACGCTCGACCATCTGGTGGTCGCCGCGGCAACGCTGGAGCAAGGCGAAGATCACCTCGAGTCGCTGCTCGGCGTGCGGCCGCGGCGCGGCGGCAAGCACGTCGCGATGGGGACGCACAACAGCGTGCTGCGGCTGGGCAATAAAGTCTATCTGGAGTTGATCGCCATCGACCCCGATGGCATCAAGCCGGACCGCCCACGATGGTTCGACCTCGACCGGCCGTCGATGCGCGCGTCGCTCGCGCAAGGCCCGCGGCTGATTCACTGGGTCGCGCGCTGCGCCGATATCGAAGCCGCACGAAGACTTTTGCCATCCGATCATGGTCTCGTCTATCCGATGACGCGTGCGTCGTACTCCTGGCGCATGACCATACCCGACGACGGACATCTGCCCGGCGAGGGCTTGATCCCGACGCTGATCGAGTGGGCGGACGCGAAGCACCCGGCCGATGCGTTACCCGATGATCGCATCGGCGTCGTGACCATGGCCGGTGCGCATCCGGAACCGGCGACCATACGTGCGGCGCTTAGCGAACTGGGTCTGGCGGAAATGCTGAAAGTCACCTACTCGGTGACACCGCGCCTCGCGGCGATGCTGCGAACGCCGCGCGGCACGGTAACGCTTTAGGACCGGATTCGTTCGCAGCTATAACAATGCGCCCCGCGCGCTTACCGGCCAGACACATTCGACCTGCCCACCGCGCACGCCCACCAACCAGTCGTACAGATTGACCGTCGGATCGCAATGCCCGGGCACCAACCGCAGCTTGTCGCCGACGCGCAATTTTTCCGCGCCGATCGGCACCTGCAGCACGCCGTGCTCGTCGGACGCCTTGGTGCATTCCAGCTCCGGCCGATCGGCGACGAGCGGCAAGCCTGAATCGACCGCAAAAGCCTTCAGCCCGGCGTCGACAATCGCGCGGTCGGCCGCGGGCGCGCTCATCACCGTTGTCCAGACGTACAGGCTTTGCGCAAACACCGGCTCGCTCGAATTGAGCTCGTTCCGGCCATAGTCGGCGTCCATGAAAATGTACGATCCTGGCTGCAGCTCGGTATAGACGCCGCTGTTGCCTTCGAGCAGATAGGTGCCGGTGCCCGCGCCCGTCACCGTGGGGCAGGCCATACCCGCGCCCTCGATCAAGACTTTGGTATCCCGCGCGCATTCCACAGCGCGGAGAATGGTCGCGCGGCGCTCCGCCGGCCGTCGCAGATGCTGTGCCGCGCCCTGGTAGGCTTGCAGGCCGCGGAAGCGCAGTCCCGCCGCCGCATGTGACGCGACGGCGCGCGCAAGCTCGAGCGCGGGTGCGCCCGGCGCCACACCGCAGCGATGAGCGCCGACATCGACCTCCACCAGCACTTCGATTGTCGAGCCCGCGTGCGCCGCGGCCTTCGCCAATTCGACGACGTTGCCGGGATCATCGACCAGCACACCGATGCTCGCCGAACGGGCGAGTGCCGCGAGCCGCGCGAGCTTGTGCCCGCCGACGATTTCATTGGTCACGAGCACGTCGGTGATGCCGGCCGCGACGAACGCTTCCGCTTCGCCGACTTTCTGGCAGCAAATGCCGATCGCGCCCTGAGCAATCTGGCGCCTCGCGATCTCCGGACACTTGTGACTCTTGGCGTGCGGCCTGAGCCGCACACCCTTGCCGCGAACTGCTTCCGCCATGGCCGCGATGTTGCGCTCGAACGCAACAAGATCGATGATCAGCGCCGGAGTGTCGACGTCGGCGAGGCGGTCACCCACTTGCGCCGGCATGCGCGCCTCCAGCACGGATCTTTGGCCAATCGCCACGTCAGCTACCGTGCGCCGGTACCGTGTGGCACAAGAACCGCTATTTCGGCGCCGCGGCGTCGAGCGCGGCGAGTTGTCCGTAGACGACCCGCGCGATGGAGAGGAGTTGCCCCCGGTCGAGGTTGCCCGACAGCGCGTAACCGCAACTGTCGTCGATCCAGTAGAAAACGCCGACGCCGTTCTCGAGCGCGTAGCGGAATGCCGTTTCCCGCGTCGGCTCGCCGTCCTTGCGAACGAGAAGCGAGATGCGCTGCTTGTCGGCATTTTCATACATGAATAGCGCACCCGGTTTTTCATTGCCGGTAACCAGCCGGCCGCCGACGAGCGCGAATCCGACATCATTCAGATTCGGTGCGTGCAGCTGAAAGCTGAGCCGCTTCGACAGCCAGCGAACCATGCGTTCTTCTTCGTTGGCCCAGATCTCGACCGGGCGATTCGCGTCCGTCGCATAAAGCGCGTGGGTAATCGCCGCTTGGCGGGAGAAAGTGATCGGTGTTCCGGCCTGCTGCAGCATCTCGCCGCGGAACTGCCACCCGAGGCCGATGCCGATGAAGAGCGACGCCGCGGCGGCGAAGCCTGACGCCAGCCACGCGCGACGTGCGCCACGATCGCGTCGCGAGCGCGGTGGCTTCGCGGCGTCGACAAGGGCGCGCGGCAGCGCCTCGGCCAGCCAGTCGTCGAGCGCGTCGCGCAGCCTCGCGTTCTGATGCCGGATGTCTGCCACGCGCGTCGCAAGCTCCGGCTCACGCTCGAGCGCGGAACCCACCTGCGCAGCCCGTTCCGGCGCGAGCTGGTCGTCCGCATATGCGTGGAGATCGTCGTTGGTCAACGGTAACGCCGCTTTCATTTCACGACCTTGAGCGGCGCCGAATAGGCGCCGCCTGTCATGCGCCGCAGCTTCTCGCGCGCGCGGTTGAGCCGGGACATCACGGTGCCGATCGGCACACCCAGCACTTGCGCGATGTCCTGGTAGCGCAACTCCTCAACCGCGGCAAGCAGCAGCACTTCGCGCTGCTCGTCGGGCAGGCGGCCGATCTGCGCAAACAGCTCGACCAATTCAAGCCGGTCGGATTGCGTCGCGCGCACCGGGATCTCCCATGCGACCATCGGCCCTTCGTCGGCATCGAGAGAGACTTCCGAGAATTCGCGCTGACGCAGCGAAAACTGATTGATGTGCACGTTGTGCATGATGGTGAACAGCCACGCGCGCAGATCGCTGCCTGAACGCCACAGCCGCCGTTTGGCCCAGGCGCGGGTCAGCGTGTCCTGTACCAGATCATCGGCGCGATTGAGATCGCCGGTCAGAACGCGCGCGTACCGCCGCAATCGCGGTAACGCAGCGATGAGATCAGGATCGGGAAGCGTGTCGGACATTGCGCGCCGGCGGCGCATGACGCCGCGATCATCCGGCGCGGCGCACCGCCTTCAGTTTCGCCGTTAGTCCTTGACGACGTGCCAGATGCCGTTGAATCCGTCGCCGGTCATGTCGCCCGGTTTCTGATCCTTCGACCACAGGTACAGCGGCTTGCCTTTGTACGCCCACTGTTTGCTGCCGTCGTCGCGGGCGATGACCGACCAATCGCCCGACGCCTTGTCATCGGCGCCTGCCATAAGCGGCGGCCAGTTGCCGGCGCAAGGTCCGTTGCACGCGCTCTTGCCGCCTGCATCCTTGTCGAACGTGTACAGCGTCATACCTGCGTTATTAGTCATCATCCCGCCCATTTTCTGGGCGGGCGCTTGCGCGAAAGCGATGCCGGCGACTGCCAGCCCGACGATCAAGACCGCTATGCCGTTGCGAATCATCATTCGTGTCTCCATGAAAGGTCAATCAAACGCCGCAATCCTGGCGCCATTGTATACACCCTTCGATTGAAGTTTATTCCGCTAGTGAAGGGACACGGCTTCACGTGGGCGGGGGCCGCCGGCCGACACGCTGGATCGCCATCATCATGCTTGCGCGCAGCCGTTCGACCGCGAGAACGAGCTGGCGCACCTCGTTGCCGCTCTTGCGATGGATTCGAGTCGCGCCGAGATCCGCGGCCTGGCCCGTCGAAATTCTCTCCGCCGCCAGCGTCAGCTTGCGCAGCGGGCGCACGACTGCAAATTGAATGAACAGAAACGAGATCAGAAATGCGCTCACCAGGAGCGCGATCTGGATCGGACCGACGACGCTGGAAGCGACGTTCCAGAACGATCGGATCGGCAATCTGACGCTGATGATGCCTGCCACCTCGCCTTCCTTGAATCCGTAGCCGTGCTCAACGCCGTATCGTTCCTTGACGTCATTCGGAGCGCTCGCCGCACTTGCATGGCAGGCGAGGCAGGAGGCTTTTTCATAGAGCGTGCGCGCGTAACGAAAACTGTCCGGCAATATTTCGTAGTACTCGGTCAGATGCCCGGTGCGAATCTTGTCCAGCGCTTTGGACTCGAACGCATCCGGCTTGTTGACCGGATTCATGAAATTGTGCGACGTCATCCGGAATTTCGCCGGCGACGCCGACTTCTCGACGACCTCGGAAAACTCGCGCTGTGCCAGCGCCGGATTCTTGGAATAGAAATGCCACTGGTCGGGGGGCACCGCGCCGTCGGCCGTATTGACCAGCGTTACCTGGCCGAGAAAACTCTTGTTGTCGTCCTTCACCCACACCCGGCCGTATTGCGAAACCCAGCTGCCGAATGCATCCACATTATCGGCCACCGTCTCCGCCTGCGACTTGAGCTCGCTGCGATAGACGCTTTCGAGGACCAGAAAAAAAGAACCGCCGACCAGCAGCAGTGCGATAACGAACACGAGCGTGAACTGCACGGTGATCGAACGATTGAGCAACATCGGTTTCCCCTTTTCGCCGGTGACGCACTGGCGGCGCGGCGCGTTCCTTC